>JBIIYQ010000105.1:0-9741 GCA_044346745.1 Usitatibacteraceae bacterium | reverse complement strand
CGTTATCCGACAATAAGACCGCTGTTGCCGCATTGTTTGAAGAGGCGCTGTTTACCGCGTTTCCGGCACTCAAGGACGAACACCCGCGCTTTGAAATCGCAGTTGAAAAGCCAAAAAATCCTGAGCACGGTCATTTCGCCGTGAATAGCGCGCTGCAGCTCGCAAAAAAACTCGGCAAGAAGCCGCGCGAGATTGCGGAAGCATTGGTTGCCGCACTGCCCAAATCAAACCTTCTGGCATCCACGCCGGAGATTGCCGGTCCCGGATTTATCAACGTGAGGTTATCGCGTGATGCTGAGACACGTATCGTCAACATCGTCCGCGAGCTTGGTGACGGGTACGGCCACAGCAATATTGGCAACGGTGAACGTGTCATGGTTGAGTTTGTCTCGGCCAATCCCACCGGCCCGCTACACGTGGGCCACGGCCGCGGCGCGGCAATCGGCGACACGTTGTCCCGGCTGCTTCGCTCCCAGGGTTACAACGTCACTCGCGAGTTCTATTACAACGATGCAGGCGCACAGATCAACAATCTGGCGGCTTCCGTCATCGCCCGCCTGCAAGAACGCGCCGGCATCGACGCGCCCTTTCCCGAGGACGGGTATCGCGGCAACTACATCGTCGAGATCGCCGAACGGTATGCCGCGGAAAATCCAGCCGATGCAAAGGGCGAGAACACCGACGCGGTACGGAAATTCGCGGTGGCCGCGCTACGCCATGAACAAGACCTCGACCTGCGCGCCTTTGACGTGCAGTTTGACAATTACTTTCTTGAGTCATCCATTTACACCGAGGGATTGGTCGAGAAAACGGTCAATCAACTGATCACCAACGGCCACACCTATGAAGAGGGCGGCGCGCTCTGGCTGCGCACGACACAATGGGGTGACGATAAAGATCGCGTGATGCGAAAGTCCGATGGCACCTACACTTATTTTGTGCCGGATATCGCTTACCACGTGAACAAGTGGCAACGCGGCTTCACACGCGCCATCACTGAATTAGGCGCCGATCATCATGGTTCGTTGATGCGAGTTAAAGCGGGTCTGCAAGCCATGCAACTCGGCGTGCGCAGCGGCTATCCCGACTACGTGTTGCATCAAATGATCACGGTGATGCGCGGTGGCGAGGAAGTAAAAATCTCCAAGCGCGCCGGCAGCTACGTCACCTTGCGCGATTTGATTGATGAAGTCGGTCGTGATGCGACACGTTACTTCTTCATCATGCGCAAGTCCGATTCGCAGCTCACCTTTGATATCGATCTCGCGAAGAGCCACTCTGAAGACAATCCTGTCTATTACGTCCAATACGCCCACGCGCGCATCTGCCGCGTACTCGAGCAATGGGGCGGGGATGTGACCAAATTAAACGCGGTCGATTTGTCGCCGCTGGTTTCCCCGTACGAATCTGAGTTGATGCGGACACTCGCAGACTTCCCCGAAACACTCGCCCTGGCCTCACGCGAATTGGCGCCACACATCGTCGCCAACTACCTTGGTGAGCTCGCGGCAAAATTACACACCTACTACAATGCGGAGCGTTTCCTGCTCGACGACGAATCGCTGAAGCTGGCGCGCCTGTCACTCATCGTTTCGGTGCGGCAAGTGCTGAGAAACGGCCTTGCCGTGTTGGGTGTATCCGCACCGGAGAAAATGTAGCCATGGGATATGACATGAAGCCGAAGGGGCCTGCTCGTGGAGCAGGTGGTGGGGTTGGCGGGGGACCCAAGAGACCCGGCGTAAATCCACTGTTTGCGGGCATCATCATCGGCCTGTTGCTGGGCGTCTTTTTGGCGCTCGGTGTCGCCATCTGGCTAAACCGCACGTCAAATCCATTTGTTGAAAGAACCAAGCCGGTTGAATCATTGCCTACTGCGAAGTCAACAACGCCGCCAGCCGCTGGCGCAAAGGTTGACCCGGCGAACCCAGACAAACCGCGATTTGAGTTTTATCAAATTCTCCCCGGTGAAAAGGATGGAGCGAACAAAAAAGCGCCCGACACACCAGCCCCAAAAGAGTCGCCAAAAGACGCGGTGAGAGACGCTGCAAAAGAAGTTCCCAAAGATTCCGCCAAGTACACTGGCAAAGACGCAGCGCCGCCCAAGTCTTTGAACGAAATCCTCTATTTGCAGGCTGGCGCCTTCCAAAGTGAAACCGACGCAGAGAATCTAAAGGCCAAAATCGCTTTCGCCGGATTCGAAGCCACCGTGAAATCCGTCGACGTTGCAGGCAAGGGCACGTTATTCCGTGTGCGCCTCGGCCCGTACAAGAGCCAAGATGAAGTGAACAGAATCAAAAGTGTGCTGTCCCAGAATGGGATCGGCGCGAGCGTCGTCAAACCTGATTAACTTCCATTCGCTACAAGCGTTTTGCACATAATCAAAGGGACTATAGGAACTGCAATGCAAACTTCTTCCAGGAATCTAGTAAAGGTGATTACGGGCGCTGCCGCCACTCTGGCCGCCACGTTTTTCCTCGGCGCTGCCGCCGCACAGGGGTCGCGCGAAGTTTCGCTGCTCGACCCGCCGCAATCAGTTCCAAATGATGGAAAGATCGAAGTGCTGGAGTTTTTTTCGTATGGCTGCGGAGCGTGCTCGATCGTCGAGCCGCCGCTTGAAGCATGGGTAAAACGCTTACCGCCTGACGTTACGTTCAGGGCTGTTCCTGCTGGGCTCAACCTAATGGGCGTTGACGAGATCACTGTCTTTCACACTCTCGAGGCGATGGGTCAGCGCGAACGCCTACATAAGAAGATTTTTGAAGCCTTGCACAACGAGCGAGTTATCCTGGGTCACAAACCGACCTACTTAAAGTGGTTGGAAAAAAATGGCGTAGATCCCAAGCAATATGAATCAGTTGAACAATCGTTCACAGTTCAATCGAAAGTCATGCGTGGCCGACAACTGATGGGTCAATACAAGGTGCCCGGCACCCCGACCATCGTCGTTAATGGCCGGGCATTGGTGCATTTCTTAGGGAGCGCGGCCGCCATGCTCGCAACCACCGATCGGGTCATCAATGAGCTCCGCTCTCAAAACGTCGCAAGCCCCGCAAGCTCTGCACGACCACCCGCGCCGGCAAAAGCGAACACGCGTACGGCGGAGCCGGCAAAGAAATAGATTTTCCAAGGCGCGAATTCGGACGGCACCTCAGGGGGCCGTTTTCTCTTATGTGTTGGCTCGCTTAGCCCGACACAGTGCGCTGCTAAACTCCATTGATGCAAAAAATATTCATCACCGGCGCCTCTAGCGGCATCGGCGAATCACTCGCCCGTCACTACGCGGGTCAAGGTGCGCAGTTAGCTTTGGTTGCCAGACGCGGCGATTGGCTTGACCGTGTCGCCGCCAGCCTCACGCCGAAGCCTGAGTGCTATGTCTGTGATGTCCGGGATGCAAAAGCGCTTATGTCGGCTGCTGTCGACTTCATGGCAAAACACGGCGCGCCGGATATTGTGATCGCCAACGCAGGAGTGTCGCGCGGCACGTTGACCGAAATTGAAGATGACTTGCAGGCATTCCAAGAGATCTTCGATATCAACGTCATGGGCATGGTCAACACCTTTCATCCGTTTGTTGAACCGATGAAAGCCAAAGGTAGCGGCACGCTCGTTGGTATCGCCAGCGTTGCTGGCTTTCGCGGTATTCCTGGCGGTGGCGCCTATTCCGCATCCAAGGCAGCGGCGATTCGCTACTGTGAAAGCCTGCGCGTCGAACTACGTTCCGCAGGCATTGCCGTCGTTACCATTTGCCCAGGCTACATTCGCACGCCGATGACAGCGGTGAATAAATTCAAAATGCCGTTCCTGATCGATGTCGACCAGGCCGTCATCCGTTTTGCCCGTGCCATTGAGCGAAAAACCTCTTTCACCGTGATCCCGTGGTCGATGGGGATTGCGGCGCGTTTACTTCGTATTGCGCCGAATTGGTTGTACGACCGCGTCTTCCAACGTATGCCGAGAAAGCCAAGATGATGCCGCGTAAGCGCGGCATCATCGCAGTCCCAGCGGAGGCTGGGACCCAGCCCCTCCATTTGCCGCGTGAGCGCGGTCTCCGCCTTGCTCTAACTCCCCTCTCCCTTGATGGGAGAGGGGTGGGGGAGATTAGTGGAGATTGGAGAGCCGAAGGATTTACTCCCCTCTCCCTTGATGGGAGAGGGGTGGGGGAGAGGGTGGCCCTTGTCGCGCCCCACCGGCCCTCCCCCGCAGGTGGGGAGGGAGAAAATCTGGTGCGCTTACCCGAATATCGTCGAATTAACGTCAGCTCCCAATGAAATCCCACTAACGTGTCCCTCCTTCTTTCCCGCCGCGATCTCAATTTTCTGCTCTACGCATGGCTCGATGCCACTTCGCTGACATCGCGAGAACGTTATCACCAACACGATCGTGAAACCTTCGACGCGGTGCTCGACACGGCAGAAAAGCTGGCGGAAGATTTATTCGCTCCGCACAACCGAAAAAGTGACTTAAACGAACCGCATTTCGACGGCCAGCGTGTGACCGTGATTCCCGAGGCAAAGGCCGCCATCGAGGCGTTTAATGCGGCGGGATTGGTCGCGGCATCACAAGATGAGTCACTTGGCGGCATGCAGTTACCCGTGCTGATCGACAAAGCGATGATGGCGTATTTCATTGCGGCAAATTGCGCCACCACCGCATACCCATTCCTGACCATCGGCAATACAAATCTATTGCTTGCACATGGCACCCCATCGCAGATCGACATGTTCGTGAAGCCGATGCTGGCTGGCCGATTCTTTGGCACGATGTGTTTGTCTGAACCGCAAGTCGGCTCCTCGTTATCCGACATCAAGACGCGTGCGGTGCCACAGCCGGACAACACCTATCGCCTGTTCGGTAACAAGATGTGGATCTCAGGCGGCGAACACGAGATGTCAGAAAACATCGTGCATCTTGTGTTGGCACGTTTGCCTGATGCGCCGCCCGGTGTGAAGGGAATATCGCTATTCATTGTTCCCAAGCACCTTGTTGGCAACGATGGCTCGATTGGCGAGCGCAATGACGTCGTGCTCGCAGGACTAAACCACAAGATGGGTTATCGCGGCACAACCAATTGCCTGTTGAATTTTGGCGAAGGCAAATACAAGCCGCAGGGCAAGGAAGGCGCGGTCAGTTATCTTGTGGGAGAGCCCAACAAGGGGCTTGCTTGTATGTTCCACATGATGAACGAGGCCAGAATCGGTGTCGGCCTGGGCGCCACCGTGCTGGGATACACTGGTTATCTGCATTCACTCGCGTACGCAAAGTCGCGTCCACAGGGTCGGCCACCAGGCGATAAAGATCCCACGAGCAAACAGATCCCCATCATTGAACACACCGACGTGCGACGCATGTTGCTCGCACAAAAATCGTACGTTGAAGGCGCGCTGGCACTCAATTTGTATTGCGCAAAACTGGTGGATGAGGAAAAAACTGCGACGGCGGAAGTCACGCGTCATGAAGCCACACTACTGCTCGACATCCTGACGCCAATCGCCAAGAGCTGGCCGTCGCAATGGTGTTTGGAAGCGAACTCACTCGCTATTCAAGTGCTCGGCGGCTACGGCTACACGAGGGACTTTCCCGTTGAGCAGTTCTACCGTGACAATCGACTTAACGCGATCCATGAAGGCACTCACGGCATCCAAGGATTGGATCTGCTCGGGCGCAAAGTGGTAATGCAGAACGGCGCGGCATTACTTCTTCTGGGCAAACGTATCACCTCGACGATTACCGCCGCAGCAGCCAGCAAGAATGCTGACACACGCGCCTTTGCCGCCCAACTTGCGGACTATGCAGAACGGCTGGCGAAGGTGACGCAAACTGCATGGGCTGCAGGTGACGTCAATCACACACTCGCCAACTCCTCATCATTTCTGGAAGCCTTCGGGCACGTGGTGATCGCGTGGATGTGGCTCGAACAATCTCTGGCAGCTTCGCGGCACTACACATCCGCTGACAGCGACTTTTATCATGGCAAGTGGCAAGCGTGTCGTTACTTCTTTGTGGTCGAGTTACCCAAGGTAGGGCCGATGCTGGACCTGGTACAAAATCTTGATACCACGTCACTCGACATGCAGCCTAACTGGTTCTAACTCCGTCAACCGTCTCACTCCTCACCCCGTCGCACCGATAATCATGTCCTCCAATCCAAAAGCCAACGCCACCACAAGATTTTCGGATCGCGTCGCCGACTACATCAATTACCGCCCCCACTATCCGGTTGAAATTCTGGATCTATTGGCCGCCAATTGCGGCCTCACTCCGGAAAGTGTCATCGCCGATATCGGCTCGGGTACAGGATTTCTCGCTGAGTTGTTTCTCGATAACGGCAATCCGGTTGTCGGTGTTGAACCAAACCGCGAAATGCGCGAAGCGGGTGAAGCGTACCTCGCTGACTACGGCCGCTTTACCAGCATGGATGGCACGGCCGAAGCCACGCGTTTACCCAGACAAGCAATGGACTTTGTATTGGCCGGCCAAGCCTTTCACTGGTTTGATCGCGACAAGACTAGAGCTGAGTTTCGGCGGATTTTGAAAGACGATGGTTTTGTCGTGTTGGTGTGGAATGACCGCAGGGTGGACTCAACGCAATTTCTACGCGACTACGAAGACTTGCTGCAACGTTACGCAACCGACTACAACGAGATCAACCACAAGAACATCCAAGACCCAACCGTCTTTGAACCATTCTTTGGTGGCAAATTTCAAGAAGCCGCGTTTGATAATCTCCAGCACTTCGATTTTGCCGGGCTGATGGGAAGATTGCATTCGTCGTCCTACGTGCCCGGTAAGGATCATCCGAATTACGCACCACTCGCAGCGCGCGCCCGCGAAATATTCGACACGCATCAAGTGCGCGGGGTTGTTACATTTGAGTACGATACCCGCGTCTATTACGGACCAATGTCGTAAATACGAATAACGGCGGGCGTTTTCAAGCATTTATGTCTGGGAATGCCCGTCAATAAACGAGTTTCAGTTTCTGTAAACCGTCCGCTTTGTCCGCGCCGGTACTCGCGATTAGAATGAGCACTTAGTCCGTTATCCACAACACGATGGGGAAACAGACTGCCGTGATAAACGGCATTTCGCGTCTCTGCATTGAGTTAGGGCTGAGCACTTGCGCCATCATGGTAATTGAAGCAGTTTATCTTCCGCACAACGAACCGTATCTCGGTCGGGCGCAATTGCTCGAGTTCGACAAAGCAATTCCTGCCGCAATGCAACTAAACATGGCTGTTGCCGCGCGCACTTTCGAAATCAAAATGTCGCCACAACAAGCGGCAGTCTCGGAGATTGTGCCCCAAGGAATTAGCATCGCCTTGAGCGTGCGCGAACTAATTCGTCAGGGATATCTATTCTCCGCAACAATTCCACTTCGCCCATTGCTCGAAAGAACCGCCTTGGTTTTCTATCTCCTAGATACTCCCGCCGCCGTAACCGCTTGGCATGACGGCTGGCCACGTAGCGATCAGCCGTCGCTGCCAAAATTGATCGAACATCTTTTGTCGCGGGCTGGTAAGTCAGGAACATCAGGCGCGAAGGAATTGGCGACGATGCTTCACAAGGTCGTACATAGCGACCCTATGGCTGCTCACTGGAACACAACAAGCAAGCATGGTCGGGTTGCGTATGCGTCGGGCAAAACAATAGACGCACCAGATGTCGCGGATTTCTGCGCGGTTTTTGGCAGTAGGTGTTTGCAGCACCTTGTTGGCGCCGCAGACAGCGCATTTCCTGAAATTGCGTCGAGCGCTAACTCGTCGCTGCACACGGACGCGCCGAAAGCGGCGCGCCCATGAGCTAGATCGTTAGACCATACAAACTCCCAATGACTTCGCCCACAACATTACCCGACGATCTTAGTGCCACCCTTGTGACGCAGGGTGCGGCACCATCGCATTTACCACGGCTTGCCAAGCTCAGGGCCCTGTGCGAACAGTCATCGGAGTGCTTGGCGCTGGCGCTCGTTGGCTCATTTGCTCAAGGCAAGGGCGATCGCCTGTCCGATCTCGACCTTGCTGCATTCGTCATAGACGGGCACGAGTCTGAATTCTTGAAAAAGGCGCAGGCCATCTTGGACGAGGAACCAGTGCTTCATCACTACGGCATGGTCTACACCGGCGAGGTTGCATTCCAGAAGTATGTCTATCTTGACGCTTCAAGTTGCGAGTTTCATGCGTTCAATGAGCATGCCGATTTCAAACTCAGACCGCCGTTCTTGGCGGTCTGGAATCCAGTTGGTCACCTCGAAACGATAGTGGTCCAAGAGCCGCCACCTCGCCACGAAGACTTCACACCGTATCCACACGGCGACGTTGGACTGATCTGGGAACTGTACGACTGCATCAAGTGGTTGCGTAGAGGTCGAACTGGGCTAGCAAAAGACTACCTACGCAAGCTGGTCGCCGCCCTAGACTCCGGCAGCACCAAGAGAGGCTCGGGTGTGGTCTAGCCTTTCCATCGAGGGGACGTTCAAAAGGCTGCGCCTTTTGCCCGCCCCTCAGGTCACACTTTAAGACCCACAAATATGCAGCACCTCGTACCTGTCATTCGTGATCTCGCGCCCAGCGACAACATGGAATTGCTCACCGAACTCATCCATGCCGCCTATGCGCCGCACGCCGCTAAAGGCTTGCGCTACTGGGGCACGCACCAAAGCGTCAATGACACCGCCGCACGCTTTGCATCCGGTCATGGCCTTGTCGCAGAATTCGATGGCGCATGTTTGGGCACTGTTACTGTTCGTCCACCGCAGCCGGCTTCGGAGGTAGCGCTCTACCGCGATCCAACAACGTGGACCATATGCCAATTCGCGGTTGCGCCCGCCTTCAAGGGTCTTCGCCTAGGCAGGGCACTGCACGAGGCAGCGCTTTCCTATGCTTTGCGCAACGGCGGCAAGACCATGGCACTCGACACCGCAGCGCCTGCTCACGCGCTCATCGCAATGTACGAAGCTTGGGGCTACAAGGTTGTCGGGGCATGCGACTGGCGGCCCGACACAAACTATACGAGCGTCGTTATGTCGTTGGTGCTGTAGGCAGCGTGAACCGCGTGTGTCCGCGAAGCATTCGACGCACATCAAGTGCGCGGAGTTGTCACGCTTGAATACGATACCCGCGTCTACTACGGGCCAATGGGGAACTTCTAAAAGCCGCAAAATTGTCGTCATTCCAGCGAAGTTACCAAACTAAGCTGGGACGACGGAGTGGTTATTGATCCGGCAATTAAATATGGCGAACGTTTTCCACGGGCTCCAGTTAAGCCTTCATGGATATAGACAAAGAAGATGCGCGGAAACGTTCGCCCGATGCTCAACACGAGAAACGCAAACAAGTTATTCGTTTGCATAGGCGTAGCGTGAATCGTCGCCAAATCAGCGCGATGACTGGAATGGGATACCGCTCGGTGTGTCGGATCATTGATGCCTACAAGCTTGGCGGGCTGGGCGCACTTGCCCCCAAGGTTCGTGGCCGTAAGCGGGGGATTCATCGCAAGCTCGACGAGGCCCAAGAACAGACGATCCAGCAGATCATTTGCGAGAAACGCCCCGAACAGTTGCGCATGCGCTTTGCACGATGGAGCCGACAGGCTGTTCTTCAGTTAGTGAAGAGCCAGTTTGGTATAGAGCTAGCTGTCCAGACAATGGGCGAGTACTTGAAACGCTGGGGCTTTACGCCACAAAAGCCGATCCTGCGTACCTACGAACGTTGTCCGGCGAAGGTGCAGCGCTGGTTAGATGAA
>JBIIYQ010000245.1:0-2909 GCA_044346745.1 Usitatibacteraceae bacterium | reverse complement strand
CTCGCTGGTGAATACACGTTTCGGTATTGATGACATTCAGAACTCCTTGGATTGAAAGTATTTACCAAATCCATGGCGTCCGTTTTACCGAGCCCCTTCCAACCAGCTTATCGCCCGCGCCGCGCCGTTGACTGAGATTAGCATTGCTTCAGCCGACCATCTTTCTGCTGGAACGATTTCCGCAGTTTTTGCGGCGGCGACCCTGCAAGTACATCAGAAAACCTGCGCTCCGTTTTGGATCGAGGCGAGCCGAGACCCGAATAATCTCGTGTGGGACGACGCGCGGCGCGAGTTGCTAATGCGCATGAATGAGCGCCGCACCCGCTTTGAGAACGAAGTGAAGTGCCCGATGATTCTGGTGCTGCCAGCAGGTTTTCAGCGCGACACCGCGTCTTCCGCGCCCGACCTTTGGCATGTACGCATCTATTCATCGGCAATCGAGTCGCCGCCGAGCCAGTCCGCATCAACGCCGACATCAGCAGTCGCAATCGAGGCCTTTGACACGCCGGTGTTCTCTCGACGCCAGCGGCAAACGTCCATTGCCTCAGGCGAGGGGGGCGGCGGCCCCGTCTCCGCGTCCGCCTCCGATGCCATTGATTACTTTCGCGTTAATCAAGGCCTATCCACGCCGCCGGAAACGGGACCGCTCGCAAAAGTGCCGGGTTCGCTTGGGTTAGGTCGCGCAAAAAGCCAGCAACCGATACGCGAGTTTTCATTAGCCGATGGCTGGGCCGCGACCGACGCGGCACTTGGACAGCGAGCTCTTGACGACGCGATGGAAATTGCGGCGCAAACACTCGCCGCAGCACGTCTGCGAACCGGCCCGCAGGCGCAGCGCGACCTCTCGGTCTCACTCAACAACGTCGGTGACGTCGCCAACCAGCAAGGACGCCTGGACGCCGCCGCCACTTATGAAGAGTCACTTGGCATCTGTCGGCTGCTCCTGAAAACCTATGGCGACGGCCCTCAGGCGCTTGAAGATTTAGCCTCCGCGTTGGAGCGCCTCGCAGAGGTGGGCGCGCCAGAGCAGGCGCATGCCGCATGGACGGAAGCTTATGCGGTCATGCATCGGCTGGCCTTAGTGTTCCAGAATGATTCCCGCAAGTCCGCATTGGTATCGCGAATGGCGCGGCTCAAAGGCAAACTTGGCGACGCAAATACAACAAGCTAGCCAACGGTTTCGCCAACGCGTGATGCACTCCACGTGCTCCAATATTCCTTCGCCAAAGTCATTTAAAGACGGGCGTTTCCACGGCATTTTGCTCGAAAACATCCGTCAATAAAGGAGTTTCCCCAATGCCTAACGACACACCCGGGTTTGCTACAACACGCCGATCATCGCCGAAAATGCGCCGAGTAAGGTCGACGCGCCGAATAAAACGATCATCGCCAGCGCCACGAACAATGATGCGTTAGCCGGTCGGATATGCATCACCTTCTGCACCCCGATCCAATAGAGGATAAACGTGTGCACCATCGCCGCCATACAAATGGTCACGTTCATGGGTACAAACAACAACACGCCGGAGAGCATCAGCGGCACGGCACCATAAACCGCCACGTTCATCGACCGCACCAGACTGCGTTTCTGTTGATCGGCGGTGGACAGCACGAAGAAAATCAAGCCTGCCATGAGTACCGTTATCACCTCGAAGGCGAAGTTAGCCACGCCAATATTTAGGATCCGCTCCTTTGGCACGCGGTAGCCTTGTCCCACATCCCAAGCGACGTCAAACGAATTCATGCCAACGATGGTGGCGACAGAAGTCAACAAGGCCAGCGGCAGCAAGAATCGCCTAACCAGCACCGGCATGTCGGTGGGTTCTGCGGCGATTTGCGCGAACTCGGCAGAGGGCGAGAAAAGCAGGCCACGGACACGCTGAATGGTGGTCGAAATCAAGGGGCTTAGTCCAACGTCTTTAGTTGCTAACCAAACATGTGGTGACGCAACATCGATTGGAAGGGATAATAAGAATTCTTACATTAAAAACCAAGCAACGTTATAGGACACAATCGAGATGCGGCTCTTTTTTGCTATCTGGCCCAAAGACGATATTCGCTTGGCGCTGGCAGCACAACGCTTGGAGGTCGCCCGCCTCACCGGCGGTCGGCCTATCTTGCCGGTCACGTTGCACCTGACGATGGTGTTCGCGGGCAACGTCCCACAAACGCGTCTACTGGAGATGAAGATGGTGGCGAGTCGGTTACGTGCCGCGCCATTTCGCTACACCGTGAATACTGCCGGCTGTTTCGCGACGCCAAGAATAGCGTGGCTCGCAAGTGATCAGCCCCCGCAGGCTTTGTTCGAGCTGCAACAGGCGCTTCATGATGGCGTACACGCTGCTGACTTTGATGTTGATAGCCGCACCTTTCGACCTCACATCACCGTGGCGCGGCACATTACGGCTGCTATCGAAACTCATCCAATTTCACCTTGTCATTGGGATGTCGATGAGTTCTCGCTGGTACAAACCGTGCAAGATGGCAATGGCGTTCAATATGAAGTCATTGATCGCTGGCCGCTAATTCGTTGAACACGTGCGCTGAGCACCTCCACCAAACCCGTCCGCTGAACGTTATTTTTTCTCCGGCGCTTTTGTCGTCGGCGAGGATACCGCTGGCGCGGCGCGTTGCTTCTGCAAATACTCCAACCAGGGTTTCCAATCCACCGGCCCGCTATCGAATCTCTTCTTAAGATTTTTTAATACATTTGGCCACGACTTCGCGAAATAGTCGTACGCTTTGCCCCACTCGCCGTCGGCGCTTGGCTCTCCCCAGCCCATGTGATTAATCGTCACGTCGGTCAACGTATCGCCGCGCGGCACAAAACGCACCACCACCACCGTTCGTTGTTTGCGCGCCTCTGGCAATGATGGCGGTGCATTCCAGGTAAATGACAACATACGTTT
>JBIIYQ010000104.1:0-9805 GCA_044346745.1 Usitatibacteraceae bacterium | reverse complement strand
TGATCAAGCAGTGTTTTCGGGTTATCCAATCGCCATGCGCGTAACCGGCGAAGGCATCGAGTTTCTCGAGCGTGACCCTAACAGCGTCGAGCCCACTTGGCGCAACGCCGTCGCCGGTAGCCTGCGGTCCCGAACTTGGCGTGATGGCATTCGTGTCGAACTGGCGGAGATAAATAGCGGGTCTAACACCAACAGCAACCTTGCGCGTAATGCGGCGACCACGTCTGGCGGTAGATCTGTACCGCGTGAGCAGATCGTTACGTTTCTGCCCACCGGTATCGGCGTCCCGTTCTCAATGCGGATATTTTCGGACCAATTTCAGCGCGTAATTGACGGTGACGCCCTTGGCAACGTCGCGTTTCGGCAGTAGGCGCATCGATATGCACCACGCCAATAAACGCTCGCTTGCGCGAAATATGGCCTTCACTCTCATTGAAGTGTTGATCGCGCTTGCGATTTTGTCCGTCGCGCTCGCCGCCGCGATGCGCGCCGCCGCCATGGCGACCACCAGTGCCGAAGACGTGAAGTTGCGTACCTATGCGACTTGGGTCGCACAAAACCGCGCGGCTGAATTGACGGCCCGCCGCGTGTTTCCGGCAGTGGGTGTCGAGAATGGGCAAGCCGAAATCGCCGGCATGCCGTTTGGCTGGACAACGACCACAAACGAAACACCGAACAGCGCATTTCGCAAAGTGGAGATTGCGGTCGCTCGTGCGGCTGTTGCAGCAGGCACCGTCGGCGCAGTCGATGAAAGAAAACTTGCGACCCTCACCGTTTATCTGGCGCGTCCAGTCGGCCAACCAAAACAGGCTGGAACATGAAGCACCAACCACACGCATCAGGCTTCACCCTCGTTGAAGTGATGGTCGCACTGCTGGTGTTTGCCGTCTTGACGGTGATCGGCTACCGAACACTCTCCAGCATGTTTGATACACGCGAACGGTTGGCTGTACAGACCAGCGCACTGCGCGACCAAGCCCTGTTTTTCACCCGCATCGAGTCCGACCTAGGTGCCATAATGCCGCGCGCGGCGAGGAACGCGGATGGTGTCTCCGAACCGGCATTAAAGGTGCTCACTGCGGCATCATCAGCTGTCGATCCTGTGATTGTCTTTAGCCGCGCGGGATTCGCCGGCTCCACGGGCATTAATGCGGCACCCCAACGCATCGGCTATCGCCTCAACGAGGGCAAGCTCGAACTACTGATTTGGGAAGGTATCGATGCCGCGCCGCGTGTACTGCCAGCCGCTTACACCGCCCTAAACAACGTGCGTGAATTTCGCTGGCGCGTGCTTGATGCTCGCGGCAACTGGCGGACGGACTGGCCGTCACGCGACGACAGCAGCACACCAAGTTTTGCCTCCACCGCCCTGCCAGCCGCACTCGAACTCACGCTGACACAAGGCGACACGCCGCCGATTGTCAGATTGTTTGCATTACGCGAGGTATCGGGTGGCTGATCGTATTGTTTGCCGCGCAATGAGGCCACCGGCACCACCTGCACGTCAGCGCGGTATCGCCATCATCACGGCATTGCTGGTGGTGATGCTGGCGGCGACGGTCGCGAGTTATTTGCTTGCACAGCAAGCGGAAGCTTTAACCCGGGTCGAGCGCGCCACCGAACGCGCGCAGCTTGGCTTACACGCCACCACGACGCTGGAATGGGCGCGCAGCGCATTGGTGGTCCAGCAAAAGAACAGCACCTATGTTGCCCTCTCACAACCGTGGGCACAGGGGCTCGTTGCGCGGCCGATTGATACGGCGGTTGCCACCGGTTTGCTGCGGGACGCACAGTCAAAATTCAACATCAACAATCTGGTGGGTGCGGACGGCAAACGGCGTGAAACGGATATTGAGGCGTTCTCACGTTTACTAAAAATCCTCAAGCTCGACCCCAACCTCGCAACAGCCATTGTTGATTGGATCGACCGCGACGACGATGTCTCCACACCCGGCGGCGCGGAGAATAACTACTACTGGTCACAGGCCGGTTACGGTGCGGCCAATCGCCCCATCACGCAGGTCGAGGAGTTGTTGAGGGTGAAAGGCATCGATGATGCCACGCTCCGCAAGTTATCCCCTTTCATTACGGCGTTACCTACCGTAAACGGCGAACGCACCCGTATCAATATCAACACCACCTCGGTAGAACTACTCGAAGCGTTGTTCGCTGACGTACCCGCCGAACAACTGCTCGAGACCATTCGTGTGCGGGAGCTGCCGTTTATTGACGCCAAGGACATCACCGAACGTCGCAAGCAGCTTCCGGCGGCCATTGTGGAGATGTTTCTTGACACCAAGAGCCGCTACTTCGAAGCCGCACTCGCCATCACTGGCCAACATTCACAAATTCGACAAGCGGCGTTGCTCCAGCTGCAAGCCGGAGGTGCCGGGGCGGCCAGCATCGCTTGGCCAGCTATAATTTGGGTCAAAGAAAACGGATAGTTTCCCAACGTGCCTTGTTACATCTATCTACCCGATTCCGACCACTTTAGCGTCGACAACGAAGCGACCACCGACCGCAAGGAAGGCCCGACCAGCCTTACCGTCCGCTGGATTGTGAGCGGTGAGACAAACACCGCTGTGCGAAGTGGCGAATGCCAGCCGGGCGACGTTCCCGCCATGGTTCGACATGTGGTGGTGTTGCCGATTTCGCGAATTGCATTTATCGATGCGAAGTTACCCAATGTGTCGCCACAAAAGCGTGAGCAACTACTCAACTTCGCCATCGAAGACAAGTTGACCATCGACCCAGCAACCGTACACGCGGTGGTGATTGGTGCCTCTGTGTCCGGGCCGAACCAGTACGTGGTGGCGGCAATCGACCGTGCTTGGTTTTCCGCTGCACTCGCTTGGTTACAGTTGGCTGGTATCGAGCCAAAGCTGGCCGTGCCGGAGACTGCCTTGCACAACGTCGCCGATAGCGAATGGCTGGTGGTGCTGAAAGACCGGAATGGGTATGCGGTGCGCCCGGATGGACTGGCATACGGCATAGACTATGACCGGAATGATCTTGGTGCGCCGCCGTTTGCCTTGACACTGGCGCTCAATGAAGCGGCGGCGTCAGCCGCTTCGCGCGCCTTGCCATCACGATTGGAGATACGTGCTTTGCCTGACATTGCCGCTGGCATTGATCACGCCGCTTGGCAATTCAGCCTCGGTACGGGTAGCCTTGTCGGAGTCGAACTCAAGGTTACCGCCCTAGCCGAGTCAATACCACCCGACACCACCGGACGGAAGCTGGTTTCAGCAGATTTGCTTACAGGTGCCTTCAAAATTGCCGACCAAGTTAGCGTCGGACTCAAACAATTCAAACTCGCCGCGCAGTTAGCCTGTTCCGTCCTCGTGTTGCACGTGGCAATGTTGTCGATGGATGCGTGGCGAACAGCACGCGAGCGACAAACTCTAGAGCGCGAAATTCGCGCCATCTTCCTCACCAGTTTTCCGCAAGCCACGGCGGTGGTCGACGCACCGTTGCAGATGGCACGCAATCTGCGTCAATTACAAAAGGAACGCGGACTAACTGCTGAACCGATTGTGACAAAACTCGCGCTTGCCGCATCAATCACCCGCGAGGTCGCACCGCAGATCACCGGCATCGGATCCAAAGACGGCGTATTGACACTCGCTTTTACCAACCTGTCTGCCGATAACGTTGGCACCCTTCGTCGCGAGGCAGCAAAGAACGGCGCGGCGGTTGTGGCAGGGGCTGACGGCAATGTGTCACTCGTGATCCGCACGGCAGGCGGCCCATGAGCACCCCCTCGAGCCGCAATTTGTTCTTGCCACTGCGCGACATACGTGATCGAGCCACCCAGCGCTGGTCGGCACTATCGCCCGCCGGTCGCCGTACCATCACCATTTGCGCGGCACTACTGGCAGTGGGATTGAGCTGGGCGCTGATGTACGAGCCGCTCCAATCCAGTGTCACCAAGAACCGCCTGCGCATCCAATCGCTGCGTGTTCAAGCCGCACAAATGCACGAGCAAGCGGTCGCCGTCCAATCAATCCTCACCATGGCACCTGTGGCGGCAAGTGCTACACAAAGTATCGCCGATGTGACCGGACTACAGGGAGTTTTCGGCCCCAAAGCAATTGTCACGATCGCATTGAACCCCATGCCAAGCACCCCCGCAGGTGTCGCCACGTTTAAGGTCGCAGTCGACCAAGTGCCATATGCTGAGTTGATAGATCGACTCGAACAAGCGACTGGCCGATATCGTATCCGTGTGTTGTCGATGACGTTGGCACGCGCCGCCGCCGCACCGCCTTCTGCAACAACATCGACGCTGGTCTCTGGCGAACTGTTGCTGGTCGATTCGACGTGAAGCGCCGCACCGTTGTTATTGTCGGGTTGTGTGCGTTTGTCGTCGCGACCGTCGCACTGTTTCCGGCAATTATCATTGAGTCGCCGGTTAACAGAGCGCTCTCGCTCCTTGCGACCAACCCACAGCTACGCAATGTCAGCGGCACCATTTGGTCGGGTGCCGCGCTCGTCCAGCTAAAGGGTAGTCGAGCCTCGAGTCAATCCCAAGCGACACCGGCCCTCGACGTTCCCATCAGTTGGTCGTTCGCGCCGACCAGCATGTTGCGTCTGCGAATAGGGCTTAATGTGACGGCCACCGGTCGTCATTTGTCGGGCAAGACCACCGTCGAGGCGGGGATGTTGAGCGTTCACCTGCGCAATACCGACCTACGTCTGTCGATCGAAGGTTTGTCACATCTCAATGGCGACATTGCCGTCTTGCGACCTTCCGGTGACGTCCAGTTTATCTCCGACGGTCACACTCTGCAGATCAATTACGCCTCATCGCACGAAATGGCGGGCCGCCTCAGCTTCGCGGTCAACCGCTTCCGCGTCCGAGCCATCGGGGGCGTGCCGCTCGGCGCTCCGCTCGGGAGTTATCGCGGGCACCTCATCTTCAACGGCCAGCGCATCGTCTATCAGATCGAGACATCTTCCGGACTGCTGTCACTCATCGGCGGCGGGCATGTGGTCCTCGGCAAGCCGAATGAGTTCCACTACCAAGGTTTTGGGGCTGCCCTCCCCGGTAGCCCTAGTTGGCTGGCGAATACCATCGGCACATTAGGCCGCGCCACTCCCGACGGTCGTGTCAGCATCGATTACAAGACCAATTGGTAAGGTGGATACCTTGATGCAACCGTCTCGGTACACGCCCTATCTCGCGCCGTGGTGGCTCGGTGGTAATGTTGGCAACAGCGGTGTCAACGGCTTCGGTGCTCACGTGCAGACGGTGTATCCAGCTTTGTTTGGCTCGCGCCCCCATGTGTCTTATACGCGCGAGCGTTGGGATACGATACCCCACGGCAGGCCAGACGGCGACTTCATCGATGTGGACCGTCTCGCCTCAACGGCGACTGAGAGGCTACGCCCCATGTTGGTGGTCTTCCACGGGCTAGAAGGTAGCTCGCAAGGCATATATGCGTTGAACCTCATGGCTGAGGCGGAGAAGCGGGGATGGCGCGGACTGGTGCCACATTTTCGCGGCTGTAGTGGCGAGATGAACCGATTGCCGCGCGCTTACCATTCCGGCGATGCACCAGAAATCGAATGGATACTACGGCGCGCCAAAGCGGAGGCCGCCGATCAGCCGCTGTATGTTGCGGCGATTTCACTCGGTGGCAATGCCACGATGAAGTGGCTTGGCGACGCAGGTTCCGAAGCGAGCCCCATCGTCACCGCAGCGGCGGCGATCTCCGCACCGTTGGATCTCATGGCGGCAGGTGCTGCACTCGAGCGTGGCTTTTGCAAAATTTACACAAAAAATTTTCTGCGCACCATGAAGAAAAATGCGCTGGCAAAACTCGCCAAACATCCCGGCATATTTCGTGAGGATGTTGTACGTCTCGCTACGACACTGCGTGAATTCGATAACGAAGTGACCGCTCCGCTGCACGGCTACCGCGACACCGATGACTACTGGACACGCGGCTCGGCAAAGCCTAGCCTCGTTGACGTGGCTGTTCCATCGTTGTTGCTCAACGCCCGCAACGATCCGTTTTTGCCGGCTTCCGCGCTGCCCACCAACTCACAGGTTTCCGCCAACATCCGATGCGACTTTCCTGAACACGGCGGACACGTAGGGTTTCTCTCCGGCACATTTCCCGGCAATAGCAGCTGGATGGCTCGGCGGGTATTCTATTTCTTTGAACACGGCGATTGATTCATATTGCTGGCCGTCCCGATGAACTAGCGGCGGTTTCAACAACCCACTTTCCGAAAGCGACCACGATGTCCCTCACCTCACCAACCATCGCCACCGAAATCTTTAAGGCTTATGACATCCGCGGTATCGTCGGCAAATCGCTCACGGTCGATGTTGTCGAATTGATTGGCAAGGCACTCGGCACCGAGGCTGTTAAGCGCGGCGGCACTGAAATTGTCATCGGTCGCGACGGGCGGCTATCGGGACCGGAGTTCTCCAAGGCGCTCGCGAGTGGCATGCAGTCAACCGGCATTCATGTGATCGACATCGGTGTTGTCGCCACTCCAATGGTTTATTTTGCGGCGATCGAACTTGGCGCACGTTCCGGCGTGATGATTACGGGATCGCACAATCCACCCGACTACAACGGCATCAAGATGGTGATCGAAGGAGAGACACTCGCACTCGATGCAATTCAATCCTTGTTGCGCGCGATCCAAGCGAATGACTTCACGGTTGCCGCGTCACGAGGCAGTTACCGCACCCAAAACATCAACGATGCGTATATGAATCGCATCGTCGGCGACGTCAAACTCAAGCGCAAGATGAAGATCGTCATGGACTGTGGCAATGGTTCACCGGCGACGATTGCTGAGCGTTTATTTTCCGCACTCGGCTGCGAGATCGTGCCGCTTTATTGTGATGTTGACGGCACGTTTCCGAACCACCATCCAGACCCCTCCAAACCGGAGAATTTGCAGGATGTGATTCGCGCGCTGAAGGAGACTGATGCGGAAATTGGGATCGCCTTTGATGGTGACGGTGACCGACTTGGTGTTATCACCAAAGACGGCGAGATTGTTTTCCCCGATCGACAGTTGATGTTGTTTGCGGCCGACGTGCTGTCACGCGCCCCTGGTGGCACGGTGATTTTTGACGTCAAATGCTCACGCAACTTGGCACCGTGGATTCGTCAACACGGCGGCGTGCCGTTGATGTGGATGACCGGACACTCGTTGATCAAGCTCAAAATGAAAAAAGTAGATTCACCAATTTCCGGTGAAATGAGCGGCCACATCTTTATTAAAGAGCGCTGGTATGGTTTTGACGATGCTCTCTATTGCGGTGCAAGATTACTTGAGATTGTCAGCAAGTTTGCCGACGCCAACGCACCATTAAAAGCGTTGCCCGATGCACTTTCCACACCGGAGCTGAATTGGAAACTTGCCGAAGGTGAACCGCACGCGATCATCAACGCGCTGAAAGACACGGCAAGCTTCACCGACGCCACTGAGGTCATCACCATCGATGGCTTGCGTGTTGAGTATGCGGATGGTTTTGGTTTGGCGCGGGCATCAAACACCACGCCGGTCATTGTGTTGAGGTTTGAAGCCGAAACTGCGGCCGGACTGGAGCGCATCAAGGAAGACTTCCGTCGCGTTTTGCAAAGCTCAAAGCCCGACGTGCCCCTGCCATACTAGCGTTAAGAGTCAGGCCAATAGATCGGCTTCTGTGTTCCGTCTATTGACGCCTTTAGAACTGTCGCCCCGACGCCGGGGTCCAGTTTCCTAAACCATTTTGAAGACTTAACTTGGGGTTCCGCCCGGCGCAACTCTTGTGGTTATGCGCGGCAGGTCAACTTGGATCCCCGCTTTCGCGGGGACAGGTGGAATTTGCGATTTATTCACTATGTTTAATTGCCGCATCAATAGAAGTTACCAGAGGGGAACTTCTAAAACCTCGAAATTGCCGTCATTCCAGCGAACAACCGCAAGGGTTGCGCCGGGCTGGAATCCAATCCACCGTAAGGTCAATGAGTTACGAAGGTCTGGGCCCAGCCTACGCTGGGGCGACGGAGCACTTGGAACTTGAGAGCGCCGTGCCCCGCGCGGAGACTGCCCATTCGACGGGCATCTTCAAGCCTAAATGGCTGTAAATGCCCGCCGAACGTAGCGTTTTGAGGCTTACTCGGGCGACGTCCGCAACTAGGCTGTCTGAATCATCAGTACGTCACGGCACCGCGCAGCTACGAGTCGGCAGAATGAAGCCCCGGCGCCCGGCACTTCCCCCCGTGATGATCAGCACACAGCCGCTGCCCTCAAGCATGATTTTGTCAGGTGAGGTCTTCGCATTGCTTTCTATCTCCACGCTACCCGCAGCCGTTCCCTCGGACCGCGCAGCAAATCTGATCGAGATGTCACAGGTTTTTGTTGGTTCTAGCGGTACGCTCGTCGAGCACGTATTCGTCTGACTATAGTCGCCCGTCGCCGTAATCTTGCTGATCGCCAGAGGGCGCTGCCCGATATTGGTGAGGATTATCTTTTGCGTTACCTCTGCCCCGTTCACGACCTGTGTCCCAAAACCAACGGTCGTCGCCGATAGCTTGACAATCGGCACCGGCACCGGGATGGCCTTACCGCGCAAATCAACCTTTCCGTCAGACGCATTCGCCGCATTGCTGCTAATCACCAGCATGGCAGATTTGTCCCCAACTACGTTCAGATTCGGTGCATCTTCCGGCGGGAGTTGTGGGGTAAAAGTGACCTCGATTGAGCAGCTCGCGTTCGGAATCAGTGACGCGGCGCAGCGATTCACTGTCCTAAAATCATTCGCTTTAGTCCCTGCGTTGCCGGTGACAGCCACGGCGATATTCGTCATATCCGCCGTACCGTTGTTTCTAATGGTTACAAGCTTCACACTGCCTTCCGTGCCAAGCACTTGCTCGCCAAAGTCAAGAGACGCCTCAGAGACACTGATTCGTGGCTCAGGCCTCGGAGTGCCCTTGCCACTGAGCAAAATGGTTGCCACTTCCGACAATCCGTTCGGTGTGCCATTATGCGTGAAGCGCAATGTCCCAGTCGCATCACCGACGTCGGCAGGAGCGAATACGATCCCGATCACGCAGCGTTCATTTGGCTTCACCACGCTACCTAGTTCGCATTCCGGCAACCCCTGGGGATTATCCGCTAGCAGTGGTGTCCGATCAGTAAAGACGGGCTTTGCGCTGACAAAGACAAAGTTGCTCAATAACATATCGGCCAGACCGTCGTTGCGAATGAATACCACTTTTGGACTGGATTCAGAGCCAACGGCTTGCTCGCCGAAACTCAGACTGCGGCTCGTCGGCTCGATTACGATATTGGCACGCGGCACTGCAACGCCGACGCCTGACAGTGCCACCGATATGCGGAGGCGCTGCGGAGTTTGGTCCACGGCTCCTGCCGGGGCCTTGACAGGGATGCTGGTATCGATATCGATTGAACCAGTCAGCGCCTTAGCCGTCAGGGGCTTAAAGCGGACATTAATCGCGCAGGTGGTGCCCGGCGACAGTGATGCACTCGTTGATGTTGACGTCGGACAGAGGGTATCAAAAGCAAAGTCCCCATCGCTGGAAATTTTGGCGAGATCGAACGCGCTCCCGCCGATGTTCGAGACCGTGAGCGCTTGACTAGAGCTAACGCTGCCAACAAATTGATTACCAAAGTCAATTGAGGTAGGCGAGACCTGAATGGGCACCCCGACAGTAATCGATGCCGCTTGGGTGGCATTGGGCAGGGTGCCGTTGGCCGCCTGCACGGTGTAGCTAAAGCTACCCGATGCGGTCGGTGTACCCGAGAGGACGCCGGTGCTGCTATTGAG
>JBIIYQ010000244.1:0-2920 GCA_044346745.1 Usitatibacteraceae bacterium | reverse complement strand
GGCGCTGATCGAGGCCTCGAGGCAGCATCCAGAAGCCGTTGAGCTGCAGTTTGTATTGGGCAGCCTGTTCCGCCGCCGGGGTGAGATCGACCGGGCTTTACGCGTGCATAAAGACTTGTCTGAACGCAGCGGACTGTCTGCCGAGCAAAGAGCCGACGCACTCTATGAAACCGCGCTCGATTATCACAAGTCGGGATTACTCGACCATGCAGAAAAAATCCTGCTGGGAGTTCTTGAAGGTAGTGCTGCGAACGACAACCAGCGTCGAACAATCCTTGAGCTCCTGCTGAACTTGTATCAGCAGGAACGTAATTGGCGAAGGGCAATTGATGTCGCCAGAACACTTGACGCCGACCTGCCGATTGAAAAGCGTCGCTTCTCGTCGGCTATCGCAAACTTCCACTGTGAGTTGGCCACTGAGCTTCGGTTAGCGGAGGGAGTTGCTGCCGCCTGTCTTTACCTAGTCCGCGCGTTGGATGAGTATCCGCAATGCGTACGCGCAAATCTTCTCTGTGGTGAGTGGCTTGCCGGTGAAGGTGCATATGCCGAGGCCATCAACGTCTGGTGCCGGATTGAACAACAAGATCCTGCCTACCTCGGTTTGGCGGCGGAACATTTACTCGCCGCCTTCGACGCGCTTGGCAAGATGCCGGAGGGAGTGGTGTTGCTCACTCGTCTCCAACACCAATTTCCGTCTTTAGACCTGCTGAACGCACTCTTCAAAGCAACATTGAAGAGTGCCGGCCCGCTTGCGGCGTCTGAGCTGGTACGGAGCGACTTGTACGTAAACCCCACACTCGTCGGGCTTGATCGGCTGCTCGAGGCACAGGTGTTGGCAGCGACAAATGAAACAAGGGCGGATTTAGAAATGCAGCGCGCGCTGGTACACAGCCACGCCAGTCGGCTTGCCGTCTACCTCTGCAGCCACTGTGGCTTCAAGGCCAAGCAGTTCTACTGGCATTGCCCGGCGTGTGGTGGTTGGGATACGTTCCCTCCACGCCGAACCGCCGAGTACGACACCGCCGAACGACACCTCGCGAGACTACAGGCTGAACACATCGAAAACAAACAGGCTAATGCATGAACGACAGACCAATAATTGTGCCGCTGGACTTTCCCGCCGCTGAGGCAGCTCTGGCGTGTGCAGAGCGCCTCGATCCCAACTTATGTCAGGTCAAGGTTGGGAAAGAGCTTTTCACCGCAGCCGGACCGAGCATTGTGGAAAGCTTAATGCGGCAAGACTTTAGGGTGTTTTTGGACCTGAAGTACCACGACATTCCGAATACTGTTGCAGGCGCATGTGCTGTGGCCACCAAGATGGGCGTGTGGATGCTCAATGTCCACGCCTCCGGAGGGCGACGAATGCTCGAGGCTGCGGCTGAGGCAGTTAGCCGCAATACGCCCGCAGGAAATACCAAGCCGATTTTGATCGCGGTCACCGTCCTGACGAGTCTGAGCGCAGCTGAGCTGCCGGAAATCGGGCTTGCTGCGGACGTTGATGCGGCCGTCACGCGTTTTGCATCGCTGGCGAAAGAGGGCAGGCTCGACGGTGTGGTTTGTTCCGCGCAAGAGGCGCCGCTGATGAAACAAACGTTTGGTCAGTCATTTGTCCTGGTTACGCCGGGGATTCGGCTGGCAACGGACGCCAAAGGCGATCAATCGCGAGTGGTGACACCTGTGGACGCGATTAAAATGGGCAGTGATTATTTGGTGATCGGCCGATCAATTACTGCCGCCGCAGATCCGCGTGCTGTACTGACAATGATTAGTGATTCCTTAAAGGTTGCATACCCATGAAGCTGACGGTTATTGGTACAGGTTATGTAGGTTTGGTTTCGGGCGCGTGTCTGGCAGATGTTGGCAATCAGGTGTTGAGTCTGGATCTGGACGCCAAAAAAATTGATCTACTCAAATCGGGCGGCATTCCGATTTACGAGCCGGGGCTCAAAGAAATCGTGGCGAATAACGTCGCGGCGGGGCGGCTTCGATTCACGACTGACATCGAGGAGAGCGTGGCCTTTGGTGACATCCAGATGATCGCCGTTGGCACGCCTCCAGGCGAAGATGGTTCAGCGGATTTGCAGTATGTCGTTGCGGCTGCTCGAAACATTGGCCGCTTTATGACCGGCTCAAAAATTGTGATGGATAAATCGACCGTGCCGGTTGGTACCGCAGACCGTGTACGTGAGGCGATTGCAGAGGAACTGGCTAGTCGTCAGCAGCAGACCAAGTTCTCAGTAGTGTCGAACCCTGAATTTCTGAAGGAAGGAGCGGCGGTTGAAGACTTCATGCGGCCTGATCGTATCGTCATTGGCGCGGATAGTGATGACGCCGTTGAAGCGATGCGTAAGCTCTATGCGCCGTTTCAGCGCAACCATGATCGTCTCATGGTCATGGATGTGCGTTCTGCCGAGCTAACCAAGTACGCGGCCAACGCCATGCTGGCGACACGCATCTCGTTTATGAATGAGTTGGCACTACTTGCAGAGTTGCTCGGCGCAGATATCGAATCGGTGCGAAAGGGCATCGGTTCGGATCCACGTATCGGTTATCAATTCTTGTATCCCGGCATCGGTTACGGCGGGTCCTGTTTTCCGAAGGACGTTCAAGCGCTGCAGCGCACAGCCACACAAGCGGGGCTCAATTTGAAGTTGCTCGATGCGGTGGAGCAGGTCAACTATGCGCAAAAACATGTGCTGACGCAAAAGATCGTGAAAGCGTTTGGCGAAGACCTGACCGGCCGCACGTTCGCTGTCTGGGGGTTGGCGTTCAAACCAAATACGGATGACATGCGCGAGGCGCCGTCGCTGGTATTGATTGAAGACCTCACCAAGCGCGGTGCCAAAATTGTGGCGTTTGATCCAGTCGCGGCCACGGAAGCAAAACACTTGCTGGCGGGAAATACAAATGTGACATTTGC
>JBIIYQ010000243.1:0-2928 GCA_044346745.1 Usitatibacteraceae bacterium | reverse complement strand
AGCGCTTCAATTTCGATCTTTGGGTTCAGGTTGGCTTTGACCTTGCGCAGTGTGCCAACGAGGTCGCTCAATCCTTCGAGCGCGTAGTATTCACATTGCATAGGAATCACCACCGCATCGGCGGCGGTTAGTGCGTTCACGGTCAACATATTCAGTGCAGGTGGGCAATCGATGATGGCGAAGTCGTAATCCGCAGCAATCGTCGCAAGCGCTTCTTTTAAACGGAACTCGCGGCGCTCGAGTGCGACCATTTCAATCTCCGCACCCGCCAACTCACGATTGGCGATGAGCACGTCGTACCCAGCTTCGGTTTTTACCCGCGCTTCGTTGGCGGGATATTCACCGAGCAACACGCCATACAGGGTTTTGTCGAACGCATTTTTATCCACGCCGCTGCCGGTGGTGGCGTTGCCTTGTGGATCAAGGTCGACCAGAAGAACGCGTTGGCCGTAGTGCGCCAACGTCGCCGACAGATTAACGGCGATGGACGTTTTGCCCACGCCGCCTTTTTGATTTGCCACTGCGTAGGTTTTCATTTGCTCTCAGTGTGTTTCATGATGACGAGGTGGCGCTGCCCCTCGACCTGTGGAACATTTAGCGGCACCACCTCAACCACGCGCGCATCTGCCAGCAGGCGGGCGATTTCGCCGTGCGGGTACACGCCTTTCATCGCCAACATACGACCGGTTGGTGCGACCAAGTGTGAAGCGCCTTTGACAAAATCAGCGAGCTCGGCAAACGCGCGTGAAGTAACAACATCGAACTTTCGTGTTGGCTGAAAACTTTCAACTCGTTCACACTCCACACTCGCGTTGCTTAACCCCAGCTCGCCGATTGCCTGTCGCACAAACGTGGTCTTTTTCTGCAACGAATCCAACATCACCACGTCCAATGTCGGCGCGGCGATTGCAATACAAATACCCGGAAGACCGCCACCCGAGCCGACGTCCAACATGGATTTTGTGTTCGCTAGAAACGGTAACAACGAGAGGCTATCGAGAATGTGCAAGCCGACCATGCGTTCTGGCTCACGCACGGCGGTGAGGTTATAAACCTTGTTCCACTTCGCAAGCAACGCTACGTAAGCGAGCAATTTTTCTTGTTGCGCTTTGTCCAGCGCGAGACCAAGCTGATCAATCCCCTCGGCCAACAATTGCGCAAGCGGCGCAGATGGCGGTGGTAACGACGACGATGACGCTGTTGACATCACGACCGCATTCACGCGACTTGCTCGTCGACTGCTGTCGTCGTTTCACCCACCCCACCAACCATCTCACCACCGCTAAATCCGCGCTTCAGATACACCAGCAACAATGAAATCGCCGCCGGGGTCATGCCTTGAATGCGCGCGGCTTGGCCAACCGTTTCCGGCTTGTGTTGATTGAGTTTGAGCTGTACTTCTTTCGACAGTCCGCGGACTTTTGTGTAGTCGATATCCGCCGGCAAGCGTAACGACTCTTGCGCCCGGTTTTTTTCCACCTCGTCGTTTTGCCGATCAATGTAGCCTTGGTACTTCGCCGCTATCTCGACTTGTTCGGCGACGGCACGATCATCAACACCGCTGGCACCGGCAAGTCCCAACGGCAACGCCACGAGCGCGTCATAACCGACATTAGGTCGGCGCAATAAATCGAACAGCGAATAGTCGCGTTCAATGTCCTGCCCGATAGCAGCCGTCATTACCTCAACACTCACGCGCCCCGGTTGCACCCATGTAGATTTCAAACGTTCGGTTTCACGTGCAACCGCTTCCCGTTTCGTTTCAAACGCGGCCCAACGCACGTCATCCACCAAGCCTAACTTGCGACCCATTTCGGTTAAGCGCGCATCCGCGTTGTCTTCGCGCAGCTGCAGGCGATACTCGGCGCGACTAGTGAACATCCGATACGGCTCGGTCACCCCGCGGGTGATGAGGTCATCTACCAATACGCCGATATAAGCTTCGTCGCGACGCGGGCACCAGCCGTCTTTATCTTGTGCCTGGAGTGCTGCGTTCACTCCCGCCAACAACCCTTGTGCGGCCGCTTCTTCGTAGCCCGTGGTACCGTTGATTTGCCCGGCAAAAAACAAACCCGAGATCGCTTTCGTCTCCAGTGTCGCTTTGAGTGCGCGTGGGTCAAAGTAGTCGTATTCAATCGCGTAACCCGGCCGCAGGATGTGCGCGTTTTCCAAGCCGGGGATCGATTGCACGAGTTTGATTTGTACATCGAAGGGAAGTGACGTCGAAATGCCGTTCGGATAAAACTCGTTAGTGGTGAGGCCCTCGGGCTCGAGAAAAATCTGGTGGCTCGCCTTATCGGCAAAACGATGAATCTTGTCTTCAATCGACGGACAGTACCGCGGACCCACACCTTCAATCACGCCGGTGAACATCGGTGAACGATCAAGCCCGGCGCGAATAGCGTCGTGGGTGGCTTCGTTGGTGTGGGTGATCCAACACGACACTTGCCGCGGATGGTGATCGCGTGAACCCAAGTAGGAAAACACCGGCGTCGGGTTGTCGCCCGCTTGTTCGATCATCTTTGAGAAATTGATCGTGCGGCCGTCGATGCGCGGCGGCGTGCCTGTTTTAAGCCTGCCAACCGGTAGTGCTAACTCGCGCAAACGCGCGGCGAGTGAAACTGAGGGCGGGTCGCCGGCGCGACCGGCAGAGTAGTTCTCGAGGCCGACATGGATCTTTCCGGCCAGGAAGGTCCCCGCAGTCAGCACCACGGTTTTCGCCGTGAAGCGAATGCCCGCTTGCGTGATTGCGCCCGTCACACGGGGGGTTTGGCTTTCTCCTTCGACGATCAGGTCATCAACCGCCTGCTGGAAAAGCCATAAGTTTGGCTGGTTCTCCAGCCGTTGACGCACCGCCGCGCGGTACAACACCCGGTCGGCTTGCGCGCGGGTTGCCCGAACTGCCGGCCCTTTGCTGGCGTTTAGGGT
>JBIIYQ010000242.1:0-2929 GCA_044346745.1 Usitatibacteraceae bacterium | reverse complement strand
AATGAAGGCGAACCACGGCGCAGTTTCAGACAACACCCGCCTGCAACTTGCCAAGCGCGCATTCGCGCACACGGCCCAGTACGACGGCATGATCAGCACTTACTTGTCGTCATTAGACGCCGACGGCAATCGACGCACCTTCCCTGACAAGCTGCACCTGACATTCAGCAAGGCACAAGACCTGCGCTACGGTGAAAATCCACATCAAGACGCGGCGTTTTATGTTGAAAAACATCCGGCTGCCGGCACGCTCGCTAACTACAAACAGCTGCAGGGCAAAGAGCTCTCATATAACAACATCGCTGACGCGGATGCCGCGTGGCAGTGCTGTCGCAGCTTTGAAGTGCCAGCTTGCGTCATCGTCAAACACGCCAATCCGTGTGGTGTGGCGATTGCACATGAGACCTTGGCGGCTTATCAGCGTGCGTTTGCCACCGACCCCACCTCCGCATTTGGCGGCATCATCGCGTTTAACCGCGAGGTTGATGGTGCGACCGCCGAGGCGGTTTCCAAACAGTTTGTGGAAGTGTTGTTGGCACCCTCATTTAGTCCGGCAGCGTTACAAGTCTTCCGCGCCAAACAAAACGTGCGTCTGTTGACCATTCCG
Source organism: Usitatibacteraceae bacterium (assembly GCA_044346745.1). GTDB lineage: Bacteria > Pseudomonadota > Gammaproteobacteria > Burkholderiales > Usitatibacteraceae > UKL13-2. The sequence continues at coordinate 2,322 of JBIIYQ010000242.1, read as the reverse complement.
GTCGCCGCAATGGTCAATGACGTCGACATGAAGCGCGTTGGCGGCGGCATGTTGGTGCAGTCGTCGGACGACTTTGACGTTTCGGAATTGCGTGTGGTCTCCAAGCGCCAGCCGTCGCGCGCTGAAATGAACAACATGATTTTCGCCTTCCGTGTGGCCAAGTTTGTAAAGTCGAACGCGATTGTTTTCTGCCAGGACGGCATGACCCTTGGCGTCGGCGCGGGACAAATGAGCCGCGTGGACTCGACCAAAATCGCGGCCATTAAGGCCAAGAATGCCGGTCTATCGCTGAAAGGCTCGGTGGCGGCATCGGATGCGTTTTTCCCGTTCCGCGATGGCTTGGATGTCATCGCCAACGCGGGTGCCACGGCCGTTATTCAGCCCGGCGGCTCGATGCGCGATGATGAAGTGATTAAGGCTGCTGACGAGCATGGTGTCGCGATGGTGTTGACCGGCATGCGGCACTTCCGTCACTGATCGTCACAACTTTCCGAACACATGCCGCGGCAGGATTTGGGCATCACTTAGAATACCCGCTCCATGAGAGAGCTTGAATACATCACGATCGCGGGCTTCAAATCAATTAAGGCTGTGAAGCTGCCGCTTAGACGACTTAACCTTGTCATCGGTGGCAACGGGGTCGGCAAGTCAAACTTGGTGAACAGTTTCCGCTTTCTTCACGATATATATTGGGGACGACTTCAATCTCTTTCGGCGTCAGGCAACCCGGCAACGTATTTTTTTCATGGGCCAAAAGTTACAAAGTCGATTGCGCTAAAGCTTCGATTTGTCGAGAACGCATACAAGGCCGCGAACGAGTACGACGTGCGAATCGGCTACGGCGAAGCTGGACTATTTGTCAGCTCCGAAGAGGTCGGCTTTCAGGATTTGAGCCAATATCTAAGCCCTTACACAGATACGTTGGGTACAGGCGCCGCCAAGGAGTCCGTGCTCCGACAATCCAAAAGAAAGGTAGCTCGCTATGTATCAGAAGACATAGCCAATTATCGCGTTTACCATTTTCATGATACTAGTCGTACCGCTAGCGTTAAGCAGCCGTGCAAGATTGACGACAACCGCACACTTGCATCTGATGCTGCGAATCTAGCGCCGATGCTGAAACTGTTTCAGGCAAAGCATCCGAATAATTTTGCGTTGATTGAAGGCACGATCAAGCAAATCGCTCCATTTTTTGACGGATTCGTACTTGAACCTCTCAAGGCAAACCCCGAGATGATTAAGCTCGAATGGCGCGAGAAGGGGTCAGACGACTACATGGACGGACACTCGCTGTCTGACGGCACGCTCCGTTTCATGTGTTTAGCGACGTTGTTGCTTCAGCCAGATTTACCTCGCCTAATTTTGCTTGATGAGCCCGAGCTGGGCTTACATCCCGCCGCGATTCAAGTGCTTGCATCGCTTCTCAGAGCGGCATCCCAACGTTCGCAAATCCTCCTTGCGACGCAATCGGTGACATTGATAAACCAATTCGACCCAGAAGACGTTGTTGTCGCGGACCGTCAAGACGGCGGCACCACCTTCACTCGTCTTTCGAGCGAGACTTTCTCGAACTGGCTAGACGAGTACTCTATCGGCGAGCTCTGGGAAAAAAATCTGATCGGCGGCAGGCCCTGATGAAGCGTGTACTCATTCTGGTTGAAGGCCAGACTGAAGAAGTCTTTGTTAAACAGGTTCTCGCGCCGCACCTTTTGATGCATGACGTCGCGATCACGCCAACCATCGTAACAACGAAGCGCGTAGTTTCGGGGCCCCACCACAAAGGTGGCGGTGATTTCTCGAAGTTTGAAGGGAATCTTAAGCGCTTATTTGGCGACTCAAACGCAGTAGCGATTACTACTTTGTATGACTACTACGCCTTCCCATCAAATTTTCCAGACGGATTCCCATTCTCTAAACCGCCGCCGCTAGGTCTCGGCTATTCAGGTGCTACCCAAATTGAAGTAGCGCTCTCCGCGTACTTTCAAGAGCCGAGGTTTAGGCCGTATCTGCATATGCATGAGTTTGAAGGATTCTTGTTTGTTGACCCTATCATCACCGCGAAAAGTCTTTTCGACGACTCACTAGGTGCCAAACTAGTCGCTGAACGCGGCAATGCGGGCAGTGCGGAAGAGATCAACGACGGGATCGAAACGGCACCCTCGAGGCGGATCACGCGACTCGCGCCGTCGTACGGCAAAGTACTCCATGGACCTGCAATTACAGCTGCTGTCGGACTCCCAAAGCTACGCGCTGACTGCCCAAAATTTAGCGGCTGGGTAAACTCGCTAGAAAACCTATAGATGGCCGAATGACGGGCATTTC
>JBIIYQ010000103.1:0-9878 GCA_044346745.1 Usitatibacteraceae bacterium | reverse complement strand
CTTGTAGGCGTGCAGGAGATTGTTGGCCGCCGGTGCAGGCGGCGATGCCGGCTTCACCGGCATCAGTGGCTTTCTGCGCAGCACATGCTGCTTGCGGCGGGCGACGGTGCGCATGTCAGTCGCCGTGTGCGGCAGCGGCTAAAGGAAATGCGGGTACGGCTTGTGGATACGACGAAGTTTTTCCATTACTGGTGGGGACGTGCGTTTTAGTGTCCTCAGACGGTAAATGTTCGAAACGCCGCACCAGTGCAGGGGTTTCGGGCTTTTCATCATTCCGCGAACGCCCCGCTATCGCACCGTTATCGCCCCGCGAACGGGGCGCGACTTCACTATCACCACCCCGCGACTTTGTTGTCGTAGTCATGGAAGTGATGGCGGCAATGTCGATCAGGCCAGATAGATGCGGTTTTGCATCACAGGCGCCGTCGTACATGAGTTCATAAACGAACTTGCCGCCCGCACCTTCGCGGTGTGTGGCGAGATATTCCATTTCCGTCAGGCGATCTAAATGCACACGTAATTGCGTGTCACTCCAGCCCGTCGCCTCGCGCACATCCTTGCGGGTGAAGCGTACGTCGCCCACCCGCACCTGCTGCGTGCTCGCACGCGTGCGAGCGAGGCCAACGACTTCACCGAGTAGCCTACGTGTCTGCGGCGGTAACTCGTCAAGCGAGCGACCAAGCACCTCATGCGCGAGCGCATTCGCCCGCGCGATGTCGTCTAACGTGACTTCGATGTATTCGATGGTCTGGCCGTCGCATTTGCCAACTGCGGTCGTCGTCTTCACTGGCCGCTGGTGCTGATGCAGCAAGGCAATGGTGTCGATCAGGGTGAGGTACTTTTCATGATCACGACGGGTGCGAGTTTTGTCAGACAGAAAGGTGAGCTGATCCGCGTAGGGGTTCACCACCGCGAGCGGACGAATCAGCCGCTGGGCGTTCCTATGCAGTTCAATGAGGTGTTGCCTGTCCTGACGAGCGATCAAGCCTTGCAGGGTGCGCCGCGTGCGTTGCAACTGATGAATCGCCTGTGTTTGCTCACGACCTTCATCGACCGATAGGACAAGGCAGCGATTCATCAACTCTTCGTCGATCTCGATGGCGGTGGTGGTGAGGAAGATCATGACCGGACCTTCGACGCGATATTGCTGGGTGATGAGATTGCTGGTGGTCGGGTCTTTGCCAGTCGACGCAATGGTCAATTCACCTTCGCTCTGTAGCAACTTCAATGCGTAGCTGGCTTTACTCGCGCCTTCTTCTTCGACGATGGCGAGGATCTTGTTCTTGAGGTTCGTCTCGCCCATGTAAAACAAACTCTGCCCGGTCATGGCGCTGTACTTGATGCGTTCTTCCTCCGGCATGAAGGCCAGCACCGCGTCCATCAGGCTCGACTTGCCGGCGGCGCTCGATGATTGGATGACCACGGCTAACGGGCGGTCAAGTTTGCGACTGACCGCCGCTAGATAGCCGGTCAGCTTGTTGGTGGCTTCACCCACAATGCCGCAGGCATCAAAGTCGGCAACGATGCGGTCCATCAGGTCAGGCGACTGGAGTAATGCCATCGCCGCGCGCGTGTCGGCTTCACTGATGGCAACCGCAGCCGGTGCGCTGGGTGCCAGCGCCTGCTGAATCGCCTCATCCTGCAACGCCTCACACTTGAGCAACAGCCGACCCAAGTCGGCCTTGAGTAATTCGTCACCGAGCTTTAACTCAATCGCCGCCTGAGTAATGTAGGACGCGCGTGCCTTGGCTGAATAGAGATCGATATTGTCCACATGGAAGGCTTCACCTTTAGCGGCCAATACGTTGACCTTTAATACGTCGTGGCTCATGTTCTTGGCGAGACCACGCACGCGATAGCGGCGCTGATTCAATCCGTCACCAAACGTCATGGTGATTTCGTTGTCAGTCACCACAGCAGCGGTGTCGGCTGGCGGCGCAGATGGCATGGGCGAGGCAGGTAGTGCGGCGGCTGGCAAAGCAGCGGCTAAAGAAGGACGGGAGGCAGAAGATGAAGTTGACGCGTCATCTGAGAGGGAAACTGGCTGAAACACCGCACCAGTGCTAGGGTTTGGCGTTTTGATATTGTCCGGGGCGATGATGGTTTCGGGTTCAAGGGTGAGCGCATTGCGCGTCGGTGCAACACCCTTGCCCAACCAAATAGCCTTGCGAATCGCCACGCCCAATGACTTGCTGGCAGGCGTGACCTTCAACGCATATTCATTCGCGTCCATGCCCTTCGGAAACTGAATGCGCCAGCACTCAAACCCTGCGGCCATCAATTTTTCAGCGAGCTTCTCACTCGCCCGCTCGCCAGGCTCGTCTCGGTCGTAAGCAATCAGCACGCGTTGAATGCCGTGACACTTGAACGCGTCCAGGTGTTCGTCGGTGAAGCCCTCGATGCCGTAGCTGGCCGTCACATTCCGATAGCCCGCACACCAGAACGTCATCGCGTCAATCAGCGCTTCACAGACAATGATTTCGGTCGAGGCTTGCAACGCCTGCACGTTCCAGACACCGCGGCCACCGCTGTTATCACCATGACCAGCAGCAGCGCGACATTCATCCGGCAAATACAAATGCTTGGGCGTCCCTGCGCGCAAATTGTCCAGCAACTTGCGGCCGTAGACTTCCACCACGCGGCCAGCTTCATCCATCACCGGTACCACCAGCGAGCCATTGAAGTGCTCATGGCCAGATTGGCGATAGATGCCGATGGCTTGTAGCTGTGTGCGTAGGTCGGCACCGGCTAAGCGGTTCTTTTCTGGAAGACGTAAGCCGAGCGTGCGATTGGCGAAACCGAGCTTGAAGGTGTCGATCAGTTCAGGATGGTCAAGGCCACGCGCTTTCAGATAAGCCAAGGCATCAGGCGATTGCTTCAGGGTGTCGTGGTAGTAGCCCACCACCTGCATCATCAAGGCGTCATTGTCGGCGTCGCGCGTGACGGGCGCGGGTAAGGTGCGGATGGTGGCGCGCGTAATGTTGCGTGTGAGCGGCGCAACACCAGCGGCTAAAGGTGAAGACGACAGTGACGCCGCGCCCGCTGTTACGCCTTCCCGCAATAACTCAACAGCATGTCGAAACGAGACGGCGTTCTTTTTCATCACCCAATCAATCGGCCCACCACCAATCTGGCAACCAAAGCAGTGCCAGAGGTTCTTCGCAGGTGTCACCACCAGGCTCGCGGTGTCGTCGGCATGGAATGGACATTTACCGCTCCTGTCTTTGCCGAGCTTCTTCAGTTCAATGCCCGCCGACTCAATCAGCCGCTCGACGCTCACTTCACTCTTTAGCCGCTCGATTTCATTGGTGGGAATACGCGCCATGGTTTTGGGCTCCGGCTAAAAACCTGTCAAGGGGGTTTGCAAATAAATAACCAATGCGCTAGATTACTCATATTGTGAGTAATGTCAACTCCTACCAAACGAAAGGCACCTTATGCTGACGCCATTGCAATCAACCGTGATCGCGGCAATGACATCAAATGACGAGGCTTTCTTTAAGGCACTTGGCACACGTGTGGCAGAACTACGCCGTGAACAAGGGTTGAGCCAGCAGGCGCTGGCCGACCAGTTGGGGATTCCACAGCAGACGTTCGCGCACTACGAGGTTGGACGCGCGCGGATGCCGGTATCACTGCTGCCGGAGCTGGCGAAGATTTTTGGGGTGGCGGCAGATGAACTGCTGGGACTGCGCAACGGCAACGGTAAGCGCGGGCCAGCCCCTAAGTTTCAGAAGCAACTGGAGCGTATCGCGCAATTGCCACGCGCTAGGCAGCAGGTAGTCATGGACATGCTCGATGGGGTACTCGCGCAGCGGGGACGGTAGGCATGGCGAACGAAACCAAGATCATCCCTATTGCCGCCGCGCAGATCGCTGGACAGATTTTTATGGTGCGCGGTGAGAAGGTGATTCTCGATACGACGCTGGCGGCACTCTATGGTGTGGAGACACGCGTTCTCATTCAGGCGGTCAAACGCAATCAGGCGCGCTTTCCCACCGATTTCATGTTTCAGTTGAACGATGAGGAGCATGCGGCTTTGAGATCACAATCTGTGATCTCAAACAGTGGGCGTGGTGGTCGTCGATATGCACCGTATGTCTTTACCGAGCACGGCGCGATTCAGGCATCCAATGTGCTGAGCAGCCCGCGCGCCGTCGAGATGGGGTTGTACGTGGTGCGCGCCTTCGTGCAACTACGCGAGACGTTGGCATCACATAAGGATTTGGCGCGCGAATTGAGAGCACTGGAAATGCGCGTGACCAAGAAGTTTGCAACACAGGATGAGACGATCAAGGACATCATCAGCACACTGCGTGAATTGATGACGCCACCTGACCCACCCAAGCGGCCGATTGGGTTTGTGATCGACGATAAGCCCAGCAGCAAGCCGGACAAGAAGGCGGAGAGCAAGCGTAAGAACATCGCAGCAGGTCGCGTTAAAAATAAATAGCAAGAAGTCGCGCGCCGTGCAACGCGGCGAGTGAAACACCTGGCAGCTAAATGAACAACGCCCGCAAAGCGGGCGTTGGGGTAGGTTTTCTTTTTTTAAGTATGATGATGACGCCCGGACTCGAACCGGGATTTTCCGTGCTGACATTGGAGCGGCGGCCACCGATTCCATATGAGCGCCCCGTCGAGGGGCACCACACGAACGTGCTATCCCATTGCACTACATCACCTGTCCTACTTGCCTGGCACCACCTTGAGAACGGGCTTGCCCTTCTTCGATAGCTTTTTGAGCTTGTTCGCTTTCCGCTCCGCAATGTCCTCAAGCTCCTGCAGCGCAAACGGCGTCACCGACTCGATCAGCGGCTGGAAGCTGTATTCATTTGTCTTGTGCCGGTTACCCGGCTGAGGCCGGTGCACTCGCTTGATCAGTTTTGCCTTTTCCAGACTGGCAAGATGTTTTTTGACCGTCGAATGTTTCTTACCAATCGCCGCAGCGATGGTCTCAATCGAAGGATGCGGCAACTGGTCTGGCGACCACCAATAGCTCGCAAGCTGCGCCAGGATTGCAAAGTCCATCGGATCCAAGCCCAAGACACCCATACGCTGGATGATGATGGTGGGAATGGCCGTGTAGCCCGCATCAATGAGGGGCTTGGTCCATTTCTTGGTGAGGACTTCTTTGTCCTCCTTCAAGACCGGTTTGGTTTCGGCTGTTTTGATTTCGGCGTTCATCTGTGACTCCAGGTTGCTGTACACGATGAGGTCAAGGTTAGTTGCACACTGCGGCAAACGCAATGGAGAAGCCAAGCAGGCAGGGGGGCTCGCGATGCCCCCACCATGTTATCTAATCCTCTGCTTTCAACAGGAATCTGTTTGCATCATCGGTTCTACTTCGGGGGTCAAGCTGTCGCCCCAACTGGCGGCCTAGCCGACACCCCACTGGGGCGCTCCCGATCCACCCTATGAATTCAATTTCTGATGGGTGTAACGGTGAAGCCAGTTACCAAGAAATTATGCGGCTAAATGAACAACGCCCGCATTGCGGGCGTTGGGAGTGTGCTTTTTTTAGAAAGAGATTAAGCAGCGAGAATTAATTCGACCCTGGAGCCTCTACTTTGACTTGCCCGAACGCTCCTGGCACGGATATCGTTGTACTAGGGCGCGAATAATGGCGTCGCCCGCGTTTCCAGCACCATTTTTCCCCAGCACGTCTGCTTCGATCTCGTTGAGAACCCTCCAAGCTTGTATGTCCTTTGGAAAGCAAGAGCGCCGCCTCAGTGGTAGCCCGTCACGGATAGCAACATGTGAATCAAGCACACCATAGACATAAGACTCGCAATCAAAGTGAGGAATCAGACCCGCTTCAGTTTCGCCCACGGTAGCGCACGTTTCGTACAGGTACTCCGAAGTAATTGGCTTCCTAGGTAAGCGTGTATCGTTCACGCTCTTCGCGGCAACACCGCCAGCGAGAGATAAAAGAAATGCCAGCGAGCAACAACTCAGTTTGGCAAGCATATTTTGAGGTACGCAACGTTGTCGGCAGCGTTGAACTTCCCGCTCCAATAGGGATTCGGGAGATTTACACTGGCAGGCCCACTGCTCGTTTGACTGCCTAGGAATTGCGAGACACCGCCGCCAGCAGCGCCGGTAACAAATACAACATGGCCTGGCGTTTTTAACAGTGCAAGATCGCCGACTCCGGGCTTATCAGTAGGCTCAAAAGGCCCTTTCCCATTTCGCAAATCAGTGGTGTTGAACTCGCGCGAAACGGAGTTGGGAAACGCGTCGTTTATTGAGCGCATCACTAATTGATTGCAGACCATATCGCTGTACTTGATTTTCGGCGTCTTCCGCGTGTACTCCCGCGCCGCTTCGAGAATTTTGTCTAGTTCAGCCTGTGTCGCCAATCTAGTACCTGCCGGACACAGTCCGAATGGGTCAGCGAAAACAAGCGGCTGGCCACCGACATACCCATACGTGCTGATGCCCCCCGCCAACCCAATCGGATCACTCTGCACATACCTTCCCGTCGTCGGATCGTAATCCCTAAAGTAGTTGTAATGCGTCCCCGTCTCTTCATCAAAGTACTGCCCCGGGAATCTCAGGTTGTACTTGAAGGCTGCTGTGCCATTCGCGCCATTTGGGTTTTCATCCGGCGCATTGTTGCCAAACGGATCATCGTTCTTCCACTCCCACACCTTGGTGTTGTCCGTGGATTTCGTGATTGCGCGTGGTGTGCCCAGATGGTCGGGGTGAATGAAGTACAACTGTGCAGGCACCGTGATGCTGATGGTCACCGTAGCTGGTGGTGCGGCAAGGTAATTGTCATTCCCGGCTTGGTTAGCGGTGACACTGCAATTGCCGCTGCCTTGCACGGTTAAGGTGGCTCCATTACTGCCACCGGTGGTGCAGGTGGTCGGCGTGGTGCTGGCGAAGGCGACGGGGTTACCACTCGCCCCACTCACGGCGGTGAGGCCAATGGTGGTGCCTTGTGCTTGGCTTAACGTAGTAGGAGGCGTAAAGCCGGTGATGGTTTGTATAGCTTTGTTGACGGTGATGCTCAGCGACACCTGGGGCGCGGCATTGTATGTCGGGTTGCCGGTGCTTGTACCAGCCTGATCGGCGGTAACGACGCAGCTACCTGCGGACAGAATCGACACCGTCGCACCGTTCGTGCCGCTGGTGGTGCAGATGCTGGGGCTGGTGGAGGCAAAGGTCACAGGCAAACCCGATGAGGCGGTGGCAGTCAGGCTGATTGTATTCCCCGGTGCGGTGGCTGTGTGGGTGATGGGGGATGCCGGGTTAAAGCCGGTGATGGTCTGTGTGGCTTTGTTGATGGTGACCGAGGCGGTGATTTCACTGGCGGCGCTGTAGTTGGTATCACCGGCTTGGTTGGCGGTGAGAGTGCAGGCGCCGGTGGTGTCCACAGAATGCCAGAGCGCTTATCGCGAAGGTCTAATACTGGTGGGGCGATTGGCGGCAAAATGGCTGAAAGTGCGCTTGGGTGCCAGGGTTTTGAATTAAATCGACCCTGGCCCCTTTTGTTCCGTTTAATTGTCGAATTCGCTACTGCAACCTTTAATCGCAATTTGTGGGCGAGATCAACCTAACGAAGTCAACAGTGGCAAAGCCTTCGGGAATCGGGAATCTGCTGTTCAACATGAGCCATTTCTGCACATCCACGAGCTTGGAAGACTCGTTTGCAATGGAACGCAGGTACTCAAATTCAGCACGAAATTCCGCTTGTTCGCCGACCGTGGTCAGCCGTCGGCAAAACAGACCACAAAGCCGTCGACGAAATTCGATGTCCATTTCGGTCACGACGAAATGCTGATTAATTCCCACAAGAAAGCCAGATACAGCAGTGGCCATGTCGAGCCGCCCGCTTTCCAGCAAGGCGTCGAGAATCAACACCAAGTATTCTTCGTCGTCTCTTAGGTGTGGTTCAACCGCTTCGCAATAGACGTACAGCGCACAAATGTATATCCGCATTGCTGGCGAGAGACGACCAGTTTTCCTGATCGATACAATTTCCGAGATGGAAAACTTGTAGTCGTAATAACCAGATGATGGGAACGATCTTGTTTCCATCGGGCGCAGAAGTGTCGGAAGATCAAGGGTGTGTTCGTAACTAAAAACTTCTTCCCGCCGCAATTCCTTTGCGTCCTGGGCATTGCATCCTATCAGGCAAAGGTCTAGCAGGAGTGAACTATAGGTAGTTGGCATCTTTGTTGGCTACTTGAATTCGCATATGCAAAGGCGAGAAATGTCTGCTTCGCACTTCGGCAAGCTCGCAGATCTTTTTTCAAGCTCGGCGAGTTGACGGACTTTGGTCTCATCTGATCGGCTACAACCAAGACCTAGAAAGGCGGCTCTAAGCGTTACGCAACCTACAGTTGCAGCCGCCGACACGAGCGCTTCCATACAATTGCTCGAGGAGCCGCATTGCTTCATGCGACAAAGCGCGGAATAGCCACGGTGTAGAACCTCGCATCGACACGCCTTATTGCCAGCGCACGCAACCATCGCAGCCTGCGCGGCACGTAGTGCGGCCAACGCTGGATTTTCGCCAGTAGGATCATAGTCAGCTATTGGATTGCTATTCACGTACGCAAAAGTGTTGATGCCACCCTTTAACCCAATTCGATCAGACTGGATGTATCTTCCCATACTCGGATCGTAATCCCGGAAGTAGTTGTAATGCGTCGCTGTCACCTGATGGTAATACTGTCCTGTTCGACAACCCCCGCCTCAGTACGACTCTATTCTGTGCGCATAGTAATTAGCTAACCTACCGTTCGAGAACTTTGCCCGTATCGTCGTAGCCACATCAAAATAGTCCTGTTTTTCGTTGGGCCACATCGCCCGCAGCTTTGCAAGTTCTTCAGGAGTCGCCGGCCTCTTGCTTTCCGCAGCGTAGACGTAGGTAGAACCTTCCCGGCGAAAATCTAGCGGCGTCGTCGCTAGGAATGACGCTATCTTTTGCCCCAAAAAAACGCCCTGATGAGTTCTCAAGGCGGAAAGGTCCACCTTTGTTCCTGAACAAAAACTAGGAGGTTCCTCGGTTGAAATCTGAATGCCAGTGACCCGCCGTTCAGCACCACCCATTACACTTGATTCGAATTTCAAGAAAGATCTGTGACCAGATTTCTTGAAGACATAGCAGATTACAGTGTCCGCTTCATCCGCTTTTGAAGCCCTGCGAGGGGTGGCCGGGCCGAAGATTTTCGTCACTTGCTCCAGGGTGGTTTCGCCGACCATTACACCGCCTAACCCAAATGCGTTTGCTGGTGGCACAACTTCTGCGGCGGCTAACAGTGAGACTGCCTGCCCCGAAAGGCCGAACGCCATCAAGATCGCGTAAGCGAGCGCTCTCATGGCACTACTCGCAACGTCTCACCACTTGGTATGGCCTCACGACAGCTTCTCGGAACGATAATGCATCCTTGCGAAGCCGAGTTGTTTCGGTCGCGATTATCACCGTGGATAAGAAAGCCGCCAGGCCTACCGAGCAGATTCGTTCCTCGATTAGGTGTGAGAGGACGAGTTACGGGGCCTCTGCGGCTAGTTGTCCCACCGACTGTGTATTCACCTTGTGGAAGCGGCCCTACATCTTCAATTCCTTGCGCGGCTGGGTTGTTGAGCCCAGCGTAATAAAAGGGGCCAGGCTCGATATATTCACAGCCCCAACGCTCCCTGCCCTTCAGTCTTGATGTCATCAGTCTTCTCATTCCTCGACCGCCCATATGGCCTTGCCTTCCGGCGCAAATTACTCGTAATTTACTGGATCTCGCGCATCACGTTATGAAATTGAATAAAAGGGGCCAGGCTCGATATATTCACAGCCCCAACGCTCCCTGCCCTTCAGTCTTGATGTCATCAGTCTTCTCATTCCTCGGCCGCCCATATGGCCTTGCCTTCCGGCG
>JBIIYQ010000241.1:0-2949 GCA_044346745.1 Usitatibacteraceae bacterium | reverse complement strand
ATCCGGATTGGCGTTGTAAGTGTCGTCGATGATGGTGGCGGAATTGTGGCCAACATAGCTCCGCAATCGGCCGTCAACCCCCGAGAACTCTGCGAGCCCGGCCGCAATCGTCGGCAGAGAAACGCCCATCGCATAGGCTCCGGCCGCCGCCGCGATGGCATTGCGTTGATTGTGTTCACCCATCACCTGCAGTCGAACTTCCACGTTCTGCCCGGCTGTGTACAACATCAACCCAGTTTGAGTGAGATCGCCACGCACGTGCGCTGACAACGTTGTGCCAAACGTCACGACGCGCCGCTTTGCACCAACCAGTTGTCGCCAGTAGTCGGCATATTGATCATCTACATTGATACACGCCACGCCGTCGTCTCGCAGCCCGGCGTAGATTTCACCTTTGGCTTGTGCAATTGCCTGCCGTGACCCAAGTTCACCAATGTGCGCCGTACCGGCCATGATGATCAGCGCCACGTCAGGCACCGCCAAGCGCGTCAGATAGTCAATTTCATAGAGATGGTTCATGCCCATCTCCAACACCGCCGCGCGATGGTGGCTTTCCAATCGCAACAACATTTGGGGCAGCCCAATGTTGTTGTTCAGATTGCCTTCGGTTGCCAGCACCTGGTCCGCACTACCCACGTGTTTCACCATCACTGCGCGCAACATTTCCTTGACGGTGGTCTTGCCGTTACTTCCCGTCAGGGCAATCACGGGAAGACTGAATCGGCTGCGCCAGTGTTGTGCGAGCGCACCGTAACCCAGCATCGTGTCGCCGACGACCAGTTGTGGGAGGTCAGTTGGCATCAGGCGCGACACCAACGCTGCCGCCGCGCCACGCTGCCGTACTTGCTCGACATATTCGTGACCGTCGAAGGTCGGCCCCTTGAGCGCAACAAACAACTCATTCGGCACAATTGAGCGACTATCCGTCGAGACACCGGCGAACATGGCGTTGATGTTGTTGGCGTGCAACTTTGCACCCAACGTGCGTGCACAATCTGAGAGTGTCATCGTCGCGCCGGTCATTCCGCACGCCCCTTCCAAACACTCAGTGCTTCAAGAGCTACTTCAACATCACTGAAGTGTTGTTTGGTCTCCCCGATGATTTGGTAGTCCTCGTGCCCCTTGCCGGCGATAACCACCACATCGTTTGCCACAGCCCGATCAAGCGCCTCAAAAATTGCCTGGTGCCGATCAACGACCGTGTGATGCGGAGCCGCACCGATGCCGGCCCCGATATCGGCTAGTATCTTGACCGGGTCTTCTGTGCGCGGGTTGTCAGAGGTTAGGATCGTAAAGTCGGCATATCGCCCGGAGATTGCGCCCATCAGAGGTCGTTTGCCGGTATCGCGATCACCACCGCAACCGAACACCGAAATCAAACGGCCTTTATCCGGCACTATCGCGGCCACCGTTGAGAGCACTTTTTCCAGCGCATCCGGCGTGTGGGCGTAATCGACAACCACAAAAGGTTTGTTCGCCGGGTTTATCGTAGCCCGTACTTTTTGCATACGACCGGTCACTGGTGCCAATCGACCCACAATGGAAGCCGCGCTAGCGATGGAAACACCACTCGCCTTAAGGCAGCCGATTACCGCCAGCAGATTGCTCGCGTTAAACGCGCCAAGAATGTCGGACTCAACGCGCGCCTCGTCGGTCGTGAGTCCGTTTGCATCGAGATATTGCGCAGTGAAACTCAGCCCCGCCGAGGTAACGGCAATATTGTGCGCAATCAAGTTGGCGAACTTGGCGCCCGCTTTGGTTGCATACCGAATCACCTCAACACCACGCCGCTCTGCACGACTGGCAAGCTCACGACCAAAGGCGTCATCCACGTTTACAACCGCCGCTTTTAAGCCGCGTAGCGCAAACAGTTTCGCCTTGGCTTCACCATAGGCTTCCATCGTGCCGTGGTAATCCAGATGATCGCGAGTCAGGTTGGTAAACACCGCAACGTCGTATTTCACATCCGACACACGTCCCTGATCGAGTCCGTGACTGGAAACTTCCATCGCGCATGTCGCTGCACCGGCCGATACAAACTCACGCAGGTAGCGCTGCAACAAAATCGCGTCTGGCGTGGTGTTGTCCGAGATTGTGAGTGCGCCCACCAGACCGTTGCCGATAGTCCCCAGTACGGCGCTGCGTCGGCCGGCGATCTCCAACGATTGTGCAATCCATTGTGAAACAGAGGTCTTGCCGTTAGTGCCGGTCACACCGACCATCCAGAGCTGATTGGACGGATGTTCGTAGACATGCGCGCCGATCGCACTGGCAAATTGTTTGAGGTCTTGCACCGCCACGTGCGGAACCCGCCACGCGTCGTTCCATTGAAAATCGCCAGAGGATTCGTACATCACCGCAGACACGCCACGGCCGACGGCGTCGTCAATAAACGCACGACCATCTCGCGCCGCGCCGGGATAGGCCAGGAAAATACTGCCCAGCCGAGCGTCGCGCGACGAAGAAGTGACGTGGTCCACCCGTATCGGCAATTGATCGATGGCCTGAATGACATCGCGCAGATTGGTGATGACCGTAGGTTGGATGTCGGTGACCATCATCCGCGATCCTTCGGAACTAAGGCGACCTGCGGAGCGGATGGCGGCGAAACCACCACAACGTTTGCGGTACTCCCAGATTTGGCCGGTGTGCGTCCCGCGTCGGCCAGGGTTGGCGCATCCGGCTGTACGCCTGCCATTCGCAGCGCTTGTGCCATGACATTGGAGAACACTGGTGCCGACACGTCACCGCCATAAATCTTGCCAGCGGATGGCTCGTCTATGGTGACGGCCATGATGAATCTCGGATTAGACGCCGGCCCGTAGCCGACAAACGAAGACAGATAGAGCAACTGGGAATATTGTCCGTTCACCAACTTGCGCGCGGTGCCGGTCTTGCCAGCAACGCGGTACCCTGGCACCTGCCCCTTGGTCGCTGTTCCACCGGTTT
>JBIIYQ010000240.1:0-2970 GCA_044346745.1 Usitatibacteraceae bacterium | reverse complement strand
GCCAGAGGAGGCGCGATGTTGACAAACCCGCACAACTTCGACGCAGCATATGTCTGATATGTAAGGAGATAATTGTGGACGAGCAACAAACGTTTTTGGCAAATGCGAAGCGACGAAATGGACTTAAGCCGAGCTTCCGCTGCCTTTGATGCGATGCCAGTAAGAGTATGCCGGAACAAAACCGGCTCTCTTGTATAAGGCCTTTGCCGGCTTGTTATCCGCTTCCACCTGCAAGAACGCGGTATGTGCACCGGCCGCAGCGCCCCACCCACAAAGCGCATCGATCACGAGTTGCGCATATCCACGACCGCGATACGCGTCGACGGTATGCATACTGAATATCCCCATGTGGCCCAATTCGATACGGCCGAGGCCAATCGCCGCCAGCGCACCATCGACATGCAGCGTGAGGAATCGTTGGCTGCCGTGCCACAACTGCTGACGTGCGAGTTCGGTTACTGCCTTGGCGGCGTCCATCTTCTTGAGGTCGTGTAATAAGGTCGTGCCTTCGACTAACGACACTTCACTCATCCGTAACGGCTTGGGCAAAGCCGCAGCGCCGGGCCCTGCTATCGGGCGAGTCATGAAATGACAATCGATTGCGTATTCATAACCGCGTTCGGCGAGGCGTTGGTCCATCCCGTTGGGCGAGAGAGCCTTAGTCAGACGAAACACGGCCGCCTGTTGTTTCGCAGAGAACCAGGCTTCAATGGCATCGATGGTGCTATCGTTTGCAAACGCTCGGGTCGGATCGAGGCAGGTCGCGCTATTGGAGCGGCGAGTGTCGGTGCCCGAGGCACGCACACGCCAGCCATCAATTTCGCCTTCATGCAATGTCGGCGCGGTATTGAGCGTAAGTGTTTCGTAGAGTCGGACGGTCTCATCCGGAACCAATGTTGTCATCGTTGCGGCGTTGCCCCTACCCAAGCCTGACGGCTTCAACCACAGCAGGCTGCGGTATCGAAGCCTGATCACCGATTGAGATTGATTCGAGGAGCGCGACTTGCGCCACTTTGGCGGTCTCTGCATCCGCTGCATGAATACGTACCAATACATCGCCGCGCTGCACCTTTGCGCCGATTGCCACGATGTCTGTAAAGCCAACCGCCGGATTGATCGTATCGCTAGCGCGTTGACGCCCACCACCAAGCTCCACCACCGCGAGACCAAGTGCACGGGTGTTGAAGCCCGCCACCACACCGTCTTCACGCGCCATGACGTCAACCACCACCGGTGCCGCCGCGAGGTAGGCTGTCGGCCGCGCCAGTAAATCCAACGGGCCACCCAATGCGGCAACCATCTTCTGAAAAATCTCAGCGGCACTTCCGCTTTGCAAACTCCTCTCCAGCTGGGCGAATCCAGCCATTTTGTCTTGGAAACGCCCGCTGGAAGCCAATAGTTCCACCCCAAGCGCCATTGTCACTTCGTGGAGCCGCGACATCTCCGGCTTGGTATAGCCACCTGTCAAATAGTCGATCGCACACCGCACTTCGATAGCGTTGCCGGCACAGGACGCGAGTGATTGATTCATGTCGGTGAGTAAGGCGGTAGTGGTCATGCCCGCGCCCCGAACCGTACTTGTCCCGCATCCGACTTCGACGATGGATCTTGCCAACTCACGCGATTTGTCGAGCGTCGGCATAAACGCCCCCGAGCCCACTTTCACATCCATAACAAGTGCGTCGAGTCCGGCCGCGTGTTTCTTCGACAAGATGGAGCCCGTGATCAATGGAATGGATTCGACGGTCGCTGTGACATCACGAGTGGCGTAGATACGTTTGTCGGCCGGTGCAAGTTCCGCTGTCTGGCCGATGATGGCAACACCCACATCACGCACTACCGCCTGAAATTTTTCGATGGTGAAGTTGGTCTGGTAGCCGGGAATGCTATCGAGCTTATCCAAGGTACCGCCGGTGTGGCCCAGGCCACGGCCCGAGATCATTGGCACAAAACAACCACACGCGGCCAACATCGGCCCGAGCATGAGTGACACCACATCACCTACCCCACCGGTGGAGTGTTTATCTACCACCGGGCCATTCAACGCCATGCCACGCCAATCGAGCACCCGCCCGGAGTCACGCATCGCCATCGTCAACGCTACCGCTTCAGCGCGTGTCATGCCCTTGAAGTAGGTCGCCATCGTAAATGCGGCGATCTGCCCTTCACTCACCCGGTCTTGCGCAACACCGTTGATGAATTCACGGATGTCTTCGGCGCTGAGCTCGATGCCGTCGCGCTTTTGCCGGATGAGTTCCTGCGGCAACATCAATTAGTACTTAGCGGTGAGGAAAATGCCGGCGATGGTGGCGCTCATCAGATTCGACAACGTCGCGGCGACCACCACGCGCAAGCCGTACTGCGCCACGGTGGCGCGCAGGTGTGGCGCGATGCTGCCAAACGCCCCCGCCAAGATTGCGATTGAAGAGATGTTGGCAAACCCGCACAGCGCAAACGAAAGGATCGCCAACGTGCGTGGGTCGATCACGGTGAGGCCCGCGGCGGCCACCTTGACGGGATCTTGCAGGTATGGCGCGAGACCGACGTAGGCGACAAACTCATTGAGGATTAACTTTTGCCCGATCAAGTTACCGGCGAATGCTGCGTTCTCCCACGACACGCCCAGCATGTAGGCGAGTGGCGCAAAGACTTTGCCGAGCAGCGTTTCCAGATTCACGCCGGGATACCCCATCCAATTGGCCGCGCCACCGATCATCCCGTTTAGTAACGCGATCAAACCGATGAAGGCAATCAACATCGCCCCAACCGCACACGCGATCTGAAAGCCCAATGCCGCGCCGCTGGCGGCGGCTTCGATGACGTTCTCAGGTTTCTTTTCTTCAAACTGGATGTTGTCGAAACGGATGTTCTCTTGCTCACTCGATGGGCACAGCAGCTTGCCGAACAACAAACCGCCGGGGATCGCCATAAATGATGCCGCGATCAAATACTCCATCTTCACACCGAGCC
>JBIIYQ010000025.1:0-31756 GCA_044346745.1 Usitatibacteraceae bacterium | reverse complement strand
CTAACCAGCGCTGCACCTTCGCCGGACAACGTTCGTAGGTACGCAGGATCGGCTTTTGTGGCGTAAAGCCCCAGCGTTTCAAGTACTCGCCCATTGTCTGGACAGCTAGCTCCATACCAAACCCCGTTTTGCATAGGTTGTCTTACGCGGCCATCCGTTGGTCCTTTAGCAGGGCGGAAATCTCGGACGCGGGGAGCGGCTTGGCGAACAGGAACCCTTGGAAGGCGTCGCAACCGTTGGCGCGAAGGAATTCCAGCTGACCGACTTGTTCCACGCCTTCGGCAATGACGCGTAGATTGAGGCGTTTGCCCATGGCGATGATTGCCTCAGTGATCGAACAACTGTTGTGGTCTTCTGGTATCCGTGAGATGAAGCTGAGATCAATCTTCAGAGATTGTGCAGGTAAGCGCTTCAATTGGCCAAGCGACGAGTAGCCCACGCCAAAATCATCAATCGAAATAGTCGCCCCAAGTCTGCGCAACTCGGTGAGAATTTCAATGGACTCATCTAGGTTTCGCATCGCAACCGCCTCAGTGATTTCGAGATCGATCTGAGACGCGCAAACGCCGGTTTCGAGTAGCGCGGCTTCCATCATCGGTAGCAACAGGGGTGAATCAAGCTCCCGCAGGGACAGGTTCACCGAAACATTTAGGTCAGGAAAACCTTCTTTTTCCCAAATCTTGATTTGCTGGCACGCGCTGCGGAACACCCTCTCACCGATTGGCACAATCAACCCCAGCTCTTCTGCAATAGAGATGAAATCTTTGGGGAAAATTTCGCCGTGCTGCGGATCGTTCCATCTCAGCAGCGCCTCTAAGCCGACGATCTTTCCACTCAATACGTCGACCTGCGGCTGATATCGCAAGAAAAACTCATTGCGCTCGATCGCACAGCGCAGACGTGACTCCACTTCCAATGGCGTCGACAAGAGGAAACTGAGATCTGAAGTGCAAAATCTCGCGGTATTGCGGCCCGCATCTTTGGCTTTGTACATCGCTGAGTCGGCGTGTTTGAGCAAGTGCTGTATGTCGGTCCCATCGTTCGGGTAGTGCGAGATACCGATGGACGCGGTGACCCTGAGCTCGTGGCCGGAGACTTCGATTGGTCGCGCAAGTTCGATCAATATCTTGTCGGCGACAACTTGTGCAAATTCCGGTTTTTCAAGATCGGGAAGAACAATGACAAACTCATCACCGCCTGCGCGTGAGACAGTATCCCCCTCACGAACAGCTCCTGCCAAACGTTTGGACACGTCGCGCAAAACATAATCACCCGTTTCGTGTCCAAGCGTGTCGTTCACCTGCTTAAAATGATCGAGGTCGATGAACAGTAAGCCTACGTGATGCCGCTGGCGGCGGGCTGAAAGGATGGCTTGGTTCAGGCGGTCCTGCATCAAGCGACGGTTGGGTAGTCCGGTGAGTGCGTCATGGTGCGCCATGTAGTGAATGGTGCGCTCGGTGTTCAGGCGCTCCGTTACATCCTGCACCAACGAGGCCACGCCGATGATTTCGTTGTTCTCATCGACCAACGGCGTGTTGTACCACTCGGTACTGATTGCTTCGCCACGCTTGGTTTTGTTGGTCATCGAAACGCGGGTGGAGTGACGCCTTTGTATCAACTCCATCCACATACTCGCAAAGCGTTCGCTTTCCATGCCATCGGTGACGAGTATGTATGCGGATTCACCGATGACTTCCCCAGCAATATGACCGAAGATGGCTTCAGCGGCCGGGTTCCAACTGGAGACACGGAACTCCAGGTCCCACTCGATAAACGCAATCGGCGTACGCTCAAGATGCCACTTCAGCCGCTGCAATGCGAGTAACTCGGCGCGCTCGGCCTTGCGCCGATCAACAGACTCTTGTTCAAGTGCTCGATTGGCTTGCTCAACGCGGTTCTTTTCTTCCTCAAGCCTCAGGGAGATCAACACGTTGTCGAAGCGGGCGGTAAGCGAATCCAACAGGGCCTTATGCACCTTGCGATGCACGACTACCAAAAGACCTGTGAGTACCGCAATTGCGGCACCCAGCATCGAACTTGCGCGGTCGCCCAAACCGAGTGTGATGACGCCAGTTGGCAACAACGAAATCAGCGCGGTGAATGTGAAGAGTGTTTTGTGAGGCGCGAGGTATGCGACGGCACCGGTGGTCAGCAGCGCGAGAAGCATCATGAAGGGTAGCTGCGTCTGACTCGCTGTGGGCAGCAGCACCGAACCCATCAATCCCCAAAGGGCTGCCATGAGCAGGCAGCCAATGGCAAAGCGGATTTCCCACGTCGAAAGACGTTCCGAGTGGGGGTTGGCCCGGATGAAGAGCTTGTATAGTACGTAGCGGCTGACCATCACTAGGTAGGCGGCGATGAACCAGGCGAACAAAACGGGTCTTTCTCCTAGTTCGTCCCACAAAATGGCACCGAGCAGGAAGGTCAGCATGAGCTCGGCAAGGTAGCCGACCAGCGAGAAACGATAAAGCAAGCGGACCTGCTCGGCAAAAAAATGTTTTGCAACCAAGGCGCGATCCTGTCCTGTCTCCGGCGCGGCGAGCGACGGCACTAGCGCAGACAGCTCAGCGAGAATCGGTGAAACGGCGGCTGGCGCGGGAGGATGGTCGTCTTTGGGGGGGGATGCCAAGTCTGCACTCTCAATCGTTGCGCCAACATTGCCGCCTGAGGGCGGCTTGATGCGAGATTCTTCGTAAGTTCTTCTTGGTGTCACGACCGAAGAATCTGATTGACGGACGTATGCTTCATGCCGCACTACAGACACTACCTCGGTAGACTTAAGTTTTTGGTTGTAATCTAACCATAC
The DNA here is from genome assembly GCA_044346745.1 of Usitatibacteraceae bacterium. Taxonomy (GTDB): domain Bacteria; phylum Pseudomonadota; class Gammaproteobacteria; order Burkholderiales; family Usitatibacteraceae; genus UKL13-2. Next base: position 28,950 of record JBIIYQ010000025.1, on the reverse strand, counting down.
GTTAATTTTTTCACCCGCCGACGTCAAGCCTTACGGGGCGAAAAGCCCGAATTTTGCCACGCCATCACCCGAATAAGGCACGAGACGGTGGTTGTTCACACTGCGCCGCCTCGGCGTTGCGACCACTTGCGACGAACAGTGTTAAACAGTGTTAAGTAGCGCACAATTCACCGATGGCGAAAGGCTCTCTCGGAATCAGGTTTCCCGACGACGTGCCACAGCCCCTAAAATGTTGCTGGACGTGAGTTGACGTCAGCTCGCCGGCCATTACGACACGCCATACCTGAGCATTATGCCGAACCCAATCAAGCACCTCCCGGAACTTTTGATCAACCAAATTGCGGCCGGCGAGGTGGTGGAACGACCGGCATCAGCGTTGAAAGAGCTGCTTGAAAACAGTCTTGACGCAGGTGCGACCGAAATTCAAATTGAATTGGTCGCCGGCGGCATCAAGCGCATTCGGGTTATCGACAACGGTGTTGGTATCGTCGAAAGTGAGCTAAAGCTGGCTGTCTCACGACACGCGACTTCTAAGATCGCCAGTCTTGATGACCTAGAACGAGTGGCATCGATGGGGTTTCGAGGGGAGGCGTTGGCAAGTCTTGCCGCAATATCGCGTCTCACGCTGACATCCCGTCGTGCCGCGTCGGCGCACGCATTTCGATTGCAGGTGTTGGGCGGTGATGAGGGAAATTTGGAGCCGGCAGCACTCGCCGGCGGTACCGTAGTTGAAGCCGAGGATTTGTTTTTCAACACGCCTGCGAGACGCAAGTTTCTCAAGACCGAGGGCACCGAGTTCGGTCATGCCGAAGATGCGGCGACACGAATCGCGATCGCCTATCCACATGTTGCCATGTCGCTTAGTCACAATGGCCGACGCATCTGGGCGCATGCGGCACAATCGCCAGAAGTGCGAGTGACGGCGATCCTAGGCGACGAATTTGCCGGTTCATCGATCACCATTGCTGAAGATCAGGCAGCGTTCTCCATCAATGGCCAAATTGCGATGCCGCGTTATTCTCGTGCGGGGCGCGACCAGCAGTACGCATTTGTCAACGGTCGATTTGTCCGCGACAAACTCCTACAGCACGCAATTCGTGAGGCCTACGCTGATGTATTGCGTCAGCAGCGCCAACCGGCCTACGCCTTGTTTTTGTCGTTGAGCCCGGAACTGGTGGACGTAAACGTTCACCCGGCAAAAGCCGAGGTGCGATTTCGCGACTCGCGGGGTGTACATCAATTTGTGTTCCATGCGCTGCGTAAAGCGTTATCGCAGTCCAGCGCGGACGCCTCTGTGCCCCAAGCGGATCCGGGCCGGTATGCTAGCAGCGCTAGTCAACAAACATCGCAGCAACGTTCAACGTGCGCCGCCCTACCCAATGAGTCGTGGCAGCACGTCGGCATGGGCGCGACGGGCCAATGGGATCGTGCGCCGAAGGCTACTGAAGCAACCCGCTTTTATGAGGTGCTGCGGGGTGACGCGCTGCGAGGTGACGCGCTGCGAGGTGATGTGTTGCGAGGTGACGTGCTGCAAGGTGCCGAAAATTCTCCCGTCTCAGGTAGTCGGACCGACCTCGAAATGCCACCGCTGGGATTTGCGCTGGCGCAGTTGCACGGTGTTTACGTGCTCGCCCAAAACAGCGCCGGGCTCGTACTGGTCGACACGCACGCCGCGCATGAACGCATCTTGTACGAGAAATTCAAACTCGAGGCGGACAGCGGAGAAGCCGCCTCACAACCCTTGCTGGCACCAATTGCGTTTGCGCTGAGTTTGCGTGAACGGACCCTGCTTGATGAAAATCGCGAGCTATTGGCCGGGCTCGGCTTCGAGTTTTGTGATCTGAGCCCCAACGAAGTCGCCATCCGTGCGGTTCCGGCCATGTTGGAACGGCGCGAGCCGCGCGATCTGTTGCGAGAGTTGATAGCGGATCTCGCCGAGCATGGGGCTTCCCGGGCGGCGGAAGAGCGACGGGACGAGGTTTTGTCGACGATGGCGTGTCACGCGGCGGTGCGCGCCAATCGCCAGCTCACGATACCGGAGATGAATTCGCTGCTTAGGCAGATGGAACAAACCGCGCGAAGCGGTCAGTGTAATCACGGCCGACCGACTTGGTACCAATTCGCCATGTCCGATCTGGACCGGCTGTTTATGCGTGGACGTTGAGCGCGGATGTCCATGGAGACCATTGGGGTAAGTGCAATTGAAACGCCGGTGCTGTTTTTGCTTGGGCCGACTGCCTCGGGGAAAACCGCACTCGCCACCAGCATTGTTGATCGGTTTGCGGGCAAACGTCGCATTGAAATTGTCAGCGTCGACTCCGCATTGGTGTATCGCGAAATGAACATTGGCACGGCGAAACCAGACCGACGGATGCTTGCTGACTACCCCCACCATATGATTGACCTCATTGATCCGGCGGAAATCTACTCGGCAGCCGATTACCGGCGCGATGTGTTGATGGCGCTTGAAGCGATTCTGTCGCGGGGTTCGGTGCCCTTGATGGTGGGTGGGACGATGATGTACGTAAAAATGCTGTTGGAGGGTATCTCTTCGTTGCCTCCAGCCGACCCCGCTATTCGTGCCGCGTTAGCCACCGAAGCGGTCTCGGTTGGCTGGCCAGCGATGCACGCCAAACTCGCTACAGTTGACTACATCACCGCTGCGCGTCTCGCGCCGAGCGACAGCCAGCGCATACAACGTGCATTGGAGGTGTTTTTGATCTCCGGCATACCAATGTCGGAACACCACCAACGCGAGACGAAGCAAGCGGCTGGTGGGGCGCACGCGAAATTTCCGTATACGGCGCACTTGTTGGCATTAGTGCCATCGGATCGCGCCGTGTTGCATCAACGCATTGCGAAGCGCTTTGATGAAATGCTGAAGTCGGGTTTTGTCGAGGAAGTGCACCACTTGCGGGAGCGCTTTAACCTTACGGCGGATCTGCCATCCATGCGCGCGGTCGGTTATCGACAGGTGTGGCAATTTCTAGAAGGCGAGCTGAATGACGATCAATTCCGAGAACAGGCAATGGCCGCCACACGCCAACTAGCGAAGCGCCAGCTGACATGGTTGAGGTCGATGCCAGACGCGGTTACCTTCGATTGCCTCGACCATAATGTGTCAGGCCACGTTGAAGCGCGCGTTGAATCCATCTTCAAGGCTGGCGCGGAAAGCTAGAGGCGGTTATTGAACAGTAACGCCGATCTCTCCGTCGAAGAAGCGCAAAACCAGCGGGTCGCCTGTCTTGAGCGCCGCGCGGGTTGTCACAAGGCTGTTTTCGGCACCGGTACGCTGGACGATCACGTAGCCGCGCTGAAGCACCCGCTGGGGATTGAGCATGTTTAAAGCTTGTGCACGCCGCGCGAGAGCTTGCTCGATCCGGGTGAAGTTCGATGCGGTGCTGCGGTGCATCGCAGCCGCGAGCGTCGTGGTGAGTGCGCGACGCTGGGAGAGATCGGGTGCGTTGGCCAGCCAGCGTGTTCTGGTTTGATGTAGCTGCTCCTGCCTTAGAGTGCTCGTGAAGCGTAAGCTGCGCGCAAGACGTTGCGAGGACTGGCGGAGAAGATCGCGCTGCCGGGCAATACGTTGCTCTGGGGCGATTAATCTGCGTGAGGCGAGGTCGACGCGCTGCTGAAGCTGGCCGATGAATCGGCGAATTGATCTCTCAACCAAAAGTGCCCGCTGGCTTAGCAGTTCGCGTAGTTTGGCGGTGTCAGGTGACAACATTTCGGCGGCCGCCGTGGGGGTCGGTGCCCGTGCGTCGGCGACAAAGTCGCAGATGGTGAAGTCAGTTTCGTGACCAACTCCGGAAACGACGGGGATGGCGGTGTCGTGTTGAAGCGCGGAGATCGCCCGCGCCACGACCTCGTCGTTAAATGACCACAAGTCCTCGGCGCTGCCGCCGCCACGACAAATCAACAGTGCATCCACCTCGCGACGCGTTCGGGCCGCATTGATTGCGGCAGCAATTTCGCTGGCCGCGTCCGCACCCTGTACCGAGGTTGGATAGATGATGATCCGGGTCATCGGTGCTCGACGGCAAAAGGTCGTCAACACGTCTTGTAGTGCGGCGGCGTTTGGCGAAGTCACGATGCCAACGGTTTGTGGCATGGCTGGAATGGCGCGTTTTCTGTGTTCGTCGAACAAACCTTCTGAGGCGAGCTTTCTTTTCAGTCGTTCAAATGCCTCGAACAGCGCACCAACGCCAGCACGTCGCATTGTTTCTACGCCAAGTTGAAACTCACCCCTCGCTTCGTACAGTGAAGGTAAAGCGCGGACGTCTACTTCGACGCCGTTTTCGGGGGTAAAGCTGACGCTCTGTGCGCGGTTGCGAAACATGACGCAACGGACCTGCGCACGGTCATCCTTTAAGGAGAAGTACCAGTGGCCGCTGCTGGCGCGTATCACGTTGGATAACTCGCCGCGCACCCAGCGAAGTTCAAAACTGGCTTCCAACATGCCCTTTACGCGACGGTTTAGTTCTGAAATCGAGATCGGGACGGCTCGGTCTTCTGCGCTGGTTTCGCGTGTACGCAACCGTGCGTGACTCCCGTCTGGCGCGGGATTTCGCGGGGTTGCGGTAGGGGTAAACAACGGTAAATCTTCCGAATCCATCCACCGAATGTTATCACTGCTTAGGGTGGCTGATGGTTACCGCACGCACCGGCCTATGGCCGTGTTGGATTAGTCGTAAGTGTATGAGAAATAAAACAATTTTTTCCGTTCAAAAAATAAGCGACGCGGAAAAAACCGTTACAGTTTCGTGACTTAGCGAACTTCAACAAGCGAAATTCACAGACTTATCCACAGCTGCTGTGGATGAAATGCAACCACCCGCCACGAAGTGCCCACAAGACCTGCCTCCCATGCCCAAAGTGTCCGGAAGTGACCGTGTTTACTCGGGTTTGTCCGAAGCCAAGTGCAAAATACGCCATTGTCCCAGCGCGGGCTGGGGCCCAGACCTTTGTAACCGATTGATATTACGGCGGACTGGCTTCCGGCGTAGTTACCTCACTGCCCTAGAATGACAGCAGTCTTGCAGTTTTTGTAAGTTCCCCAAACCCTAGCATGGCCAATCATTTCGGCGTGCGTGAAGAGAGCACTTGCTGGCGAGACAATTCAGAAATGGAAATTTGAGTAGATACGTTAAACTTCGCCGTCAATTCCGAGTGTGTCGGCCTAGATGAGCCGCGCACGTAACACGACGTGTACCAAACGTTTGTCAAGTATTTCTGGAGACTCAATTGTTATCGATTATTCAAGCGGCAGGCTGGACAATCTGGTTCATCATTCTGTGTTCGGTAATTTGTTTTGCCATCATTGGCGAGCGCTTCTGGACACTACGGCGAAAGACGGTAATACCGCCGAACTTGTTTGCCGATACTGTCGAGGCCTTCAGACTTCAGGGTGCTACGCCCGAACTGCTTGAAAAACTCCGGGCAAATTCGTTTTTGGGTCGGGTGTTTGCGGCGGGCGTCGCGAATGTGAAATCTTCGCGCGAAGTGATGAAGGAGTCGATGGAAGAAGCCGGGCGTGCCGTGATGGTGGACATGGAACGATTCCTGACGGGGCTCGGCACCGTCGCAACGGTGGCTCCGTTGCTCGGGCTGTTTGGTACCGTCATCGGCATGATTGATATCTTCGGTGCGAGTGGCCCGCAGGGGCAGAATCCTGCGCAGCTCGCATTGGGGATTTCCGTTGCGCTTTACAACACTGCAGCGGGCATCGCGGTCGCGGTCCCCGCCCTCGTGTTTTACCGTCATTTTCGCGGCAAAGTTGACGTGATGGTGATCGATATGGAGCAACAGGGCATCAAGTTGGTTGAGACGCTGCACGGGGAACGCAAGTGAATTTTCGGCGCGGGCGGGCCCGCGAAGAGCCCGAGATCAATTTCATTCCTCTCATCGATCTGCTTCTCGTTATCCTCATTTTTGTGATGGTAACAACGACGTATTCGAAGTACGCAGAGTTGCAGATCAACTTGCCTGAAGCGTCTGCAGAGAAAGCGCCGGATCGGCCACAGGTGCTAAACATTGCAGTTGACGCTAGCGGCAAATACGCGATCAACAATGTCGCGACAAATTTCAATGGCATCCCCGCGTTTGCCAATGCACTTCGTGAAGCCGCCGCTGCTGGACAGATGAAGGATCCGGTGATCGCGATCGGCGCGGATGCTGGTGCGACCCACCAAGCGGTCGTGAACGTGATGGAAGCCGCTCGGGTGGTTGGCTTCACAAAAATTTCTTTCACCACGCAAACTAAGAGCGGCAAGTAACATTGCCATGGCACGGCTCGAAGCATTCTTGTTGCGAGAATGGGAGCGTGTTTCGGCGTGGCAACTCTTTCTGCAGCCCGTCTCGTGGATGTTTCGGCTCTTGGTTTGGCTGCGCCGCAAGGCGTTCGCGTGGGGTATCTTCGGGGCAAGACATCCCGGACGCCCTGTTATTGTTGTTGGAAATGTCACTATCGGTGGTACGGGCAAGACGCCCCTAGTCCTCGCGCTTACCTCATTTTTCCGACGAAACGGCAAATCGCCCGGCATTGTGACCCGCGGGTATATGCCGAAGTCAAACGCGCGGGTTCCCGACATCGGTTCGGTACGTCACGTCATTCCGCAAGACAATCCGGCGAAGAACTTGGCCGTTTCTGATGAGGCAGTTTTGCTCAGCGAATGCGCCGGTGCACCGGTGTTTGCGGGAGTGAATCGGGTGGCGGTAGCCCAGACTCTTGTGAACAACTATCCGGCAACCGATGTGCTGATCTGTGATGACGGCCTACAGCACTATGCGCTGCAACGTGACATAGAAATCGCCGTGGTTGACGCTAGCCGTGGATTTAGCAATGGTTTCTGTTTGCCGGCTGGGCCGCTGCGTGAACCAATCACTCGCCTCGCATCCGTTGATTGCGTTGTACTGAATGGGGCAAGTAACGACGGCCAGTTCCAAGCAAAAACGCCCGAAGAAGCTGGCCAAATGGCGAGTTTGGCTTCAACACTTTCATCACTCAGGGTGCCGGTTTTTGAGATGTCTTATGCCGATGCGCGAATGTACCAACTGAGCGTGGATCGGGCAGATGTCGGATACCTGTCGCCGCCGGCGTTTTGTGAGTTGCAAAAAGGCAAACGAGTCGCTGCCATCGCCGGGATTGGTAACCCAGGACGGTTCTTTGCGCAGTTGGGACGGCTAGGTTTCGTCTTGCACCGACAGGTCGCGTTTCCAGATCACCACCCGTATTCCATCGGCGATCTGCGGGATATCGAGGCGGACGTAATCCTGATGACGGAAAAGGACGCAGTAAAATGCCGTGAGTTTGCCGCAATCGACAACAGGTTATGGTCGATGCGAGTGGATGCCAAACTTCCCGATGCTTTTTTCGAATTTGTGTTGAAGAAAATTCCCCATGTCAATTGATCCGAAATTGTTGGAAATACTGATATGCCCGTTGACCAAAGGGCCGCTGACGGTTTCGGCCGACGGGCAGGAGCTGATTTCGTGGTCTGCACGCTTGGCGTATCCTATCTGTGATGGCATTCCGATCATGCTCGTGGATGAGGCGCGTGAACTTGGCGCCGACGAAGAGCGGAAATCATAATGCCAGAATTCATCTGCATTATTCCGGCGCGGGTTGGATCAACAAGACTGCCCAATAAGCCGCTTGCGGACATCGTCGGCAAGCCGATGGTGGTGCGTGTTGCAGAGCGGGCTGCGGCCTCCGGGGCAAGTGCTGTTTACGTTGCGACCGATCATCGAGACGTACAGATGGCCTGCAAGGCCCACGGAATAACGGCATTGATGACGCGCGGGGATCATCCCTCCGGCACAGATCGGATTGCTGAAGTTGCCATGCAACTCGGATTGGTTGCCGATGCCATCGTGGTAAATGTACAAGGTGACGAACCATTGATTGCACCGGCCCTGATCGCTTCAGTCGCACGTACGCTCAGGGAAACGGCCGGCGCTGCGATTGCAACGGCGGCACACGCGATTGACTTGGCGGCAGACTTCCTGAACCCGAACGTTGTCAAAGTCGTCAGAAACGAAGCGGGCGTCGCGCAGTACTTCAGCCGCGCCCCGATTCCATTCCCGCGCGATGAAATTGAGGCGGTTACCGTTGCGGCAGCCAATGCGCAACCGCTGACATTCTCAACGAAGGCGCTGCGGCACATTGGCATCTACGCGTATCGCGCAGGTTTCCTAGAACGTTATGCTAGTTTGGCACCCGCCCCGGCGGAGATGATCGAAGAGCTTGAACAGTTGCGCGCCATCTTTCACGGTTACTCGATCGCGGTACATGACTGGCAAGGCGATATCCCGCCGGGGGTGGATACTGCTGCCGACCTCGAACGAGTGCGGGCGCGTTTTCTGATCGGCTGAATTGGGCCAAAGCCCGGCGTCTGACAAACGCGGTAAAATTTGTCCTTCTCCGCATAAAACTAGAAAAGGTAGCTCATGCGATTGATCCTGTTGGGTGGTCCGGGTGCAGGCAAAGGCACACAAGCGGGTTTCATCAAGGCGCACTTCGGCATTCCGCAAATTTCTACTGGTGACATGCTGCGCGCTGCGGTAAAGGCAGGCTCCCCGCTAGGGATCGCGGCGAAACAAGTGATGGATTCGGGTGCCCTTGTTTCGGACGACATCATCATCGGATTGGTCAAGGAGCGAATCAAAGAAGCCGACTGCGCCAACGGTTTCCTGTTCGACGGTTTCCCGCGTACCATCCCACAGGCGGACGCGATGAAAGCGGCCGGCGTCGAGCTAGACTATGTTGTCGAGATCGCGGTAGATGATGCTGAGATTATTGAACGCATGTCAGGACGGCGTGTGCATATTGCGTCCGGACGCGTCTACCATGTCAAATTCAATCCGCCAACAACCGCCGACAAGGACGATGTGACTGGCGAGGAATTGATTCAGCGTGACGACGACAAAGAAGAAACCGTCAAGAAGCGTCTCGCTGTTTATCACGAGCAAACGGAACCGCTGATTGCGTATTACGAGTCTTGGGCGAACTCCTCTTCAGCCGGTGCGCCTAAGTATGTTCGGGTATCTGGCGTTGGCAAGATGGAAGATATTCGTGATACGATTATCGCGGCGCTAGGTTAGAGAGCCAAAGAGCAAGATGGCAGCAAAGGTGCCCCCAAACGCGTTCTACGCCCAATCCGGTGGTGTGACGTCGGTCATCAACGTGTCGGCGCAAGCGGTTATCGAGACCACGCGCAAGTACCCGAAGAAAATTGGCAAGGTCTACGCCGGTCGTAACGGCATCATAGGCGCACTGACGGAAGAACTAATCGACGTGTCGAAAGAGCCGATCGCAAACATACGCGGTCTGCGGTATACGCCGGCTGGCGCGTTTGGGTCTTGCCGCTACAAGCTGAAATCGCCAGAGCAGAACCGCCGTGAGTATGAACGTTTGATCGACGTTTTTAAGGCGCACAACATCGGCTACTTTTTCTATAACGGTGGCGGCGATTCGGCTGATACCTGTCTGAAGATTTCCCAGCTTTCCTCTTCGATGGGCTACCCGTTGATCGCCGTGCATGTGCCTAAGACGGTGGATAACGATTTGCCCATCACCGATTGCTCACCAGGATTTGGGTCGGTGGCGAAGTATGTTGCGGTGTCGATGCGGGAGGCGGGGCTGGATGTCGCATCGATGGCCAAGACCTCCACAAAAGTCTTTGTGTTTGAGGTGATGGGTCGTCACGCCGGCTGGATTGCCGCTGCGACGGGGCTGGCTGCGGAGGCTGCGGGAGATGCACCACACATCATCCTGTTTCCCGAAATCGTTTTCGACCCTGTTGCATTCATTGCAAAGGTTGATGAAACCGTACGTAGATATGGCTACTGTGCGGTTGGCGTGTCAGAAGGCATCAAAGGCGCGGACGGAAAATTTGTCTCCGAATCAGGGTTGGTTGACGCTTTTGGGCATGCCCAGCTTGGTGGTGTCGCACCTGCTATTGCGGAACTGATTAAGCGGGAACTCAAGCTAAAGTACCACTGGGCGGTTGCCGATTACTTGCAGCGTGCCGGTCGTCACATTGCATCGAAAACGGATGTCTTGCAGACGTACGCGCTTGGTAAGGCTGCAGTCGAATTCGCGGTCAGAGGCATGAACGGCGTCATGCCCGCCATCAAGCGCAAATCGAGCAAACCCTACAAATGGGAAATCATCGCCGCGCCGCTCGTCGACGTGGCGAACCACGAAAAGAAGATGCCGCGGGACTACATTACGAAGGAAGGGTTTCACATCACGCAAAAATGTCGGGATTATCTTTCCCCGCTGATTGCTGGGGAGGACTACCCGCCATACCGCAATGGCTTGCCGGCGTACGTTAGACTGAAGAACGTTGCGGTCAAAAAAAAGCTACCGCCATTTACTCTGGGCTAACGCATTTACTGGAGGATGCGCACCGAAAGTGCAGGCGAGGCGATTAACGGGACTTGCCACGCGGCGTGGTTTTTGGCTTAGTCTTCATCTGGCCAGTGGCGTGCATCTCTTCTTGGTGCTTGGTTAGTCGTCGTTCGCGGGGCTTTTGTCGGGGGAGTGCAGCCTTGGCGCGCTCTTTCGCTTTTTCTGGATTTTCCCGCCAAATCACCAATATCTTGCCAATCGACTGTACGGGGGCAGCTGCTAAGGCCTCACAGAGTTCCGCCATCCACGCCGCACGTTGCTCTCGGTTGTCGCTGTTGGCGCGAATTTTGATCAATTCGTGAGCCTTTAGGGTACGATCAACTTCCCGGATAACGCTGGCGGAAAGGCCATGATCGCCGATGATCACAAGCGGATCGATGATGTGGGCGCGTGCTTTCAGGGTTTGGCGCTCGATAGAGGATAATGTGGGTCTCATGGTGCCAGTATATCTTTGGCGCAAGTAGCTGCGGCGTTTTGCGCCGCTTGTAGTGCGTTTCCCGCGCTTTTTGCGGCCTTTGCGAGCGCGCCTACCTTAGATGATTTGAAGTCATGTCCAACGCCCGCCCGAAAAATAGCCGTGACTGGATTAAGCGCCACCTGTCCGACCCTTACGTCAAGAAAGCGAATGAGGAGGGATATCGTTCGCGAGCGGTGTACAAACTGCAAGAAATCGACGACGCTGAGAAACTAATCAAGCCCGGAATGGTCATCGTCGACTTGGGCTCCGCGCCGGGTGGGTGGTCGCAGATGGCAATAAAAAAGATTGGTACCAATGGCAAAGTGGTCGCCATTGATATGTTGCCAATGGAGCCGATTGAAAGGGTGCATTTCATTGAAGCGGACTTCTCGCTGGATGCGGGTTTAAACGCGGTTGTTGAGGCGATTCAAAACCAGCCGGTAGATCTTGTCATTTCAGATATGGCCCCCAATCTAACTGGAGTGGGCCTTACCGACCAGGCGCGTTTGTACACCTTGGGTGAGCTAGCCTTGGAGTTTGCGGTTCGATTCTTGAAACCAAACGGTGCGTTCTTGGTCAAGGTATTTCAAGGCGATGGTTTTGAACCCTTCGTCAAGTCGCTCCGGTCACGGTTTGCCAAAGTCGGAGCGAAAAAGCCGGATGCATCACGGGACGAAAGCCGGGAAGTGTATTTGCTGGCAAGGGGGCTAAAGCACCCGGAAGCGATACCTAACGCGGGTTGGCGCGAAATCGACTAAAAGAGTAAGATTAATGCCCCGTGTATAGGCGCGGTGGTTGATAAAAGGTGGACTAGTGAATAACAATTGGATCAAGGGTATCGGTGTGTGGCTCGTTGTCGGCATTGTCCTGATGATGGTGTTCATGCAACTTACGGGCAAGAGTACGCCTCGCGAGCAGATGGAATATTCCGTCATGATGAGTGAAGCCAAGAACGGCAACATTGATCGTGTTCGCGAGGAAGGGCCCCGCACCGTCCGTGTATTCACACGCGACAATAAACAGTTTGTAACCTATCTCCCCGGCAACTTGTTCACTTGGGACGATCTGCTTAGGGCCGGCGTGAAGATTGAAGCCAAGGCGCCGGAAGAGCAGTCCTTCTTGATGCAAATCTTCATTTCTTGGTTCCCGATGCTGTTGCTTATCGGCGTCTGGTTGTATTTCATGCGCACCATGCAGGGTGGCGGCAAGGGTGGAGCCTTCTCGTTTGGCAAGAGCCGCGCACGGATGCTTGACGAGAATACCAATCCAATTACGTTTTCGGATGTGGCTGGTGTGGATGAAGCCAAGGAAGAAGTTGGCGAGTTGGTCGATTTTCTCCGCGATCCATCAAAGTTTCAAAAACTCGGCGGTCGTATTCCACGTGGAGTGCTGATGGTAGGCTCGCCCGGAACCGGCAAAACGCTGCTGGCGCGTGCAATCGCGGGCGAGGCAAAGGTGCCTTTTTTCTCGATTTCCGGCTCGGACTTTGTTGAAATGTTCGTCGGTGTCGGCGCGGCACGTGTCCGTGACATGTTCGAGCAAGCGAAGAAAAACGCGCCATGCATCATCTTCATCGATGAGATCGACGCGGTGGGTCGTCAACGTGGAGCCGGCCTTGGTGGCGGCAATGACGAACGCGAACAAACACTGAATCAGCTCTTGGTGGAAATGGATGGATTTGAGGGTACCGCTGGCGTGATCGTGATTGCGGCCACCAACCGGCCAGATGTGCTTGACCCGGCGTTGTTGCGGCCGGGACGTTTTGATCGTCAAGTGGTTGTGCCCCTCCCCGATATTCGCGGCCGTGAGCAAATTCTCACCGTCCATATGCGCAAAGTGCCGATTGCGCCTGACGTGATTGCCGAGGTGATTGCGCGTGGCACGCCTGGCATGTCTGGTGCCGACCTTGCCAACCTCGTGAACGAGGCGGCGCTGTTCGCCGCGCGTGCAGCAAAACGTCTTGTTGACATGGAAGATTTCGAGCGTGCAAAAGACAAAATCATGATGGGTGCCGAGCGTCGTTCCATGGTGATGCCTGAAGAGGAGCGGATGAACACGGCCTACCATGAGTCCGGACATGCGTTACTCGGCTACATGCTGCCGAAGTCAGACCCAGTACACAAAGTGACCATCATTCCACGTGGCCGTGCACTGGGTGTGACCGTACAACTGCCGGAGCAAGACCGGTACGCCTACGATCGTGAATATCTGCTGAATCGAATCGCCGTCTTGTTTGGTGGTCGTATTGCGGAAGAGGTGTTCATGAATCAAATGACAACCGGTGCATCCAATGACTTTGAGCGCGCTACACAGATTGCGCGTGACATGGTGACACGGTATGGCATGTCCGATGCCTTGGGTACGATGGTCTACGCCGAGAACGAGGGCGAGGTATTCCTGGGGCGGTCGGTCACCCGCCAGACCAGTGTTTCGGAAGAAACGCAGCGCAAAGTTGATGGCGAGATCCGTCGCATCATCGATGAGCAGTATGGGCTAGCGCGCAAAATGATTGAAGAAAACCGCGACAAGATCGAAGCCATGACCAAAGCGTTGCTGGAGTTCGAAACCATTGATGCCGACCAAATCAAAGACATCATGGAGGGGCGCGACGTTCGACCTCCGAAGCCCTCGACCATGCGCTTCCAGTCTAAACGCGACGGTGATAGTACCAGCGGCGGTGTTGCTGAAACCCTCAAGCCGCCGGCGAAGGATCCGCCAGCTACGGAGGGCGCACAGTAGCGGTTTCTGTCCTTTCATGTGATGACGGGCGGATTTCCGCCCGTTTCTTCTTGCTGATGACACAATGATCCAAGCTGGCAGGTTCTCGCTTTCGCTTGACAGGCCGCTCGTAATGGGGATCGTCAATGTCACCCCCGACTCTTTTTCGGACGGCGGAAAGTTCCTCTCTCACGAGTCGGCAGTTTCGCACGCCCTGCGGTTGATTGAAGAGGGGGCAGATGTTCTGGATATCGGTGGTGAGTCCACACGTCCCGGCGCTGCCCCCGCCTCTTTGCAGGAGGAACTTGATCGTGTGATGCCGGTTATCGAGGCGCTCGCGCCGGGCGATACCCCACTGTCAATCGACACGCAGAAGCCGACGGTGATGGCGGAAGCGATCCGCGCGGGGGTGTCGATGGTGAATGACGTCAATGCGCTGCTCGCGGGAGGTGCGCTGGAGATTTGCGCAGCATCGGCTTCTGCCGTGTGTCTGATGCATATGCAAGGGGAGCCGCGCACTATGCAAGTGAATCCCTTCTACGGTGATGTTGTTGGTGAGGTCCATGCGTTTTTGGTGGGACGAGTTGAAGCCTGTATCGGGGCGGGCATTGCGCGCAGTCGGATTGTGGTTGACCCAGGCTTCGGCTTTGGCAAATCCCCTGAACACAATTTCGCGATGCTGCGTGAACTACAGCAGTTCGCGGCGCTAGGGCTACCTGTGCTTGCGGGTTTATCGCGTAAGTCAATGTTCAAGACGCTGTTGGGGCGGGATACAGCGGATCGACTGGTTCCAAGCGTCGTGGCAGCTCTTATCGCCGCTCAGCACGGCGCGTCTATTCTGCGCGTTCATGATGTCCGAGAGACCTGCGACGCGTTGCGGGTTTGGGAGGCCGCAACCTGAGTGGTTCCGCCGAGCGCTTCCGTTGAATCTGCAAATACCGCCGCCTGACCGCCTACTTTGACGCATGCAATCAGCTAGCGTAGACAGAGTACCGAGCTCCGAAACGGAATCGGGGAGCGGATCCAACAATCGTGTTTTCACAAATTCACAATCGCATCATTGACTGATCATGTTTGAGGTTCACACCATACTTGTGATGAACATCACTGCGTGCCTTTTGCTCGCTGTGTCGTTGCGCGCGGCAATCAGCAGCCCGCTGCGCGAGTCGCGAGATGGTTTGTGGTTGTGGTTGGCGTCCTTGCTTGCGCAGGCAATCGCATATAGCCTGCTTTCAATCAGCGGAACGGCGAACTTAGCGCTTTACAATGTGCTTGCACATTCGCTTCTCGCCACATTCATTTCGCTACAGGCCGCCGCGCTATTCCAATTCTTTGGTAAACGTCTGAATAGTTGGTGGCAGCTGTTTCCGGCGCTTCTCATTAGTGTCTTGTTTGCGCTCGCCGCTGGTTCGGCGGCGACGCTGTCAATTTTTGCCGGTGTGTTCTTTGGCACAGCCTATGTGGTTTTGGCGATCATTGCCGCGCAACTGGGCAGTGGCATGCGATCTGCGGGATTGCGACTGCTCGTGGTCGGCTTTTCATTGGGGGCTGTTGCGTTTTTCTTACGCGCAATACCGGTGCTGGTCATGCCCAGCCTGTTGGGCGGAGAGCTTGCCGCGGAAAAGCTTGTCGCGGCTGGCTTTTTCTTGTCCTTCATGGTCATCATATTGACCTCAGTTGGATTCCTCGTGTTGCAAAAGGATCGCGCTGAAGCGGCGGCAACTAAGCTGGCAGTAACAGATCCCCTGACTGGCACGTTCAATCGGCGGACGTTTCTAGATCTCGCCGAGAAGGAAATCGCGCGTGCGCGCCGATCAAGCGAGCCACTCTCGCTTGTGTTGTTGGATCTGGATCACTTCAAGCATGTGAATGACAAGTATGGGCATCTGGTCGGAGACCAGGTCTTGAAACGCTTTGTTGAGGTTGCCAAGATGTGTCTCAGGCAAGAGGATCTCCTAGTTCGGTACGGTGGCGAGGAATTTTGTCTGTTGTTGCCGCAAACCAATACTAGCGATGCCGCAACCATGGCAGAACGAATTCGTGGGGCAACTGAGTATTCATCATTCGCAATAAAGGACGGCAAGTCCGAGCGCCGGATCATTGTCACAGTCAGCGGCGGGGTGGCCCAACTTGGAGATGATCTAGATGAAGACATCGGCGCGTTGATCGCGCGCGCCGACGAAGCCATGTATGCCGCCAAGGAAGCCGGTCGTAACCAAATCGCTGTTTTCCCCCATGATGCCGACCTGTCAGCGCTCACTCGCAGCGAGCGACTTCTCGCGGTTCGGCCTGCGCTCAAGCTACAGGGTCACGCGAACAGCGCCGGGCAATCTGATGCGGGCAAACTGGGTTAAGCCCTAGCGGTGCCGAGTGCGCGGCCTCAAAGGTCGTTGCACTTTTCTTGTAGTACCGGTTCGAAGGAAGCGCCCGCGCCTGATTCCGGTTCGGCGCGAGGTGCCATCACCGGCGGAACCGCATTCGGCGATCTGCGCGAGAGCCACCGGCTGGCACGGTTTCCAAGCGAATCCATGTAGGTAAACAACACCGGCACAACCACAAGTGTCATGATCGTCGAGGTGATGATGCCGCCGATCACGGCATGCGCCATCGGCGATTGCTGCTCCGAACCGGCACCGAAGGCAAGAGCCAGAGGCAGCATGCCGAAGATCATGGCTGTGGTAGTCATGAGTATGGGCCGCAAACGAACCTGACCGGCAGCGAGAATCGCCTCGATGCGGTCTCTGCCTTCGCGAATTCCTTGGTTCGTGAAATCGACCAGCAAAATCGCGTTCTTGGTGACTAGGCCCATCAACATGATGAAACCAATCACGGAGAACAGGTTAAGCGTCGAGCCAAACAACATCAGCGCCAAGAATACGCCGATCAACGATAACGGTAGTGATGCCATGATGGCAATGGGTTGGAGGAAGCTGCCAAACTGCGAGGCGAGGATGAAGTAAATGAAGATCACGCCAAGGGCCAATGCGGCGACCGCGAATCCAAGAGACTCCTGCAAATCTTGCGAAGAGCCGCCGAATTGAAAGCGGTAGCCGGGTGGTAGGGCGATCGCCTCGGTGATCTTTTTGACTTCCTGCGCCGCGTCGCCCACACTCACGCCGTTGGAAACACCGGCCATGATGCGAATCTGGCGCTGCAAGTTGCGGCGGTCGATGCGACGCTCGGAAACGCTTGGCTGGAAGTCGGCGACCTGACGTAGCGGCACCATGCGTGCAGTACCGTCCGCGTTGGTACCGTTCGCACGAACAAATATTTTGTCCAAGTCGCCGATGCCGGTACGTTCTCCACGTGGAAGGCGCACCATGACTTGGTGGTTCTCTCCGTCTGGTCCCTCCCATTGTCCAACTGGTTCACCGGCGATGAGGGCGCGGGTCGTGATGCCGATTTCGTTCATCGACACGCCGAGGTCCGACGCAAGCTCGCGGTTTACCACGACATCAAGGGAGGGGTTCGTCGGCTTGAATGAAGAGTCGATGTCAACGATGCCCTTGATCTCCTTCATTTTTTTCATGACTTCCTGGGAGACGCGATCCAGTTCCTTAATGTCTGGCCCCATGACAAAAACTTGAATAGGACGATTGAAGCCGATATTGATTTCGAGCCCCGCGATGCGGTTTAGGCGCTTGCGAATCACATCTTCAAGTTCCTTTTGGCTGCGTTTACGCGTCTCTTTATCGACAAGTTGGAGTTCAAACCAGGCATTGTTTTTGTTGACCGTTTTCGAGACACGTTTGATCTCGGGGAAGTCGCGCAACGCGGCCTCAACTTGTTCGGCCTTGGTCGATGTATAGGCGAGCGAGGAGCCGATCGGTGTTTGAATTTGCACGCTCGTCCAGTTGTTGTCTTCCTCCGGCACAAACTCGGAACCGATGAACGGGTACAGAAAAAACGAGCCGACAAAAGTAAGTGCCGCAATCCCTAGCGTGGTCTTGCGATGGGCGAGCGACCAGCGTAACCAAACGTCATAACGACTGTGTAAGCCGTCCATCAGTGACTCTTGTCGATCAAGCAACCACTTGATGGGTTGTTTGTCCATCCAGCGCGATTTTGGATCGTGCCAAATTGACGAAAGCATTGGGTCGAGTGTGAACGAGACGAACAGCGAGACAAGGACGGCGACTACCACCGTGACGCCAAACTGCAGGAAGAATTTGCCGATGATGCCGCCCATAAATGCGACCGGCAGGAACACGGCGACAATCGTGAATGTGGTGGCCATCACTGCCAGCCCGATCTCATTGGTCGCTTCAAACGCAGCCTGCATATGGGACTTGCCCATAGCAAGGTGGCGAACGATGTTTTCGCGGACCACAATTGCATCGTCAATCAAGATGCCAATGGATAGAGACATCGCCATCAACGTCATGAAGTTGATGGTGAATCCCATCGCATACAAGACAATAAAGGTCGCAAAGATGGAGATCGGCAGTGTGAGACCGGTGATGACGGTAGAACGCCACGAATGGAGAAAGAAGAAGACGATCAAGATCGTCAGGACGGCGCCTTCGAGGATGGTGGTCTTGACATTATCAACGCCGTCTTTAATGAACTTGGACCGGTCGAAGGTGATGTCCAGCTTGATATCGGCGGGCAGCGATTTCTTCAGTTCGGCGACCTGCTTCTTTACACCGTCAGCCATATCAATGGTGTTGGCCCCGCGGGTCTTGCGGATCTGGATGGAGATTGCGCGTTTGCCGGAGTCAGTTGAAAAGGACGTTTCTTCTCGTTGTGCGTCCGAGACATCCGCAACCTGACCAAGTGTTATTGCGGTGGTTGCGCCACCCGCGCCGCCGCCGCCACCACCACGACGCGCAACGATGATGCGTGCAAAGTCTTCAGCTCTGCGAATTTTCCCCTGCACCCTGACTAGTCGCTCCGTAACGTCAGAGACCAGCGCGCCGGCCGAAATGTTTTGGTTCTCCGCGCGAATCGCGGCGATGACTTCGTTTACGCCAATGCCAAGCGCCGCCATTTTTTCGGGCCGCAGATTGACCGCGAGTTCACGACCCACGTCGCCTGACACTTCGATATTGCCGACACCCGGAGCGCCTTGTAACCGTTTCACCACGAGCTGATCGGCGAGGTCGGACAGCTCGCGCAAGCTGCGGGCTTCGGAAAGCATCGACAGATAAATCAACGGCTGGTCGTCATCCATGCTTGCGCGGGATACCGTCGGCTCGCCAACGTCGCGGTTGAAGCCGCGGCGCGCCTCTGCCACTTTGTCCCGCACGTCTTGAATTGCCACGCGCGGATCGACAGTCAGTTCAAATTCGACCACCACCCAGCCAAACCCAATCTGGGAGGATGACCGAATCGTTTTCACGCCGTTGATAGTGTTAACGGACTGCTCGATCGGCCGCACCACGTCTTGTTCAACGGCCTCCGCAGACGCGCCCGGGTATGGCGTGGAAATGACCGCGATCGGAATCGAGATATCCGGCATTTGATCGACCGCCAGTCTGTTGTAGGAAAACAGACCGAGCACCATTAGCGCAGCCATCACCATCGTGGCAAACACGGGATTGTTAATCGAGACTT
This sequence comes from Usitatibacteraceae bacterium, assembly GCA_044346745.1. GTDB lineage: Bacteria > Pseudomonadota > Gammaproteobacteria > Burkholderiales > Usitatibacteraceae > UKL13-2. Next base: position 9,805 of record JBIIYQ010000025.1, on the reverse strand, counting down.
TAGTCATCCACATGGAACTTCTCCGATTGCTGTCTGGCTTGGCGATCAACAGGGGCTGATCGGGCGCTGTGCGTAACTTGATACGATTGCTTAGAGTAAACCCTAGAAGAAACGGGCATTTCAACGCAAAAACGTCTGAAAATGCCCATGGAATAAGGACTTTTAGGATTTGTTGGTTGGCGTAACTGGTGCTGCCGTTGATGAACCGACTTGGGCTTCCGCTTTCACGATGGCTTTTGCGCCGCTCTTGAGTCCTTCCATCTTCACGGCAACAACTTGCGCGCCAGGGGTGAGGCCATCGCGAATCTCCACCATTCCCATATCAATGTTGCGTGTACCTACAGAAACTGGTTTGCGTGCGATTTTTGCTTGCTCGATGACAAACACATAACTCTGGCCACCTTCTTCACGCAGGGCGACGAGTGGAATGGAGTTCACCGCGCCGCGCGACTGTGCGGCTAACTTGCCGGTCGCAAACATCCCGCCCTTGAGCGCCTGTTCGGGGTTGGCAAGGGACAGGAAAACGGAAATGGAACGTGACCCAGCCTCAGCCGATGGATTAATCCGTTCGATCTTGCCCTGAAACTGTCGGCTGGCGAAGCCATCCACCGTAAAGGAAATTTCTTGGCCAATTTTGATCCCGGGGATTTCGCTCACCGGTACGCCCGCCTCAAGCTCCATGCGGGACAGATCAACAACTTGGACGACCGACATGTCGGGGGACACCTTCTCGCCGACGTTCACCATACGTTTGGCGACGATGCCGTTAAACGGCGCGCGAATGGCGGCGTCGTTCAAGGCTCGCTGCGAGATGGCGGCTTGGGCTTCCGCAGATTTCAGGTTCGCACGGGCCACTTCGGCAGAATTCGTAACGGCGTCGAATGCATTCTGCGAAATAAAGTTCTTCTGTAGAAGTTGACGGTTATTGGCTTCATTCTTGCCAGCCAAATCAAGCCTGGCCTTCATTTCGGCTACTGACGCCATCTGCGCGTCGTAACGGGCGCGTAAGTCTGCTGTATCGAGCGAAATCAGCACCTGGCCGGCGGCGACACGTTCACCTTCTTGCACATGAACTCTTGCGACTTCCGCGGCGACTTTCGATTTCACCACGGCTTGCAATACGGGCTTTAAGGTGCCGGAAATTGGCACAACGTGGCCCAGCTCAACAGGTGCCAAGATGGCAAGATCACCGTTGGCAAATTCGTAGGTCTTTTCCGTTTCTTTTTTGGGCTCGTCCTTTTTCGCCGAGCTGACCCGCCAGGCGATCAACGAGCCGCCGACCAAGGCAACAGCAAGGAATCCAATGCTGACACGCACCCATCCCCTTTTGCGGGGTTGGATCGATGACGTGGATGGCATATCTGGCGCTGAGCGTTTACGAAAGAACATGGCGGTTACGCTTTCTGGGTCTGGGTTCGAACTGTCTAAAGAGGCGTTGAAAAGAGCATTAAAAACAGTGGACTGCGAGTTCATCCAGCCGGATCGCGCCGGACTGGCTTAATTTCTCGATCATCGGACTTTGCAGCGCGGAGCGACAAAGTTCCATTCAGACGCGACGAAATGCGGAAACAGATTCGTCGGCGGACAGTTGGGCTGACCAAACGCAGGGGATCAGCCGTTGATGCCGGAGGACCTAGCGCAAAACGTTCTGGTGATGCGTAACGATACTCCGTTGGCGCGAAACCCGCTCGGGCCGCCAGTGCTCCACGGCGTGGGCGAGTAGCTGCTTGGGGTTACTGTAATCCAGCGGGGCGGGTTGGTTGAGAAACCGCAGTGCCGCCTGGAGGTAAGCGATCCGGTCAGTCGCGGAAATAGCCGTGGCGAGCGTTTGTTTGGAGAGTTTTTCGCCCTGTGCATTGGCCACGACCGGGATATGCAGATATCGCGGAGTTGCGAATCGCAAGGCCCGTTGCAGGGCGATTTGGCGCGCAGTCGAATCCAGCAGGTCAGCACCGCGGACGACGTCTGTCACACCGCTATCAAAGTCGTCGACCACCACTGCGAGCTGGTAGGCCGTCAGGCCGTCACGACGCCGAATGACAAAATCGCCAACAGCGTCGGTCAAACTTTGAGTCTGGTTTCCTTGCAACCGATCATTAAACTCAACGATGCCCGCCGGCGAAATGAATCTGATTGCCGCGTCTTGATCGGGTAGTTTTTTTTGCCGACATGTCCCGGGATAAACCGGGCCGTCGATTCCCGCGAGTGCGGAGTCGGCGATTTCCCGTCGCGAGCAATGACAGGCGTAGGTATAGCCCGCTGCATCAAGCGTCGCTATCACCTCTTGGTAGCGCGCTTTGCGGCGCGACTGCACGAAGACCTCACCATCCCAGTTAAGGCCAAAGGCGTCCAGTGTCGCCAAGATTTCATCGGCAACAGCCGCTTCGCATCGGGTTTCGTCCACATCCTCTATTCGTACCAGCCATCGGCCGTCATGAGCGCGTGCATCGAGGTAACTCGCCAGCGCGGCGACCAGCGAGCCGAAATGTAGCGGCCCAGTTGGCGACGGGGCGAACCGACCAACGTAAGCAACGCTCGAGTGTTTTTCGATAGCTGACATCTTGCTCGAATATTCAGATCAGTGGTCTATGACGCGTTAGAGATCTCGTCGACGATTTCCGGTTTTTCAAACTCATGGATAAACCATCGTAGCGCCTTCCCGGTTCGGTTGGCGCGCCAAGCGACGCAGCGACCCGCATCCGCCCGGGGGAACAAGACTTTCAGTGCCACGAGTTTTCCCTCACGTAGCGCCGCTGCCGCCAAATGGGTGGGTAGGTAGCCCACGCCCAATCCTGCAATCTGTGCTTCCAGCTTATCTGTCATGGTGGCGACCGTGAGTACGTCCTGTCCAGAAATTAAGCCGACAGTACGGGGCGGCGTGTTGCGCGAGGAATCAGCGACACTGATGGCGCGGTATCGTGTGATGACCGCTTCAGTGAGTGGCTGTGGCTCCTCTACGATCGGATGTGACGGGGACGCCGCGAACACCCAATTTGATGGGCCCAACGGCAGTACGGCATAACCGCCGCCGGAGGGAACATCTGACGGCGCGCCGATGATCAGGTCGGCACGCCCCGTCGTCAGCGCATCCCAAGTGCCACCTAATACTTCGGTGGAGAGGCGAATGCGGGTACCCGACCGCTCCGACTCGAAACGCTGAATCAGGCCGAACAGCGAATGTAGAGGCGTGATGGTGTCTACGGCGATACGCAACTCTGTTTCCCAGCCCTTCGCGACCTGCTGGATGCGACATTCAAGGTCGGCAGCCGCCTTCAGCAGAATCCGGCCCTCGTTTAGTAACTCGTGTCCGGCAGCGGTAAGCACCGCGCGCCGGCCGTCGCGGTCGAACAACGCCAAGCCAAGATCACTTTCCAGCTGTTGAATCGTGTAAGTCAGCGCCGAAGGGACGCGGTGCAGTTCTGCGGCGGCGCGGGCAAAGGAGCCGTTGCGGGCAATCGCATCCAGTGCCTGCAACGCATCGAGGGAAAGGCGCATTTAGTTCGCTGGCCGCTAATTGGATGACAATTCAAATAAATTGAATATATAAGTCGAAATTATCCGCTTGTTGAATAGCCAGATCAAGCCCATATTGCAGTTCAGCAGAAGAAAAAAGCACTCATCGCAGTGCGTTTGTTGATAGAAAGGATGTTCAAAATGATTGAAATTCGCAAATCGCAAGACCGAGGTTATGCCGATCATGGCTGGTTGAAGAGTTTTCACAGCTTTTCATTTGCGGACTACTACGACCCGAAATTCATGAATTTTGGACCGCTGCGAGTGATCAATGAAGACCGTGTCGCTGCCGGCATGGGGTTTGGCACGCATGGCCATCGGGACATGGAAATTGTCAGTTATGTGTTGGACGGCGCGTTGGCGCATAAAGACAGCATGGGCAATGGCTCCTCCATTCGGCCCGGGGACGTGCAGCGCATGAGCGCTGGTACTGGTGTGCAGCATTCTGAGTTCAACCATGCGAGCGATCAAACCACTCACTTCTTGCAAATCTGGATTCAGCCAAACCAGATGGGCATACCGCCATCCTATGAGGAAACGCACTTTTCGGAAGCTGAGAAACGCGGCCAGTTGCGTGTGGTCGCATCACCAGATGCCCGGGATGGCTCGGTAAAAATTCATGCGGATGCAGTCTTATACGCAGGTCTGTTTGATGGCGCAGAAGCGGCGACACTGGCGATTGCGCCAAAACGCCGCGCTTACGTCCATGTTGCGCGCGGACGTGTCGTGATCAACGGCCAACCGTTGAGTGCGGGAGACGCGTTGAAGTTGATTGATGTGACGTCGGTAGATGTTTGCGAAGGCGAACACGCCGAGGTACTGGTTTTTGATCTCGCCTAGTTCGGCGGCTGAAAAGGAGTCAGATGGAAACCACCACACTCAAGGGCGTCAAGCGCGTTATCCAAGCGCACATCGCGCCGGTAGGCACGTTTACCGCTAAGCGTGCGCTCCCTGATCGCGACCTCCAGTCGGTGGGCCCGTGGGTATTTTTGGATCACTTCGGCCCGTTTCGTGTCAAGCCGGGCGAGGATGGCGTCGGGCCTCACCCACATGCCGGGATCGAAACCGTTACCTACTTGCTTTCCGGTCGCAACGAGCATCTTGATTCAGCCGGGCATCGCGGCATCGTGGGACCCTTGGGCGCGCAGTGGATGACATCCGGTCGCGGCATCGTGCACGCAGAGTACCCAAGACCCGAGAACGAAGCCGAGATGACGCAACACGGCCTGCAGCTTTGGACAACGCTACCTCGTGCGCTAAAATTAATGGAACCTCGCTACCAACGCATCGAGGCGGTCGACATCCCGACGGTTGAGCGCGCGGGCTTCAGCGTGCGCGTCATTGCCGGCAGCTATGAAGGTAACGATGGCCCTGCCGATGTACTGATGCCAACCTTGCTATGGCACGTCAGCGTCGCGCCAGGCAAAACGTTCTTCGCTGAGGTCCCATCCGGCTTTGAAGCTGCGTCGTACGTCATGGGTGGCGCTGGCGCATTCTCTTCCGGGTTACAGCGTTTAGGCGTGGGCTCGCTTGTTGTATATGACAGCAATGACGGTGCGGTGAGTTTTAGCAATACCAGTGCAACGCCTTTGGACGTCATGCTGCTCGGTGGCGCACCGGCCGAGGGGCCGCTGCTTTTTCATGGCCCGTTCGTTATGAACACCGTCGAGCAACTAAGAGCGGCCGAGACCGCATATCGCAATGGCCAGATGGGCCAGTTGGCGGGCTGAGATGAGTCGATTCACACCAAAGATGCTTTCCGTCCGTCGCGGCATGGCGTCGTCGCTAGTCTTGTGTGTCGGTCTCGCGATTTTGTTGGCGTCCCAGCTTAGCGGCGCCCAGCCAGCGCTCGCCGTCAACAAAGTGTTTAGTGAGCAACCTGCCGGTGAATACGTGCTGGACCGTGCGCACGCGTCGGTTGTGTGGCGCGTTGCGCACATGGGTCTCTCGCGATACACCGCGCGTTTCGACAAGATGGACGGCAAACTCGACTTCCGGCCCGGCTCCGCCGCGTCGTCGAGTGTTGAGTTCACCATCGAGACTGCGTCGGTCAATACCGGAATCGCACCATTTAACCGGCAGTTGCAGGACGCTGACTGGTTTGACGGCTCCAAGCAACCGACCATTCGTTTTCGTTCCTCCGGCATGGAGGCGCTCGGCGGTAATCGGTATCGGCTCTCAGGCGGTCTGACGATGCGCGGTGTAACCAAGCCGGTCGTTTGGGACGTCACCTTCAACGGGGGGCTATACAACACATTCATGCAGGCGAATGCGATCGGCTTTTCGGCGAAAACGACGCTAAAGCGGAGCGACTGGGGAATGACAAAACTGATCCCGCTTGTAGGTGATGACGTGGACGTTGAAGTTGAAGTCGAGTTTTTGAACCGACCGACAACGGGCTAACGCAGATAACATGGAGAATTCAATGTCGCCTCGTTACGACCGCATTGCCATATTGTTCCATTGGTTAATGGCAGCGATGATCACGATCTCATTCGCGGTTGGTCTTTACATGGTGAGTTTGACCATGAGTCCGACACGCATCAAGTTATACAACTGGCACAAGTGGGCGGGCGTCACAATCCTTACGCTTGCGGCCTTGCGTTTGTTATGGCGGCTCAAACATGCACCGCCGCCCCTGCCGCCGACGATGCCGAAATGGCAGACGAGTGCTGCCAACGTGGCACACGTAATGCTCTACATTTTGTTCTTTGCCGTCCCGCTTACCGGCTGGGCATACAGCTCGGCAGCCGGATTTCCGATTGTCTGGTTCGGATTGATACCGCTGCCGGATTTTGTTCCCAAGGATCGCGAGCTGGCCGAGTGGATAAAGCCGTGGCATTGGATGGCGGCCTATGCGCTTGCCGCCGTGGTTGCGTTACATATCCTCGCGGTTGTGAAACATCTGCTGATGGACGATGACAATCTGATGAGCCGCATGCTGCCCAATATGACTGGAGATAAAAAATGAAACTCGTTCAACCATCAATTCAACAAGTCGTGGCGATTGCCAGTGTTGCGATGCTGGTCAGCCTGCCGAATCTCGCAAATGCACAGCAACGTGTGGTTCCCGCTCAAAGCGAGATTGCGTTCATCAGTAAACAGTTCGGCGTGCCGGTCGGCGGGAAGTTTAAGAAGTTTGACGCTGAAGTCACCTTTGATCCGAAGAAAGTCGAAGCGGCAAAAGTCAACTTCAATGTGGATCTGCTTAGCGCGGACATCGGCAATAGCGAAACCGAAACAGAGCTGAAGAAGCCAGGCTGGTTTAACTCGCTGAAGACGCCGCAAGCGAATTTCACCTCGACTGCCGTCAAGGCAATCGGCGGCGGCAAGTTTGAGTTTTCGGGCAAGCTTTCGATCAAAGGAATCTCGCAGAATGTGGTGGTTCCCGTGACCCTCACGCAGTCCGCCGGCGTTACCCGGGCGGTCGGCAGTTTCACCCTCAAGCGCCTTGATTTCAAAATTGGTGACGGCGAGTGGAACGACGTATCGCTGGTTGCCAACGAAGTTGTGGTTAACGTGAAGTTGGCGTTCACCGGCATTGCCCCTCTCTAGATTTTTCTCGCAGTACCCTTTATCGCACTACCTATTTTTCTCTTGTTTTTTATAACGTAAGGACAAACACTCATGAAACTCTCAGCCATCACACTTGCCGCAGCCATTTCGGCCGCCCTCGGTTTTTCAGCAGCAAGTCAATCCGCGCAAGCGCAATCTGCGACATACACGGTCGAGCCGACACATACCTTTGTGACGTGGGAGGCAAAACACGTCGGTACATCGACTTCGCGTGGCCGCTTCGACAAGAAGAGTGGCTCCATCACTATTGATCGCCAAGCGAAAACGGGTAAGGCCGAAATCTCGATTGACATGAAGTCGATGAATACGGGTGTCGCTGCGTTTGATAAACATTTGACCGGCGAAAATTTTTTTGCTGCCGAGAAATTTCCGGAAGCCAAATTTGTCGGTACGGGCTTTAAGTTTGACGGCGACAAAGTCACGGAAGTGGCGGGAACGTTGACGATGCGTGGCAAGACCAACCCGGTGACATTGAAAGGAACCGGCTTTAACTGCTATATGAGCCCGTTTGTGAAGCGTGAAGTATGTGGTGGTGACTTTGAAACCACCATCATGCGCAGTCAATACGACATGAACTACGGCTTGCCAGGCATTCCGGACGCCATCCGTTTGCTGATCCAAATTGAAGCGATCAAACAAGACTAATCAACTTAGCAAACACGTTGATCGTTGGGCGGTTTGCGGCCTCTTCGCTGCAGCCGCCTTGTCACATAAAACTATCGAGGACAGCATATGTCGCAACCCATCGTTGTTGCTTTCGCAGGTAGCAACCGACACGGCAGTTTGAATCGAGCCGCCTTGTCTCTCGCCGAAGCTGGTGCACGCCAGGCAGGCGCGCAAGTGCTGTCGATCAATCTGCGCGACTACCCAATGCCTTTGTATGACGCCGAATTCCACCAAGCCAATGGTGTGCCTGAGTCTGTGCGGCAGTTACGCGAAGTGCTCCGCCCGGCGGCAGGAATGTTGGTGGCAAGCCCGGAGTACAACTCGTCGATTACGCCGCTATTGAAGAACACGATTGATTGGTTGTCACAGTCTGTTGCCGATGGAATTGGTGCCGGCGGTGGTCGGATGCCTTTTGATGGGAAAGTGGTGGGACTGCTTGGTGCATCGGCGGGGGGCTTCGGCGCAATTCGTGCGCTGCCGCATGTGTCGTTTATTTTTTCCAACCTTGGCTCTATTGTGCTGCCGGTCGTTGCGGTACCGGCTGCCGACAAGCTGTTTAATGCAGATGGATCCATTGCAAATGAGCGTCAGGCGAAAGGTCTCGAAGATCTTGGTGCGCGCGTGGCAAAATTTGCGACAGCAACGCGTTAAGCCCGCGGCTGGCGTACGCAACCGGCGGCATCCAAACAACTGAGGAATACTCAAATGGCGGTACTTGAGCTGACAAAAGAAAATTTCAACGCGACCATTGAGGGCGGCAAGACCGTCATCATTGATTTTTGGGCACCTTGGTGCGGCCCTTGCCGCGCGTTTGCGCCTACATTTGAGGCGGTGTCTGAAGAGTACCCCGACGTCGTTTTTGCGAAGATCAATACCGAGGAAGAGCAAGAACTCGGTGACGCGTTCAATATCCGGTCGATTCCGACCTTGATGGTCTTTCGTGAGCAGGTTGTGTTGTTTTCCCAGGCGGGAATGTTGCCGAAGTCGGCTTTGCAGGAAGTGGTCAAGACTTCGGTTGAGCTCGACATGGTGAAAGTGCACGCTGAAATTGCCACGCAGGAACAAGCTGTCGGTACTGGGCGCTCTCAAGCGACTGGCATCGTGATGGTGGGGGGACGCGGGCGATGAGGTGGGCTGAACTGTTGCGGGCCGCCGTTGTATTCCGAAGCGACCTGACGGCGACTGATGACCCTGACATGCAAGAGCCCGAGTTGTGAGTTCTGCGCAAAGGATTTGCGAGCATGTTGTCCGCAGACGAAATCATCAGATTGCTTTAGATACCGTCGTAGCAGGCAGCCCAACAACGGATTGCAGGCGAAATTGCTCAGCTGCGCTTCGCAACGCGCCTGAACCCGACCGTTAGCCGACCGCAATTAATGAATTAATGGGGCCACCTCGATCTGTTTTGCGATTTTTGCGACATTTTGCGACAATGTGAACCGGCGAAAAACGAGACTGGTCCCTTCTACTCCATCAGCTCAGGGAGCTTCACTTGAATCTCAACACCGCACGAATCTTCGTTCGAGATATCGCGAAGGCCAAGACGTTTTACTCAAACTTACTAGGTCTTCCCATCAAAGCCGATGGCGTCGCTCACGGATACTGCGTATTCGACGCAGGCAACTCGGAGCTCGTTGTTGAGTCTGTCGCTGCTGATGCTCCACAAGAAGAGCAAGTGCTCGTTGGTCGCTTCACCGGTCTGTCGTTCCAAGTATCTGACGTACACAAGAAGCACAAGGAGCTTTCCGCAGAAGGTGTGGAGTTCTCAGGCCTGCCAGAAAAGCAATTCTGGGGCGGAACGCTCGCAACGCTCCGAGATCTTGACGGCAATGAAATTCAAATCGTTCACCGCTAAGCGGCCTAAGCCTTCCATCGCCGGGATGCCTAAAGGGCTGCGCCTTTTGTGCACCCCTCATGTCAAACGTTAGGCGGCACAAAGCACATGTCTCCTCCTCCTACGACCCTGAAGTACCGAGACCTTGAGGCCGCTCTTGAGTGGTCCTCGTTTGGTGCGCCGTTTGAGAATACCGCCATCATCAGTCGAATGACG
>JBIIYQ010000239.1:0-3027 GCA_044346745.1 Usitatibacteraceae bacterium | reverse complement strand
ATTCCAAGAACCCGCTCCGCGCCTATGTAAGAAATCTCACCGCCAATATAGACAGCGCCGTTGCCGTCGGTAGCGAGGCCCCCGATGCTGATTTGGTTTCCGCCGGTCACCCATCCACTGGACGCGAGTGACGCGCCCGTGACACCGTTGTATTTGTTGATCGTCACAATAATGCGATCATTCTCAAGGCCGCCGCGTAGGGTATGAACATCACCGGCCGCGTCTAGGGCGACGCCAAGTTGCCCGAGGAACTGCTCCGCAGGCAACTGCGTCCAAGCCGCTGGTATCGCCCCTGAGGTGCCGCTAAGCTTTACCAGCGTTCTTGTTGCAGCCCATGAAGTCGCCCCCGTCAACAAGGGAGCATTGACGCCAATAAACTGCCCACCAATGTACACATCACCTGCCGTGTTGACGGCAACACCCAAGTGTCGCATGTCAATCGCAGCCAGCGGTGGATTCCAACTTTCGTCACGCGCACCAAAGTAGGAGTCATATTTGTAGACGCGTATATTTTGGTTGGTCGCAACTGTCGTCAGCGTGACGCCGATGTAAACAGCACCGCCCAACTTTGGCTGCACTGCGATCCAGTTAGGTGTCGCGCCAATAGGGAAAGGCTCCATTACCCAATTGGGATCAACGCCCCCGGTATCAGCGCGCAGCTTAAGCACTTGGACAACTTGGGCTTGGGTCGATGCGACGCCACCAGCGCCGAGCGCGCCTAGTACGAACACGTTCCCTGAAAGATCTACGGCCATGTCCGTCAGTGTGTAGCTCGGGGCGACGCCATTGAGGACGAGGTTCGGATTCCACGACACATCAACTGCACCGCTACTGATCGAAATACGAGCAAGTCCGCTGCGCGCCACCCCCCCGATTGAGGTGTAGCTCCCAAAAACGTAGATGAAGCCCGCGGCAACGCGCACTACCCGGACTTCCCCGTTTGTATCAACCGTGAAGCCGCTGTCCAATGCGCCGCTCGTATGAAGTCGCGCTAGGTGCTGACGGCCTTGTCCGCCGACCGTTTCGAACACACCACCGATGACTACTTTGCCGTCAGGCTGAACACCGACGCTATTTACAGTTCCGCCCGAACGTAACGTGAGTGAAGGCTGGGTTGACGGGATGAGTTGCGCGAGCGAGGGCGAGAAGTTGGCGACGACTTCGGTGCGACCGCTCATGGTCACTATGCACGTACCCATTCCGCTGCAACCACCGCCGCTCCACCCAGAGAATACTGATCCCGCATCAGGTGTCGCGGTCAGTTGAACAGATGCTCCAGAAACGGGCGACAAGTTTGAAAAGGTACGAGTCGTAAAGCTGGGGGAAGCGCTTGAAACAGCTCCGGTCCCACCACCAGCCAAGCGCACCGTAAGGTTTGCAACAGCGGGAGCGAAGGTCGCAGTAACGATGCGCGTCGCGTCTAATACAACACGACATTCGCCCGCTCCGGTACACTCACCCGACCAACCCGAGAACCCGAGAGTCGCAGAAACACCTGATAGCTTGACGATGGCATTTGCGGGCAACACCAAGTTACAGCTTGAGACCGCACAAGAGATTGCGCCGGCAACCCCGTTGACCGCCCCGGTGACTGAACCACCCCCTGCGACGTTAATGGTGAGGGTCGTGGTCGCAGACAAATTGAAACCGGCAACACCAACACGTTCGACCGAGAGAGACTCGACAAATCCGCCAACGATTCCAAGTGTGTCGTCAGGCGCGAGGGTTAAGCCAAAAACCCCATAGACATTCGCGGTTAGTTGCGGATTGAACCCAGCCGTGTGTGAACCGCCCGAGAGCGAACCGACCGCCACTTGCGGCATTGACGCAGCGGTAGTTCCGCCGAGCGCGTAGCGAGACGCATTGATCGCCATTTGGAAAACCGTACCGAATGGTGGTTGTGCAACGAAAGAGCCGTCGGTCACCCCTGTAGAAACCGGCACCTTGGCAACCCGTGTAGAGACGCCGCCAAAGGTAATGAAGCTTCCCGAAAAATAGATCGCGCTTCCATCGTCGGACACAACCGAAGTGCGCACTGGGCCGTCAGGATTTGGATCCCACGTTACGTCAGCGGCACCCGTCGTCGCGTTCACGCGGGCGACATGGCGAACACTGGCACCCACTTGGAGTTTGGGTGCTCCAGCTGTGCCGATATATATATGGCTGCCCGCCACATCCAATGCGCGAACGCACGGTGCCGCAGCGACAGGATTGATGGCGAGTGACGGAGCCCAAGCGCTATCAAGGACGCCTGTAGAGAGCGAGACACGGGCAACGCAAGGGCGCGCCGTGCCTCCGATTGGAAAACCTTGGTTGGCTGTGTCATAGCCCGTGATGTTTACTCGTGAGAAGTCTCCCCCGAGGTAGACGTAATTTGAGTCGACTGCAAAGCGACGCACATTGTGATCAACATTTGGAGTCCAACTGGTATCCACCGAGTAGGTCGTGGCGTTCAATCGCGCCGCACCACGGAGAAGTGATCCGCCTACGGTATCAAAGTAACCTCCCATATAGACATTTCCACCCGCAAGAGTGAGGTTCCAGACCATTCCATCAACAGCACTTGTGAAGGTGGCGTCGTGCGAGCCGTCACTGTTCAGACGGATCAGATTACTGAACGGAGCGCCGTTCACGCGAATAAATTCGCCTCCAACCAAGTACTTGCCATCAGGCATGCGTACGATCGTGTGAGGGTTGCCGACGCCGAGCAGCAATGGTGCAAGCGAACCTACCGCTCCAGTCGACTTGTTGATCGACGCAAGCGATGTTCGGTCCAGTCCACCGAGCCGCGTAAAGCTGCCCGCGAGAAGCAGGTTTGATGAGTCCGTCAGAATGACTTGGGTCAGGACGCCGTTAATGTGCTCGCCGACGAAATATCGGTTCAACACCGCACCACTCGTTGCCGAGCGTCGATCTAGCCAATAAATGCTGCGGCCGATTCTTGAATCAAACGAAACGGACCAGAGGTCGTTACCGTCGATTACCATCGGGGAATCGATCGCACCTGCAAAAGGACCAGTCGTTACG
>JBIIYQ010000102.1:0-10179 GCA_044346745.1 Usitatibacteraceae bacterium | reverse complement strand
CAGGACTGGCGCGCTTCCTACGAATCAAAAGTGCCGATGCAGAAGTTGAAAGGATATGCCGAGCGTCTCACGCAAATCCCGTCGGACTTCAAGTGCCACATGTCCGTTGAAAAGTTGCTTGAGGCACGGCGCAAAATGGGCAAAGGTGAGCAGCCGCTCGATTGGGGTATGGCTGAAAACCTCGCATACGCGACACTAGTGGCCAACAGCGTTCCGGTGCGGATCAGCGGGCAGGATTGCGGACGCGGTACGTTTGCACATCGCCATGCCGTCATGCACGACCAAAACCGCGAAAAGTGGGATTCTGGGACGTATGTGCCGCTACAAAACATTGCCGAAAAGCAGGGCAGTTTCTTGGTGATCGATTCACTGTTGTCTGAAGAAGCTGTTCTGGGCTTTGAATACGGCTACGCATCAGCACAACCGTTTGAGCTGGTGATTTGGGAGGCGCAGTTTGGTGACTTCGCCAACGGTGCACAAGTTGTGATTGACCAGTTCATCTCGTCGGGTGAGTCGAAGTGGGGCCGTTTGTGTGGCCTGAGTCTGTTCCTGCCGCACGGTTACGAAGGCCAGGGGCCGGAGCACTCGTCCGCTCGCTTGGAGCGCTTTTTGCAGCTATGCGCGGAACACAATATTCAAGTTGTTGTGCCGTCCACGGCGGCGCAGCACTACCACATGATCCGCCGCCAAGCCCTGCGGCCCGCGCGTAAGCCGCTCGTGGTCATGATGCCGAAGTCGTTGCTCCGGAAGAAGGAAGCGACTTCCTCGCTTGAAGAGCTCGCCAACGGCAAGTTTGAGGTCGTTATCAGCGAGACCACAAAACTCAACGCCAAGAAGGTGAAGAGGGTTGTTGTCTGTTCAGGCAAGGTGTACTACGACATCGTTGCCGAGCGGGAAAAACGTGCTATCGAAGATATTGCAGTGATTCGCGTCGAACAGTTGTATCCGTTCCCGCACGAAGAGTTTGCAGAACAAATTTCAGCCTATCCTGCGGCGAAGTCAGTTGTGTGGGCGCAAGAGGAGCCGGCGAACCAGGGCGCGTGGCACCGCATCCAGCACTATTTGAAGCGCAATATGCGCGGTGATCAAACGTTGAGTTATGCAGGGCGTGCGTCGTCTGCGTCGCCAGCAGTGGGTTATCTGGCGAAACATAACGAGCAACAAAAAGAGTTGGTTGATGCAGCATTGAGTTGGGACGTTGCAGAAAACGTGGCTGCCAAGACGGTGGCAAAGAAGTAACCAAATTAGTCGAAGTATGCCGCGCGTGATTGGTCTCGACGCGACACCAGTAAAGATGCAAGCACCGACACAAGGATATTAAAAATGCAGATCGAAGTCAAAATCCCCCAGCTTTCGGAATCCGTTGCAGAAGCCACACTCGTGTCTTGGCACAAGAGAGAGGGGCAGGCGGTAAAGCGCGACGAGAATTTGATCGACATTGAAACCGATAAGGTTGTCATGGAACTGCCGGCGCCAGCCGATGGCGTGTTGGTCAAGATTGTGAAGGGTGATGGAGGCACGGTAACGTCCGGTGAGGTAATCGCGACAATCGACACCACGGCGGCGGCGACAGCGGCCGCCACCCCTGCTGCCACAGCCGCACCGGCGGCAGCACCTGCCGCAGCGCCGGCCAAGGCAACAGCATCTGCTGCGGCACCCATGAGCCCCGCAGCGGCCAAGATCGCGGCGGAAAACAACGTGACCGAGGTCGCGGGAACAGGCCGCGGTGGTCGTGTAACCAAAGAAGATGTTGTGAACAAGGTGTCCGGTGCACCGGCAGCTGCTGCGCCAGCTAAACCTGCCGCGCCGACCGTGGTTATTCCGGCGGGAGGCCGCACCGAGCAGCGCGTGCCCATGTCGCGACTACGCGCCCGCATCGCCGAGCGTTTGGTGCAGTCGCAATCGACTGCCGCGATCCTCACCACCTTCAACGAGGTGAACATGGGGCCGGTAATGGCGCTGCGTAACACCTACAAAGATAAGTTTGAAAAGCAACATGGTGTGAAGCTCGGTTTCATGTCGTTCTTTGTGAAGGCTGCGGTTCACGCGCTGAAAAAATACCCGGTCGTTAACGCCTCGGTTGACGGTAACGACATCGTCTACCACGGCTACTACGACATCGGCATCGCGGTCGGCACGGAACGTGGTTTGGTCGTGCCGATTCTGCGTGACGCGGATCAGATGTCGATCGCCGATATTGAAAAGAAGATCGCCGAGTTCGGCCAGAAGGCTAAAGACGGCAAGTTGACCATCGAAGACCTGACTGGCGGCACCTTCTCGATTTCTAACGGTGGTGTGTTTGGCTCGATGTTGTCAACACCGATCATCAACCCACCACAGTCGGCGATCCTCGGCGTACATGCGACCAAAGAGCGTCCGGTGGTTGAGAACGGCCAGATTGTTATCCGGCCGATGAACTACCTGGCGATGAGCTACGACCATCGCATCATCGATGGCCGTGAAGCAGTGCTTTCTCTTGTTGCGATGAAGGAAGCGCTGGAAGATCCGGCACGGCTGTTGCTCGATATCTAGGAAACACGTCTGGCGGCTGTGGCGATCACAATGGATTGACGCAGCCGTTCAAAACATTGTCTATCAATGGCCAAGGCTAGATCATCTTTCTTTGTCACCCGGGTGGCTACACCGCTCGCGTTTTTTCTAGTCGGGGCGTTGTTAACGGGATTCTTTACGGTGTTTTTTGCCAAGTTTCTCGGCCACTACGTCGGCAACATCATTGCCGTACCGGTCGGGGTGGGGTTGGCAGTTTGCCTGACGCTTTGGTTTACCCAGTTGTTGAAACATCCGCCATTTATGTTGTCCGGTACTTCTCCGCTAGTAGCAGGCTTTTTTGCGGGCTTGGGCGTTCACGTATCGAGAGTTTGGCTGTGATGAGACTGGTTTCGGTCTCAGTCTCAGCGTTTCGTTCTATAGGAAATCATCATGTCTAAATCATTCGACGTTGTTGTTATTGGTGCCGGCCCCGGCGGCTACATCGCTGCCATTCGCGCCGCGCAGTTGGGCTTCAGTGTTGCTTGCATTGAAGGATGGAAGAACCCCAAAGGCGAAATGGCGCTTGGCGGCACCTGCCTCAACGTTGGCTGTATCCCTTCCAAAGCGTTGCTGGAATCTTCTGAAAACGTCGAAAAAATTGAACACAAGTTTGGTGATCACGGCATCAGCATTTCCGGTCTGAAAGTTGACGTCACGAAGATGCAAGGGCGCAAGGACACGATCGTTGGCAAGATGACCAAAGGTATCGAGTTTCTTTTTCGCAAGAACAAGGTCACTTGGCTCAAGGGCTTTGGCTCCTTCGTAAGCGGCGGCGAGAGCTACACAATTGAAGTCAAAAACGGCGAGACGAAGGAACAGGTCACCGCCAAACACGTCATCATCGCGACAGGTTCAAAAGCGCGTCATTTGCCGGGAATTGCGGTAGACAACATCAATATTTGTGACAACGAAGGCGCGCTTGCTTTTGCAGCTGTGCCAAAACGATTGGGCGTCATCGGTGCAGGTGTGATTGGGTTGGAGCTTGGCAGTGTCTGGCGACGTCTCGGTGCCGAGGTGACCGTTTTGGAAGCGATGCCCACGTTTCTCGCGGCTGTTGACGAATCCGTGCAGAAAGAGGCATGGAAGGTTTTCACCAAGGAGCAGGGCCTCAACATCAAGCTTGGCGTGAAGATCGATAAGGTCACGACGAAAAAGACCGGCATCACAATCGACTACACCGACGACAAAGGCTTGGCGCAAAAACTCGAGTGTGACAAGCTGATCGTTTCGGTTGGGCGTGTACCCAACACCGATGGATTAGGTGCAAACAATGTCGGATTGAAAATGACCGATCGCGGCATGATTGAAGTTGACGATCACTGCGCAACCAATCTGCCAAATGTTTATGCGATCGGCGACGTTGTACGCGGTCCGATGCTCGCGCACAAGGCGGAAGATGAGGGCGTTGCAGTTGCCGAGCGTATCGCCGGACAGCAGCCGCACATTGATTTCAACACCATCCCTTGGATTATCTACACCTCGCCAGAAGTCGCCTGGGTAGGCAAGACCGAGCAGCAGCTGAAGGCCGAAGGTGTCGAAGTCAAGACCGGGCAGTTCCCGTTTGCGGCAAATGGTCGGGCACTCGGGCAAGGTGAAGGCGGCGGGTTCGTAAAGATCATCGCCGACGCAAAGACCGACCGCATCTTGGGTGGCCACATCATTCATGCGCATGCGTCTGAGTTGATTCAGGAGCTCGTCACTGCGATGGAATTTAAGGCCGCGTCGGAGGATATTGCGCGGATCGTTCACGGACACCCTACGTTATCCGAAGCGGTGCGCGAAGCAGCTCTGGCGGTGGATAAACGTACGTTGAATATGTGATGTGAAACGGTGAACCGATAACGAAGACCATAGCGACAACAGCGCAGCAACCGCAGATGAACGCAGATGAACGCAGATAAATGCAAAGAAAAAAGCCTATGTTTCACGGGAGTCTTCAGCTATTTATGCTTGGAAACGCCCGCCAAGTCTAGGGTTTTATCGGCCGTCATTTGCGTCTACCTGCGCTTCGTGCCCTAGGCGCAAGCGCGCGCCAAAACTTTTTCATGAAGGCGACCACTGAAGACTTACCCAACATCTCCGGTGAAACCGGCGAGGCCGCCGATATCGAGGCCGGCTCGCCTTTGGAATGGTACTGGAAGTTTTCACAGAATCACGATTTTGAATCCGATCCCGCGCAGATTGCAGTACTTAATCACCTCGACCGTTTGCATGGTGAAATCGAAAACTATCGTCAGTATCGCCAAGGGAAAATCAACCGACTGGTGACCAACTTTGGCGGTGGCAAGAAACCACCGCGTGGGCTGTACATCTGGGGAAGTGTGGGGCGCGGTAAATCATTGATGATGGACGCGTTCTTTAATGTATCCACACTCAAACGCAAACGGCGCGTGCACTTTCACGAATTCATGCGTGAGATTCATGCCGAACTGCGTGCACATTCCGGTGAAGAAGATCCGCTAGATGCAGTATCCAATACCATCGCCAAACAGCTGCGGCTGCTGTGTTTCGATGAGTTTCACGTTTCCGATATCGCTGACGCGATGATCCTTGGACGACTGCTTGAGTTGTTGACGGCGAAGGGCGTGGTCTTGGTGATGACTTCGAACTACAAGCCAGACGATCTTTACGCGAGTGGTTTGCAGCGTTCGCGGTTTCTCCCCGCCATCGAATTGTTAAAGCGCGATCTAGAGGTGCTTGAAATTGGCGGGGATCGAGACCATCGTCGGCGTATCCTCGAGTCGATCCCGGTCTACCACACGCCTGCAGACGCCGCCGCCGAACAGGCACTTTCTCGGGCATTTTCGGCAATGTCGAAGGCTGGCTTTGTCTCCAGTGGCAGCCTTATGATCGGCAATCGACCGATGCGCTTTATTCGGCGGGCGAAGGGAGTGGTTTGGTTTGAATTTGATGAGTTATGTGTAAAGCCGCGCAGTCAGGTGGACTACCTAGAGATCGCCAGTCAATACCATACGGTACTGATCTCAAGAATCCCGCAGCTCCACGCCAAGAGCCGTACAGACGTAGTGCGGCGGTTTACCTGGTTGGTTGACGTTTTTTATGACCAGCGTGTCAAATTGATTTGTTCCGCAGACGCCGCGCCCGAGTGGTTGGTGGTTGACGACCGTGTTGGCGGTGCCAATGCATCGTCCGGTGCAACGACTTCCGGTGATGCCAGCATGATGGTTTCAGCGGAATTTGCCCGCACCGCGTCTCGGTTGCGTGAGATGCAATCCAAAGATTATTTCTCGCGCAAACACGCATCCGCAGACAATCCGCAGGTTTTGCAGACCAGCTAGCGGCCACCCCGGGTTGCATCGTTTGGGGCGCGTGCGAACGGGCATTCTTGATGAAGGGAAGCACCTATGTCGACATTTCGTGGAATCTTGCTCTCCAAAGCCGATGACGTCTTTTCCGCACGTGTTAGCGACATCGAGCGCGCATCGCTACCCGCAGAAGGTGATGTCGAAGTTGCCGTCGAATACTCAACAATCAACTATAAGGACGCGCTTGCCCTGACTAACAGCGCACCGGTCGTGCGGCGATGGCCGATGGTGCCGGGAATCGATGGGGCGGGCACGGTGACGAAGAGCGGGGATCCCGCCTGGAAGATCGGTGACCGCGTCATCCTGAATGGCTTTGGTGTTGGCGAAACACACTGGGGTTGTTTGGCAGAGGCGGCGAACCTTAAGGGTGACTGGTTGGTGCCGTTGCCCGTCGGTCTCACCACTAGGCAAGCCATGGCCATTGGCACGGCAGGCTACACCGCGATGTTGTGTCTGTTGGCGCTCGAAAGGCACGGTGTTTCCCCGGGGAATGGCGAAATTCTGGTGACGGGCGCATCGGGTGGAGTGGGCAGTATTGCGATTAGCCTGTTGGCGGGGCGTGGGTTTGACGTGGTGGCATCGACCGGAAAACTGAGCGAAGCCTCATATCTCAAGGCGTTAGGGGCAAAGGACGTGATCGACCGCGCATCACTCTCCGCCCCGGGAAAACCCTTGCAGAAGGAGCGTTGGGCAGGGGTGGTGGATTCTGTCGGTTCATTTACGCTCGCCAATGCATGCGCACAAATCCGCTATGGCGGCGTGGTTGCGGCTTGTGGTCTCGCGCAAGGCATGGATTTCCCTGCCAGCGTGGCACCGTTTATATTGCGCGGTGTTACGCTTGCCGGTATCGATAGCGTGATGGCACCTGTTTCGCTGCGCAGAACGGCTTGGCAGCGGTTGGCCACTGAGATCGACTCCGCAAAACTGGATTCGATCTGCCGGGAGATTCGGCTAGAGGATTCATTCGCCACTGCGGCTGCGATGATGGCCGGCACAATGCGAGGTCGGGTAGTCGTTCGAGTTTAACGCGAAGTTGACGGAAATCGAGTTGACGGAAACCGAGTGAAAGCGCCACAAGATACTGCGTGACCGTACCGAGGTATCCTACGCTTTGCTAAACTATAGTTCAATCTTGCCGTAGCGATTGATCGCCGATTCGTCGCATCGACAGATTTATGACAGGCATATCTCGTATGGCAGGCTCAGACGACTTCGATCTTGACTTCACCGCGCTACTCGATCCGAAGACGTCAGTGCCGGAACCGGTACCAACGCCGCAGGAGGTAGCACTGTTGAGTGACGAGGCGGTCATTGGCGAATCGAAGCTCACCAGTAATGGGTTTTTTGTCCGGCTGTTCCCTGATGCGCCGCGCCGCGCGCCTGCTTCCGCGCTTCCAACCATCTTGGTTGTCGAAGATGACGAAGTCACCTCGTTGTTATTGGAGCGCATTTTGGTCAAGGAAGGTTACAAAGTCATCGTCGCGGCCAATCGTGCGGGAATTGTGGTGGGAATGAAGGCCAGACCGGATCTCGTGATACTGGATGTGCTCCTGCCGGACGCAAATGGTTTTGATATTCTCAACCGCATCCGATCAAACGGCAGTCTGCGCACCCTGCCGGTACTTATGTTGTCCAGCCTTGGCACCCTAGAGGACATCATGAAGGGGCTAAAGATGGGCGCGAATGGGTACCTTACCAAACCCGCCAATTCACAAGCCCTTCTGAACGCGGTTGAAGAGGTAATGTTCAAGTAACGCGCAGCCGGTGTCGGCTTGGACTTGTTACTTCAAACACCTCAAGACGGCGGATAACAATGACGAGATACAAGAGCACGCATTCAGCATCAATCACCGCCGCCTCTTCGTTCTGGGCGGCGCAAGCCACGCGAATTGATTGGGTGAAACCGTTTACGCAGGTCTGCGATTTCAGCGAGCCACCATTCGCAAAGTGGTTTGTTGGCGGCGAAACAAATCTCTGTTACAACGCCATCGACCGTCATCTCGCCACGCGGCCTGACCAACCTGCGTTGGTCTGGGTGTCCTCCGAGGTAGAACAAACGCGCACCTTGACTTACCGGCAACTGTGGGACGAGGTGAACTGTTTTGCCGCCGTCCTGAAGTCGCTTGGCGTAGGCAAAGGCGATCGTGTCTTGATCTATATGCCGATGGTGCCCGAGGCGGTGTTTGCCATGCTGGCGACGGTGCGTATTGGTGCGATTCACTCGGTGGTGTTTGGTGGCTTCGCCGCCGCATCACTCGCTGCACGCATCGACGATGCCAAGCCACGCGTCATGATTACGGCGGACGCCGGTTCCCGCGCGGGGAAGGTCATCCCGTTGAAGCCGCTCACGGATGAGGCCATCAGTCTGGCGCAACATCCACCAAAACACGTTGTGATCATTAACCGGCATCTGGATAAATCCATACAAACGCTGCCCGGCCGCGACATGGATTACGCCGCGTTGGCGCCGCGACACCAAGGCGAAGTTGTTGCGTGTGAATGGGTCGAATCCAGCCACCCATCGTATATCTTGTATACCAGCGGCACGACCGGAAAACCGAAAGGGGTGCAGCGTGACACGGGCGGTTATGCCGTCGCACTTGCCGCATCGATGCCAAACATTTATGCCACACAGCCTGGCGAAGCCTACTTCTGCACCTCTGATATCGGCTGGGTGGTAGGGCACTCGTACATTGTTTACGGGCCACTCATCAATGGCTCAACGACCATCATGTATGAAGGCTTACCGATTCGGCCCGATCCGGGTATCTGGTGGAAGCTCGTGGAGCAATACAAAGTGGTGGCGATGTTCTCGTCACCGACGGCGGTGCGGGTGCTAAAGAAGCAAGATACGGCCTACCTCACCAAGTACGACACGTCATCACTGCGTTACCTCTATCTTGCCGGCGAGCCGCTTGATCAGCCGACGAGTGATTGGATCGAGAAGGGTGTCGGTGTAAAGGTCATTGACAACTACTGGCAGACCGAAACCGGATGGCCGATTTTGTCAGCGCAGCCCGGTATCGAAGACACACCGCGCAAACTTGGCAGTCCGAGCTTTCCGGTGTACGGCTACAACGTCAAGCTCAAACACGACGAAACTGGTGCGCCCGTTGGGCCGGACGAAAAGGGAGTGTTGTGTATTGTGCCGCCACTGCCGCCGGGATGTATGTCCACCATCTGGGGCGACGACGAGCGATTTGTCAAAACCTACTTCGGGATGTTTAAGGACGAGCAGGTCTACACCACGTTTGATTGGGCGACCCGCGACGCCGATGGTTACTACTACATCATGGGCCGCACGGACGACGTGATCAATGTTGCGGGACATCGTCTTGGTACGCGTGAAATTGAAGAAGCGATACAGGCGCACAAGAATATCGCGGAAGTTGCGGTAGTGGGGGTTGCAGACAGCTTGAAGGGACAGGTGCCCGTGGCCTTTGCGGTGGTGAAAGACACAAGCTTAGTCGCGACCGCCGCCGACGCTGCCGCACATGAGAAAGAAGTCATGGCCACCGTTGATCACGAACTCGGTGCCATCGGTCGACCAGCACGCGTGCATTTTGTCACTGCGTTGCCAAAGACCCGTTCGGGGAAACTGCTGCGTCGCGCGATTCAGGCGCTATGTGAGTCGCGCGATCCGGGTGATCTCACCACCATTGAAGACCCGACGGCGCTGGAGCAGGTGCGTAACGCGGTGGCGTAGTCAGCCGGTGGTTTAGATATTTGAAAGTCGCCTATTGGCGGGCATTTTCAGGCATTTTGTGCTGGAGATGCCCGCCAATAGTCGACTTCCGATGATGTGACGTTCGTGCAAGCTTTCAAAAGAAAATTGTTATGTCGCAGTTCGGCCAAAAGCTGCTCTTCCAGAGGGCGCTCTGATTTTATATATTTAGTTAGTGACTCAAGGAAGTCTAGGTTAGACCTCATGGCAAATTCCAGCACAGACACTCAAGGCGACATCTCCCCTGTTGCGGAGAAGTGCGGACGTGTTGCTTTCTGGTTCTACGGCGGAGTTTTAATTACGATAGGCGGGATTGCCGCATACCTCGCGCCGACCGAGTATGCCGTACTTGCGTCGACAGTCATCGTTGCAGGGGTAGTGCTTTTTATTCTTGGTTACGTGCTTCCACCCAAGCTCGTTGCCTTTTTGGGCATACTTTTGCCGTGGTAACTTGCGGCCAAAAGATTCTATGGTTTATGTCAACGCATTTTTGAACCGCGTTTGCTCGAATTCACGGTTGTGGGTATACATCGACCAAGCGATACGAGCCAGACGTCGTGCGATCACAACGAGGGACGC
>JBIIYQ010000101.1:0-10191 GCA_044346745.1 Usitatibacteraceae bacterium | reverse complement strand
CGTGCGCAAACCGCACTTGATGCGATGTTCCTGGGTGAGCGTCTTGCTCTGAAGAACGTCGAAGAGTTCACGCGCTTTGCCGTTGCGCTGCCTGTTCAGCGTGACCGGAAAACTGCTGATACGCTGGTCGCGAATCTCAAGAAGGCCAATGTCAAGGACGTTCTCGTCATGGCGGACAACACCGTGTCTCTAGGTTTGTTCTCGACCGAGGATGCAGCCAAACGGGTTGTCGCCGAGATGGAAACCAAAGCGGCAAGTCTGGTTAAGGGCATCACCATCACGCCAAAAAATCCGCAGACCAAAGAAACGGTGTTTACGATTCGCGCGCCGGACGCGGTGATGATCGGCAAGGTTGCGCTGATGCAGCGCGACTTTGAGACAAGCGTGTTGAAGGGCGTGGATTGTCCTGAGCCAACCACGACGGCTGGTGTTGCATCGGTCGTGGCCGCCCCGGCCGCACCTAGCGCAACGGCAGGTGCTGCTCCTTTTGTGACAACGACGGCACCGAGTCCAGAAGCCAAGGCCGCGCCGCTAGCCGCTCCGGCGACATCACCGCCAGCGGCTGCGCCGGCCAATACGGCAATCACGGCAAACACCAAACGCTAGTATTGACGGGAATCTTGCGGCAATTTACCGCGAAGAAGCCCGTGGATACTAGAGTTTTGGCTACAACACCTTCCCGGGGTTCATCAAGTTTTGCGGGTCGAGGGTCGCTTTCATCGCGCGCATCAGGTCGAGGGCAACCGGCGATTTGTGCATCGGTAACTCATTGCGCTTGAGTTGACCAATACCGTGTTCGGCTGAGATTGAGCCGCCAAATGTGTCGACGTGGGTGTAGACAATCTTATTGATTGCGGCAGCGTTCGCCAAGCCTTGCGCGGGTATTCCGCAGTTGTAGTGCAAGTTGCCATCGCCCAGATGACCGAAACAGACCAAAAAAATTTCGGGGAAGGCTTTTACCAACGCCGCATCGCAGGCTTCCAGAAAAGCCGGAATCCTGGAGATGGGAATCGAGATGTCGTGTTTGACGTTTTTGCCTTCGAGGCGCTGCGCTTCGGAGATCTCTTCTCGCAGCCGCCACAACTCGTTGATCTGCGCCTCGGAAGTCGCGATGACCGCGTCAGTGGCTTCTGCCGCTTCAAACGAGGACGCCAATTCGGTTTCCAACCACTCACCGATCGGCGCGTTGACGCGTGAGTCGTTGAGCTCAACGAGTACCTGCCAGGCCTGTGGCGTTGAAAACGGTTCGCGGGTATTCGGTATGTGGCGCAAGACCAAATCTAGGCAAACGCGGGAAATGATTTCAAATCCAACGAGTCGATCGGCGAATGCGCTCTTGATACGGGTAAGCAACTGCACCGCCGTTGCCGGATTCTCGACAGCGACTAACGCTACCGCACGTGTTTGTGGTTTGGCATAGAGCTTGAGTGAAGCGGCGGTAATGATGCCGAGTGTGCCTTCCGAGCCGATAAACCAATTCTTTAAGTCGTAGCCGGTGTTGTCTTTGCGCAGCACCGAGAGGCCGTCCCAAATGTCGCCCTTGGGTGTCACGACCTCGAGTCCCAACACCAAGTCACGCGCGTTACCGTAACGCAGCACGTTGGTGCCGCCGGCGTTGGTCGCCAAGTTTCCGCCGATGGTGCAGCTGCCTTCCGCACCAAGCGATAACGGAAACAAACGGTTGACGTCGTCGGCTGCGGTTTGCAACGTTTGCAAAATCACGCCCGCCTCGGCGATGATGGTGTCGCTATCGGTATCGATGGCGCGAATACGATTCATGCGGTTCAGTGACAACACAATCGCCCGACCGTCGGCGTCCGGCACGCTGCCACCGACCTGGCCGGTGTTGCCGCCCTGCGGCACGATGGGTGTCGCGGTTGATGAGCAGATCTTTACCACTGCGGCCACTTCTGCCGTATTTGCAGGGCGCACAACAGCCAGTGCACAACCGGTGAAGTTGCCGCGCCAATCGGTCAGATACCCCGCCATATCGCTGGGCTCGGTGAGCACGGCGTTGGTGCCAACTGCGGAGCGCAGTTGTTCGATCAGATTGATTGCTTTATCGGGCGCGTTCATTTTTGCCCGCCACGAATCTTTGCGAGCATCGCTGTTGTGGATCGCTCATGCTGGAACGCGATTGAGTGAACCTTGCCGCCCCAGCCGAGAACCTCGGGCGCGCCGACAATTTTGTCGACGGTCCAATCGCCACCTTTTGCCAAGACCTGCGGGCGTGATTCCAGAATGCGCGCAATCGGCGTGTCCTCCTCAAACCAAGTGACCAACGAAACACTTTCTAGTGCGGCGATCACGGCTATGCGGTCTTCGAGGAGATTAATCGGCCTGTCGTCGCCTTTGCCGAGGCGTTTGACTGATGCGTCACTGTTGAGCGCAACGATCAGCGACGCGCCCAATGCCCGCGCTTCCGCAAGATAGGTGACATGGCCGCGGTGCAACACATCAAACACACCGTTGGTAAACACCGCCGGGCCGGCGAGAGCGGCGACACGTGTGGCTAGCTCGCTGGGCGGGCAAATTTTGTTTTCAAATTCTGGGCGCATCACGACATTTTGCCACTATGTGTGGTGCTCAACGCTGTGATGCCGAACAGCCTTAGGCGGCGGTGGGGGCCAGCGGTGGTGTTTTCATGCCGGCAATCAATTCCTTGCGAAAGCGATTGAGATCGGCGGTCGATTCAAACGTGCGATCAAACAGGACGGACAGCTGCTTGAGAATGCCGTTGATGACGCGCGCCTCCCAAACTTTGTCGAACTGAATTTGTGTGTCGAGCCAACGCTCAAGCCACGTTGGGTCGGGCAGTTTCGATTGCACGGTGTCATTCGGAAACATCGATTGGTTCACATGCAGATTTGTCGGGTGCAGTGGCTTACCCGCTTTGCCGGCACTTGCCATCAACAAACCGATTTTGGCGTAGGCCAGTTTGGCTTCGCCACCAACTTTCTCCATCGCGCGGCGCATGTAGCGCATGTACGCACCTGCATGGCGGGCTTCGTCTTTGGAAATCGTCTCGTAGATTTTCTTGATGACCGGCTCGGTGTGCCATTCGGACGCGCGTCGGTACCATTGTGTCAGTCGAATCTCGCCGCAGAAATGCAGCATCAATGTTTCCAACGCGGGTGCGGGGTCGAATGGAAAACGCACGGCGTGTAATTCTTCCTCGGTGGGAACCATGTCGGGACGAAACCGCTTGAGGTACTCCATCAACACCAAGGAGTGTTTTTGTTCTTCGTAGAACCAGATGGACATAAATGCGGAGAAGTCGCTGTCGTGTTGGTTGTCGCGCAGAAACATCTCGGTCGCGGGAAGCGCCGACCATTCGGTGATGGCATTCATCTTGATCGTGATGGCTTGCTCATCGGTTAGTTTGGCGCCGTCAAACGTACTCCAAGGAATATCATTCGCCATATTCCAGCGGGATTTTTCGAGGTCAGAGAACAGGTCGGGATAGAGCATAGTGTGGTGTCTTTAGTTAGTCGCTATCACGTAAGTGCCGGAATGCTGGATGTTGACGAAAGGATTTTGTAAGCCGATTTAAGCAGGCAGTCGAGTCAGTTTAATGAACTGGGTGATGTAGGGCTCGCGCGCGCAGGCCGCCGAAGGTAGTTTGCACCATCGCCTCGATGATTTGATCGTTAGTGAGGCCGCCCGCTTTTTGCAGAAACTCGAGGGTCGGATCACAGGACCGCGCATACAAAGTGTAGACCACGACATCGTCGCCGATGAGTTCACTAATTTCGCCGCTCTTGCGCGCCTCTGCTGCCAAGGCGTAGAAGCGTTTATTAACTTTCAACGCCAACGCCAGATATTCCAAGTTCATCATCAGCGCACGCTGAAAAGCTCCGCGCGTCGAAGGCAAATGAGGAACCCCGCCGCGCAACCGGTGCTGGAGTGTCCAGCGCAAAATCTCTTCCAGCCGGCGACCGGCCGTCCACTCGGCAGGAAATCCATCTAGAACTTCAAGCGTTTGCGATAGCAGCCGCGACATGGCTGCAGCAGCCAAGCGCTCCTTCGACGAAAAGTGTTTGTACAGACTTCCTTTTGCCACGCCCACCGCGTCAGCCACATCGTCCATGGTCATGAGATCGAAGCCCTTTTCGGACAGCAGCCGATTTACGGCGTCCAGAATCGCTTCCTCGCGCGCTTCAAACTGTTGTTTTTTAAAGGGAATTTTTATTGCCAGCATAATTGATTGACCAGGAAAGAACTTTTAAGTTCAAATTATGACTAATTGGTCACAAAATGACTATAGTGATGATTCAGATTGTGCCACGTGTTGCGCAAACTGCCAAATCATCTAGTCAAGAATTCGTCCGCAAGTTAGGAACCGTTAATGAAGATCGCTGTGGTTGGTGCGGGAATATCGGGTTTGTCGTGCGCCTGGCTTTTGTCCAAGCATTCGACGTTGCCGTCCGCACCGCAAGTGACGGTGTTTGAAAAGAACGATTACCTTGGAGGCCACACCAACACGATTGATATCCACGTGGACGGTAAAGATTTTCCGGTGGATACCGGCTTTCTGGTCTTCAACGAATGGACCTACCCAAACTTCATCCCGATGATGCAGCATCTGGGGGTCGAAACGGCGCAGTCAGACATGTCGTTTGGCATCAAATTGACGGACAACACCGGTCAAAGTCGTCTGGAGTGGTGCGGGTCGGATGATATCTCCACCGTTTTTGCGCAGCCGAGCAATTTGTTCAAGCCCGCCTTTCTTGGCATGCTGATGGATCTTCTGCGCTTCAATCGCGAAGCCTCAAAAATGGCGGAACACCGCACGACACTGACTGGAACACTTGGTGAGTACCTCGATAAACACCGGTACGGCAGAGCCTTCCGTGATTGGTATTTGGTCCCGATGGCCGCTTGTATCTGGTCCACACCGACGAAAAAGATCGACAGTTTTCCGCTCGCTACATTCATTACCTTCTGTGCAAACCATGGGCTGATTTCGGTGAACAATCGGCCGAAGTGGCGAACGATCAAAGGCGGTGCGCGCAACTATGTGGACAAGCTACGCGCGCAACTCGACGACATCCGACTCAATGCTAAGATCAATGCCATCGAGCGAAAGCCCAGCGGTGTCATGATCAAGACAGAGGCGGGAGAGGAAAGTTTTGATCATGTTGTGATGGCGTGCCACTCGGATGAGTCGCTGGGATTGCTGGCTGACGTCACGCCGGACGAACGTCGCATATTGGAGGCGATTCGTTACCTCCCTAATACCGCTGTGCTGCATACTGACCGAGCGCTGTTGCCCGACCGAAAGCGTGCGTGGGCGTCGTGGAACTATCACGCGGCGTTTCAACAGCAATCGAGCCAGAATGATTCGCCCGTTTCACTGACGTACTTGCTCAATAAACTGCAACCACTGCCGTTCAGTTCACCCGTGATGGTCACCATGAATCCGTTGCAAACGATAGACCCGGCGAAAGTGATCAAGACCATCAGCTACGACCATCCATTGTTTCTACCCGAGAGTGTTGGTGCCAAACGTGAGCTACGTAAACTGCAAGGCGCTAATCACACTTGGTTTGCCGGCGCGTGGACACGTTATGGGTTCCATGAAGATGGTTTGATGTCCGGTATCGCCGTTGCCCGCGCCTTGGGGGCGAAGACGCCATGGGCGACGAATACGCCTGCGGCTGACGATTTATCGTCGGTCTATCCAGGCGTTGACGATTCAGTTTCGATTGCGGGTCTGTAGACACCATGCGCTTTCTTCCCGAAATATGCCTCGGCAAAGTGATGCATCGGCGCTTGCGACCGCAGATGCATCAATTTTCCTATGGCGTGTTTTTCTTGCGACTGCCACTATCGCGGTGGTCGGATGTAGGTAACCGCTGGTTCTCGGTCAATCGATTCAATTTGCTTTCTATCCACAGCAAAGACTACGGCGCGCGCGACGGGACGAGTGTTGAGCAGTGGGCGAGGACTCTGCTGGAAATAAACGGCTTATCTGTCGCCGACGGTGAGATTGTGTTGCAGACCTTCCCGCGCCTGCTCGGTTATGTCTTTAATCCGATTTCGATCTACTACTGCCATGACAAGTCTGGTGTCATGCGCGCAGCAATTTGTGAAGTGAGCAACACATTCGGCGAGCGGCACAATTATCTGGTCGCTCATGAAAATGGTGAGCCGATCCTTGCATCCGATTGGCTTATCGCCCGTAAGGTATTCCATGTGTCGCCGTTTTGTGAGATTCGCGGCTACTACCGGTTTCGATTTGAGCAGGACGCCGGAAGGGCGTTTGCGCAGATTGATCACTTTGACGGCAACGGGGACGAAGACAAATTGATCGTCACTACCATCCACGGCAAGCCACAGCTGCTCACAAGCGCCAGCGCAATCGCCACTTTCCTGAAGTTTCCGCTCATGACCATCGGTGTGGTCGCCCGTATCCACTGGCAAGCATGGAAGTTATGGCGGAAAAGTGTTCCTTTTTTTGCAAAACCCGAGCCGCCAAGTTTGCAGACCACTCGTAGTTATCCGTAACCAAACAGCCATTTACTTTTTCGGCTCTTCAACTCATCAACCCGCAGTCAAACGTCTATGTCCACTCAAGATTATTCCGCCGCCGACGAAACGCTTCCCGAGCATTTGCCCGCATCGGCCAAGCTGCTTTATCGCGTGTTGAGCAACATCGATACGGGTGTGCTCACCTTCACTTCGCCTGAAGGCACCACAACGACGTTCCGGGGGGCGCATGATGGGCCACACGCCGATCTGCGATTTGCCGATTGGGACGTCGCAAAGCAGGTACTGAAGTCTGCCGAGATCGGTCTCGCCGAGTGTTATCGAGACCACCGGTTGTCGACCTCGAATCTGACCGCGTTTTTGACGTTGTGCGCGCTCAACCAGCAAGCACTGGAGAAGGTGTTTTACGGCAAACCTTTGGTTGCGCTGTTCTTCCGGATCAAACACCTGCTTCGTGGCAACACACGCGGCGGATCGAGGAAAAACATATCTGCACACTACGATCTCTCTAACGACTTCTACCAACTGTGGCTGGATCGCACCATGACTTACTCGTCCGCAGTATTCGCGGGCGACCATAATCTGCCACTCGGCGTCGCGCAGACGGCTAAGTACGAGCGAATTCTGCACTCGCTTGATCCGCAGTCCGGAGAGACAATTCTGGAGGTTGGCTGCGGGTGGGGCGGGTTTGCAGAACACGCAGTGAAGACACGAGGCGTCAAGGTCCATGGCATCACACTCTCTCGCGAGCAACTTGCGTTTGCGAAAGCACGCATCGCGGCCGCGGGCATCGCCCACAAGGCGAGTTTTGAGTTCATCGATTATCGCGACGTGACCACTCAGTACGACCACGTTGTATCCATCGAAATGTTTGAGGCGGTTGGTGAGCGCTTCTGGCCAACTTACTTCAAGGCCGTACATGACCGTCTGAAGCCAGGCGGTAGGGCGGTCGTGCAGGCGATCACCATCGATGAAGCCGCATTTCCGCGCTACCGGGCGACGAGCGACTTCATTCGCGAGTACATTTTCCCGGGCGGAATGTTGGCCCCTGTAAATCGCTTTGTTTCGGATGCGATCAACGCGGGGCTTGAGGCAGGCGAGCCGTACATGTTCGGCAAAGACTATGCAGAGACGCTGCGTCACTGGCTGAAAAGTGTCAATGCCCAAGCGGAAAAGATAAAGTCGCTCGGCTTTGACGAGAAGTTTCTACAGATATGGCGCTTCTACCTTTGTTACTGCGAGGCGGGATTTGAGGCTGGCCGGACTGATGTGATGCAGATCATGCTCAAGAGAGCTAAACACAAGCGATTAGGAAGCGTATGAAGCTACTGAACTTTCGAAAAGTCACAGCCGGGCTGGTTGCGATGATTGGCCTTTCGGCAACGATAGCGTTTGGGCAAACTGCGGGTCTACCCGCACCGATCAGTGCCGACGTGCTAGACAATGAGGCACTCACCCGTCGGGGCGAGGCGGTGATGCGTTTTTTTGGTCTGAAGGTGTATGACATTCGCCTATGGACACCAAACCGCCCGCATCGCGATGATGAGGTCTTTGCGCTAGAGCTTGTATATGATCTCGGATTGAAAGGCGCTGAAATCGCCAAACGCAGTGCGGAAGAGATGCGCAAGATCGGTTACACCGACGAGACGAAACTCAAGCGTTGGACCGAAATCATGACCAAGGTGTTTCCTGACGTTAAACAAGGTGACACGCTCGTTGGTGTATCTGTACCGGGTAAAGAGGCGCGTTTTTACTCGCGCGATAAATTTATTGCAGCAGTGCCCGACCCCGAGTTTGCGAAGGCGTTTTTTGGCATCTGGTTGTCTGAAAAGACTAGCGAACCGCGTTTGCGTGAGCGCCTGTTGGGTGGAAAGTAGTCGCTCCTGATATGTCAGCTTCCCCTGTTGTCCACGCTAGGACAAGTACCTGGCGGTTGATCGCGTACTCACTCGCTTCGATCCCGCTGGCGATGGCGGCGCTGCCAATCTACGTGAATGTGCCGAAGTTCTACGCGGACGTGATCGGCGTCAGCTTAACTGCCATCGGCGGACTCCTGCTCGCAGCGCGAATTTTTGATGCGGTACAAGACCCGCTGCTTGGTTATTGGAGCGATCGCACACGTCACACCAAGTGGGGGCGGTTTGTGTGGGTGGTTGCAGGCGCACCCTTGCTCGCCGCGTCGATGCTTGGCTTGTTCAATCCCCCAGCGTTGTCCACCAATCTGATGATGTGGTGGTTGGTCGCCATGCTGCTGGTGGTGTACACGGCGTTTTCGATGTTGCAGATCAGCTATCAAGCCTACGGTGCGGAAATTTCTGACGACCCGGTGGAACGAACCCGCGTTGTGTCGTTTCGCGAGGGCTTCGGGTTAATCGGTGTGTTTCTTGCGGCTGCGTTGCCACAGGTGTTGTCGAGCCAGTACGGTCCACGCGAAGGTTATGCCATCTTCGCCATGATCTTTATTCCGTTTGTGTTGGTCATGGTGGCGCTGACGGTGTGGTTGTCACCAGCGCCACAGGCACGTGTCGCGGCGGTGAGCAATGGCGCGTTTTCGAATATGTTGTTGCCGTTGAAAAACCAACGCTTCAAGAGCCTGTTGTTAGTGTTCGTTTTTAACGGTATCGCCGCATCGATACCCGCAACGCTGGTGCTCTTTTTCATCGAAGATGTGATCAAGGCTCCGGCGCAGGCTGCCGCTTTCTTGATTGCCTATTTCGCCGCGGGCGCGGCTGGCATGCCGCTGTGGGTTTGGTTGTCAGCGCGTATCGGCAAAGGCCGCGCGTGGCTGGTGGGTATGCTGGTTTCGATCGTCGCGTTTGTCTGGGCCTTTATGCTCGGTGCGGGTGACGTGGTGGCGTTCGGCATGATCTGTATTTTGTCCGGGCTGGGATTGGGCGCGGACCTCGCATTGCCGCCGTCGATCTTGGCGGATGTGATCGATGACGATGAGCGCGCTGGACATGGCAGAAACGAAGGTTCGTACTTCGGCCTTTGGAACTTGGTGACAAAGATGAATCTGGCGCTGGCAGCCGGCATCGCGTTACCCGCACTGGCGATGTTGGGTTATGTACCGCAGGGTAAAAACTCTGCCGAGTCGCTCACCTATCTCGCGGCCATTTACGCCCTGTTGCCGTGTGTGTTGAAGGCCATTGCGGCGGCGGCATTGTTGTACTCACCTTTTGTCCGAAGTGCCGCCAAAACCGGTGGCGCTATTCCTCTTGCCAAGCAGGCAAACCCATGAACTCCAAGGATGTGATGATGAAACGTTTCTCAAGATGGCAAATGTGGTTCGCCGTTTCGTTGGCGGCACTGGTGGCGTTGATGAGCGGCTGTGCGTCTACTCCAGTGCTGCTCGATTACGCGAAGGAAAAACCTGCGCTGGATCTTCGCCAGTACTTCAGCGGCACAGTGGACGGGTGGGGTTATGTGAAAGACCGTTCGGGCAAAGTGGTTCGGCGCATGTATGTCGAAATTGTTTGTTCCTGGAATGGCAACGAAGGCACGCTTGATGAGTCCTTTAAGTGGTCGGATGGCAAGACCGAAAAGCGTATCTGGAAAATTCGCAAAGACGGCAACCGCTACGTCGGCACGGCGGGTGACGTCGTCGGTGAGGCCACTGGCGCGGCTAGTGGTAATGCGCTGCAGTGGAACTACGTACTGCGCCTGCCGCCCGAGCAGGGCAGTTACGAAGTCAATATG
>JBIIYQ010000024.1:0-32544 GCA_044346745.1 Usitatibacteraceae bacterium | reverse complement strand
ATAAACTAGTTGCACCACTACACCGACTTGATCAGACGTTCCCTAGCATAGCTCAACGAATCACTGCTTTTAGTTTATCGAGGACATTCGGGGGCAGACCACCATTCTTTTTCAAGGAAGAATCAATCGTGGTCTGTCCCTGATTGTTAGTGTTTGCAACGCAAATATATCGACCCTGGCCCCTTTAATTTGATAACGTCCGTAATAATATGGATGTCGGCTACAACTAGTCAAACTCGTTTATTGGTGGGCGTCTCCAAGCACAACCGCCTGAAACTGCCCGTGGATTCTAGGATCTGGCGAATTAATCGAGCCTGACCCCTTTAATTCGAAAACGGCCAGGGTCGATGTACTGACGTTGAAAAATTCGACCCTGACCCCTTTGATTTGCCTCCTCTACGATTTTCTCTAGGTGCTCCTCCGAATCCTTCAAATACCACGCGAACAGGGACAGCTCATATTCATCGAGCAGAGGCGTGCTGCGCGTAAAAGCCAGCATCACCTTTCGAAGCGGGTTGTTTTCAGAGTCGCGGGAATGCTTATCGGTCAGGCTCAAATGAGGACCTCGAATTCAGCCACACAACAAATGGCGGTTAGCGAGGCATCGCGAGATGCTTCTTTCGAAAGAACCAATAGCGCTCTGCCCCTAATTACTTCTTTGAGGATGGCCGTTTACTCAACTTGATCCCAGCCAAGGACACAAGCTGCGAGCGAAAATCCGTCGCCTGCGCTGAGGTAGGCTTCTGCAGTTCACCAAGATCGAAAAAATGGTTAGTGCTTGGCGACTCCTGTTTAGCTTTATCCCCGTCTAGCGCCGCCACGTTTACGATGGTCCAGCACTCAATGAAGCCGGCTTTCTTTGCGTTCTGGTGACTCTTCTCTGCTTCACCGATTCGATTATGAATATTGGACACATCCGTACCGCCCTTAATTTCAATAGCAATCACATTTCTTGGCTTGCCACTATCCAATCTCTCGACAATCTTGATGTCAGGATCAGAGGCAAATTCAATTAAAACTTCTCTATGCGATGAATTTTTCAAGACAATTTGCGTTGCGCTTTCGGTCACGATTGAAGCTTTGACGATTTCACGAATGAGCTGAAAAACGATCAGGATAGCCTCGGCTCCCTTCTTTACATTTGCCCCACCCCTTAGCTGCGGGCCGAGTGTGAGAAGAGTAAGATCGTCAAACATCGACGGCGTCATGTCTGATTCATCTAAGCCTGCGATCAGAAACGCGGCGGCGCCACCCATAGCCGTACATAAGTCAGGAACGCGGCTTAGGTCAGCTGCACGAAACCCTTTCCCTTCTTCCGCAGACTTGAATGACGCAAGTCCAGTCGCGGTTCCGTAGAACTCCTTCTGGCTGTAGCCAAGCAATAGTCGGTAGTAGCCCAGAAGTTTGGGATTGGCCAACAAAATGACGGGTACCGGAGAAACCAACTCTCCACGAAGCGATTTCGCCGCAAGCTTACTCAGTAGTTTTTTGTCGGCATAGATCGCAAGCTCGCTATCGATGGTCGGGAGATCAAGATCGCTGACCGTTCTCCCAAGAGCATCCTGAAGATGGTTTTCTCGTGCGGCTCGAAGCGCGTCAGCAAAGCTCAGCTGGAGAGTCGGTAGCGCAAGTAGGAACAACTTGGCGTTTTTTTGCTTTGCCTTTGGCATCACGCGACCTTCAGAATTTGACCCGCCTGAAATAGCAACCTACTCGTCGCCAGTTGCACGTAATCTGGGTTCAGCTCGATACCAACATACCGTCGGCCGAGGGCCTCGCAAACAATTCCGACGGTGCCTGACCCAAAAAACGGATCGAGTACAAAGTCGCCGTCGGTAGTGGACGCAAGGACACAAGGTTCAACAAGAGCCGGCGGGAAGGTAGCGAAATGGGCGTGCGGAGTGGGCTGCGTATTGATGTTCCAAACTGATCGGCGATTTCTTCCGTTCTGCTCTAAGACTGCGGTGTGATTGTATTGATAGCGTTCGGATTTCGATAGCAGGAAAAGGTATTCGTGCGACCTCGTTGGCCGATCCTTAACGCTTTCTGGCATGGCATTGGGCTTGTTCCAAACTACGTCGCTCCGCAAGTACCAACCATCAGCCTGAAGCGCGAAAGCCAACCGCCAAGGCACGCCGATTAAATCCTTTGGCTTAAGTCCAGCGGGAGTATCCGGACGAACACTCATCGCTCGTGCAGGGTTTTTCTTGTCAGGTGCGCGCCAACCGCGATTTCCACTGGTGTATCCATCACCGATGTTCAACCATAAGGTTCCATCATCAGTCAAAACACGACGCACCTCAGAAAACACGGCCACTAGCCGATTGATAAATTGTTGTAACTCTGCCTCAAGTCCAATTTGCCCATCGATCCCGTAATCCCGCAGCCCCCAGTAGGGGGGCGATGTAATGGCACATCGCACGCTCGAAGACGGAAGTTTCTGCAGCGCGCGCAACGCATCCCCCTCAATCAATAGAGAGTCTGCAAGATAAATTGGCTGCTCCTGCTTTAGGATTTTTTTCTTCATACCTGCACTCTACACAAGCCTAATCCGTCACCGCCCCCTTCGAGGCCGTTCCCACCAACTTAAAGTATTTGCCCAGCACGCCACGCGTGTATCGCGGCGCAGGCGCTTTCCATTCGGCGCGGCGTCTTGCGATTTCAGCCTCATCCACATTCAGCTGAATCAATAGCTGCTTGGCATCGATGGTCACCGAGTCGCCCTCGCGCACGAGGCCGATGGTGCCGCCCACATATGCTTCGGGTGCCACGTGCCCGACCACCATGCCCCATGTGCCACCTGAGAATCGGCCATCGGTAATCAAGCCCACGGTCTCGCCCAAGCCTTTGCCGATGAGAGCTGACGTCGGTGCCAACATTTCGCGCATGCCGGGCCCGCCTTTCGGGCCTTCGTAGCGCAGCACCACCACGTCGCCATGTGTGATCTTGTCGGCCATGATGGCGTCCATCAATTCCGGCTCGGAATCAAACACACGCGCAGGCCCGGTGATGACGGGGTTTTTGAGGCCGGTGATTTTGGCCACGCAGCCTTCGGGTGCGAGGTTGCCTTTCAGAATCGCCAAGTGGCCTTCTTTGTACATCGGGTTGTCGTATGGGCGAATCACGGGTTGGTCTTCATTTGGGTAACCCGTCGGTGCATCCGGAATATCGGCCAAGGTTTCGGCGATGGTCTTGCCGGTGATAGTCATACACTCACCAAACAAGAGGCCCGCTTTCAAGAGCATCTTCATTACCTGCGGCACACCACCGGCTTTGTGTAAATCCACCGCCACATATTTACCGGAAGGCTTTAAGTCACAAAAGACACCAACCTTCTTGCGCACACGCTCGAAGTCATCAATCGTCCATTCCACATCGGCTGCATGCGCAATCGCCAGGAAGTGCAGCACGGCGTTGGTTGAGCCACCCACGGCCATGATGACCGAGACGGCGTTTTCAATGGATTTGCGGGTCACGATATCGCGTGGCCGCAGGCCGCTATTCGGGCCGCGTTTGACGGCCTCAACGAGCACGCGAGCAGATTCCGCAGTCGAGACTTTTTTCTCATCATCTTCGGCGGCCATAGTAGATGA
The DNA here is from genome assembly GCA_044346745.1 of Usitatibacteraceae bacterium. Lineage (GTDB taxonomy): Bacteria > Pseudomonadota > Gammaproteobacteria > Burkholderiales > Usitatibacteraceae > UKL13-2. The sequence goes on along the minus strand of JBIIYQ010000024.1, from coordinate 28,951 downwards.
ATACGGCAGCGACATGCCGAGTGCTTCGAACGACGACGACATGGTGTTGGCGGTGTACATACCACCACAGGCACCCACACCGGGGATGGCGTGGCGCTCGATACAACCAAAATCTTCTTCATTCATTTTGCCGGCGTTAAACGAACCCACCGCTTCAAACACACTCACCACTTGCAGGTCTTTGCCTTTGTAGTGGCCGGGCTTGATGGTGCCGCCATAAACAAAGATGGCCGGGATATTCATACGACAAATGCCGATCATGGCACCGGGCATGTTTTTATCGCAGCCGCCGATCGCGAGCACACCATCCATAAATTGCGATTGGCACGCGGTCTCAATCGAATCCGCAATCACTTCACGCGATACCAACGAATACTTCATGCCTTCGGTGCCCATCGAGATACCGTCGGTGACGGTGATGGTGCCAAACATCTGCGGCATGCCGCCGGCTTCACGGATGGCTTTGTCGGCGGCATCGGCCAGCGGCTGAATACCGGCGTTGCACGGGTTCATGGTGCTGTGCCCGTTGGCCAATCCGATGAAGGGCTTATAAAAATCGTTGTCCTCGTAGCCGATGCCGCGCAGCATGGAGCGATTGGGCGCGCGCTCAACGCCCTGAGTGATGGTGAATGAGCGGTATTTAGGTGTGGTCATGTGGTTCTGATCAACGTCGGGTGAAGTTGCTCTCGATTGTACCGGATGGTCAAAGCGCACCGCTTTCGACGAATAGATAGAAAAGAGGAGAGGCGGTGAAAAAAACTACGTTTTTGACAGGAATTCGTTTGCAGCGTTTGGTGTTGGCTGTATGCGCAATTGCAAGCGCGGCGCTGGCGTTTAGTTCCACGGCGCAAACCTATCCGAATAAACCGATTCGTTTGTTGGTGCCCTTTGCACCGGCAGGCAGCTCGGAGATTGTCTCGTTGGCTTATCCGGCGGAGATGTCCAAGATCGTCGTGGAAAACGTCATTGTGGAAAACAAACCCGGCGGCGCGGGCAATATCGCGATGGTGGATGCCAAAGGCCAACCGGCTGACGGTTACACGCTGATCTTGGGCCACGTTGGCACGCTCGCGGTGAACCCGGCGACGTTTGCAAAGTTGCCCTACGATGCAGTGAAAGACTTTGCGCCGGTCACGCCGCTTTCAAAAGTACCGAACATCGTTGCGGTGAACCCGGACAAAGTACCGGCGAAAGATTTGAAGGGCTTTATTGCCATGGCGAAAGCGAAGCCGAATAGCGTGAACTACGGCTCAACGGGTAACGGTAGCTGCGGCCATTCGGCGATGGCGTATCTGACGCAGGTGGCTGGTGCGGAAGTGCAGCACGTGCTGTACAAAGGCACGGGACCGATGTTGGTGGTTTTGATGGCGGGCTTGACCGAAGGCACTTTCACCGGTGCTTCGCCGTTACTGCCTCAGATCTAGGCTGGTAAGTTGTGCGCGCATGCGGTCGGATCGGCAAAACGGATTCCCGCACTGCCAGATGTACCGACTGTTGCGGAACAAGGGCTCCCGGGTTTCGAAGCCTCGCAGTGGTGCGGCATCTTGGCACCAGCCGGCGCACCTGAGGCGATCATCAAGAAGCTGAATGAAGCGGCGGTAGCGGCAGGCAAACCGCCCGCCATCGCCGAGCGATTATCTGCGGAAGCCGCAGAGCCGGTGACCACCACACCGAAAGAGTTTGCCGCGCTTATTGCGCTGGAATAGACGAGTTGGGCGGAGGTGGTGAAGAGGGCGAATATTAAGGCGGACTAGCGGCAACTCGTTGGTATTCTGCTGCGCGCGGCGATGCTTCGTTGGCAAGCCGCTCAATATCCTCATGTATCACCACATACACTCCGGTTTTTCGCGGCTTTCCGCCTTGCCTGCCCGTCGCTCGCGACGAATCCGCAACGGTTGCCCAACTTTTCTGAGGCACCTCGTCAAATTACGTCATCCCGGCGGAGGCCGGGATCCAAGTTCACGGTTCTCCATGGTTTAGCAAACTTGGGCCCCGGCGCAGGAAAGCTTCTTTAGAGTAGTGTCACAAGGCCAGTGCGATAATCGCAATGGCCTTTTTATTTGCTGCTCACGCCTCAACTCCAATGCTCACTCATCCCCAGTTCGACCCCAATTTCTTTTCGTTAGGCCCGGTCTCGATCAAGTGGTACGGCCTCATGTACGTGACGGCCTTTGTATTGTTTGTCATATTGGGTCGCGCCCACGCCAGACGCCGGCCGGAGCTCGGCCACACACCAGCGTCAATTGAAGATCTCATGTTTTACGGCATCTTGGGTGTGGTGCTCGGGGGCCGTATTGGCTACATGTTGCTCTACAAGTTTGGCGACTTCCTCGCCAACCCAATTGAGATTCTTTACGTCTGGCAAGGCGGCATGAGTTTCCACGGCGGGTTCCTGGGTGTGCTGGTGGCGATGTGGTGGTGGGGCCGTAAACACAACCGAAGTTTTTTTGAAGTGACGGACTTCATCGCCCCGCTGGTGCCAACCGGCTTGGGTGCGGGGCGCATCGGCAACTTCATCAACGGTGAATTGCCCGGGCGCATTACCGATGCCAGCACCTGGCCGTGGGCGATGTGGTTTCCGCAACTCGATGCCAACCCGGTAGCGCGTCACCCCTCGCAGCTATACAACGCGCTCGGAGAAGGTGTGTTTTTGTTCCTATTGCTATGGTGGTACAGCAAAAAACCTCGTGCGGTGGGGGCGGTTTCTGCGGTGTTTTTACTTGGCTACGGTGGCTTCCGTTTCTTCGCTGAATTTGCACGCGAGCCGGATGTGTTTTTGGGCTTTCAGGCATTGGGCATGACACGCGGCCAGTGGCTTTGTGTGCCGATGGTATTGTTTGGTGTGTATCTGTTGTGGCGTAGCGGCAAAGCCTCGCCAATCACGAAGCCCCGCTCGCGCTAACTTGCGTCAGTTGACGCCGATGCGTTGGCGTGGCATTGTTGCGCTGCACCATGCTTCAATAACAATACTAATCACGCGTTCGGAACTGTTATGAAATTTTGTATCGTAGGCGCGGGCGCCATCGGTGGATTTGTCGGTGCGCGCCTCGCGGCCGCTGGTGAAGACGTCACCTTTATCGCACGCTGGAAGAACCTCGACGCGATTCGCGCACGAGGCATGACAGTCAAATTTCACGATGGCAGCGTGGTCGAAGCCAAAACCGTGAAAGCCACCGACAGTTTTGCCGCTGTCGGCCATGTCGATTGTGTAATCCTCGCGCTGAAATCGCATCAGGTGGAATCGATCGTCCATCAGCTTGAACCGCTGTTCGGCCCCAAAACCACGGTCATCACGATGCAAAACGGCATTCCGTTTTGGTATTTTGTGAATCACGGCGGCGCGCTGGCCGGTTCGCGCGTGGAGTCCGTTGACCCGCGCGGTGTATGCCTCGATGGCATCCCCAACGACCGCATCATCGGCTGTGTGGTTTACCCCGCCACTGAGTTGGTTGCGCCGGGCATGGTTCACCATATTGAGGGTGAGCGTTTCCCGCTGGGCGAGCTCGACGGCAGACAGAGTAATCGCGTCAAAGATTTATCGGATGTGTTTGTGAAGTCTGGCTTAAAAGCGCCGGTGCTCGACAATATTCGCAACGAAATTTGGCTAAAGCTATGGGGCAACCTGACGTTCAACCCGATCTCCGCGCTCACCCACGCCACCCTCGTCGATATCTGTGAAAACCAATACGGCCGTGAATTGGCGACAAACATGATGCGCGAGGCCCAGGCGGTCGCTGAAAAACTCGGCGCGAGTTTCCGTGTTCCGCTCGAAAAACGCATCGAAGGCGCGGCGAAGGTTGGGAAGCACAAGACCTCGATGCTGCAGGACGTCGAAGCCGGCCGCGAAATCGAAATCGACGCGCTGGTGGGTGCCGTTGTCGAGCTCGGTGTACGTGCTGACGTGCCCACCCCCACCATCCGGGCGGTGTACCAAGCCTCCAAGTTGCTCGCCGCGACCATGAAGCAAGATAACCTTGCCGTACGCGGAATTGCGTTGCCAAGCGTCTAGCTGCCGCGAATCTTAAGCGTCTTCTCCACGTCGCGCGCCAGCTGCGCAAAATGCTGGCGTGTGGGTCGGTCGGTTGCTCGCTGCTCACCGGTCAGCAGCATCGCCTTCACGTCTTTCAAGCTCTGCAACGCAGCGGGACGCAGATCGACCAGCAGTTCGGTTTGCGAGGCTGCGAGCATGAAACCAAAACTTTTAAAGCGCTGCGCTTCGCCGGAGAAGGCTTTTAGGTGCTCAACAAACTCACGCTGCAGTTCTCGCCGATAGATATCGACTTTCGGGCTTGTCTGTTGCGTTTCACGAAAAAGACTTTTTTGTACCAGCTCCAAGTAACCGTAGGCAGACAGCCCAGTGCCCGGTGATAGCGATTCGACATCCTCGAGCACACGAAATCTCACCGGCTGCAACATCTCGGCAAGGATTCGTTTCTGCGAATTCACCACCGGCGCGGCAACGTCAACCATTGAAATTCGATTCAACACCTTCGGGTCGACCAACCATTTCGGCGTCACCAGCGCCTCATCAAGCAAGAAGCGAATCGCTTCGCGTTGTTCCTTGGGTGATGTACGGGTAAATGTATCTCCACCACGGCCGCCCAAAAAGCGGTTCTCGCGCACGCCACCAATCAGCTTGACGACAGAGCTGACGTACGCGGTACGTTGGCCGAGCAAACGCGCATAGGTCTGCTCTAAGGCCTCGTAGTCCTCGCCAAGACGGGTGGTTGCCGGTATCAGGCGCGCAGCAGCGCGTTCGAGCGAGGCAATGGATAGTCGTGTTGCTTCGATTCGTTCGCGGCCGATGTTTTCTACCAGCACTTCCGGATCTAGAAAGGCGGCAAAGTCTTCGCCACCAAACTTCAGATTAGGCTCATCCATGTGGCGGGCTGCCATCTTATCGAGCATCGGAATTTCTTCATCGGCTGTCTTCACGCCGAGTGGTTTGTAACCCCATTCAATGGCAAATTTGTCGTACGGCCCGAGCTTGGGCACAAAACTGGTGACGCCGTCATTGGGCTGCGCCACGGAGTTAAAGCGACCGTACGCCATGATCGATGCAACCGTCCCGTTGGCATTGGCGAACGCCGCGTTCCGCAGGTCCTTGACGGAATATGCGGTGGATGCACGGTGATTGTGGCGCAAGCCGAGTGTGTGGCCAATTTCATGGGTTGCGACCGAGCGTAACAGCTCTCCCATCACTTCATCACTCAGCGGCAGTTTGTCAACGCGTTTATCTGCTGCACCCGCTTGCACGAAGTAGAGCTGCTCCAGAAACTTCAGTAGATCGTGCCAGAAAATCACGTGTGCCGAAATGACTTCACCGGAACGCGGGTCGTGCACGTTCGGCCCCATCGCGTTGGCAATCGGCATCGCCACCCAGCGGATCACTGAGTAGCGCGCGTCTTCCGGATCCCACAGCGGGTCCTCTTCTTTCGTCGGCGCCATTCTCGCCACAATGGCGTTTTTGAATCCCGCCGCTTCAAACGCCACATTCCAATCTTCCACACCAGCCATCAGCGGCTTACGCCATTTTTCCGGCACCTCCTGCGCAAGGTAAACCGTAATGGGCTTTACAGGTTCACTGATCGCCGCAGCGGGGTCTTTTTTCTCTAGACGATAACGCGTGATGTATTCACGCCCGCGTGTGCCGCTGCGATCGCCACCGTACTCGGTGAAGGCCTCTGTGAAGTAACCGACCCGATCATCGGCAAAACGCCCTTGCATCGGTTTCTCAGGGAGCATCGCCAGACTGTAGTGAACAATTGCGGTACGCGACGGGTTGCGCGATACGGTTGGCATCTGCGGAACACCGGCAGCACTCATCGTTGGCATCGGGAACGACGCAAACGTCAGTGTTGAGCGCGCTTCCACATTGGTGGGAAACACTTTGACTTGTCCAATCAAACTACGCGAAGGGTCAACACCACCAAAACCCGCCGGCCCCAGATTGCGGGCGTCGATCAAGTCACCAGAGGTCGAAAGTAGGATTCGCGTGGCATCAATCACCGCCCACTTCTCTTTGGTGGGTGGGCGCTTTGCCGGGACCTCGGCGGCGCTTGGCGCTGCGGGTTTGTCGCCAGCGGTCGTTTTTACTTCAGTCGTTGCCGGTTTAGCGGGTCTTGTTGCACTTGGCGCGTTGGCTACGTCTACCGCAGCGATTGTTCTTGCTAGGGCTTCATCGCCCGTCCCGGCGGCAATGGCGGCCCGAATGGTTTCGGCCGACTCACGCAAATACTTTTCTTTGTCTGCGATCGCCTTGTCCGTCGCATCTTTGTCGGATTTCTCCTTCTTCGCTTTTTCTATTTCGGCTTTTTCTTCAGCTCTTAGTTCCGTCGACAGTTCATTACCTTCCGCTTCAATCTGAAACGCCATCACGATCGGTGCGAGATCGACCGCCTCAGCAGCCGCCTTGATGTCGCCGATGGCGCGATTCTGAAACGAGACTGAGCGCAAAAAGAGGCGGTTCTCTACACGTTCGAAGCGCAGCACACGGTAACCGAGTGGCAGCCCGTTAAATCCACCGCCGGCACTTGCCTGGGATATTTCCGCAGACCATAACAAATCCCGCCCGAGTAATTTCTCCGGGATCTCAAAGTAGTGACGATCTTTCACCTTGTGATAAAGCAACATGCCGCGGGAAGTTTTTGCATCTTTGGTGATGACGTCTGCATAACGACGCGGCTCGCCGGGTCCCGGGATCGGCACAGCCGGTGTGGGTGCAGGTGCTGCGACCACAGCACTTGCAGGGCTATTCGTTGGCGGGCGTGCAGCTGCGTTGGCGCTCGGCGCAGCGGCTGACACTGTTGGCTTCGAGGTGTTGGCGGCGGCCTCTACGTTTGGTGCGGGTGTTGAATCAGGTACACGATTCAGCGGCGCGCACGCGGTGAGCACGATGGTCGCGCTGATGGTTAGCGCAAGGTTATGTTTGAGTCGGGATTGCAGCATCGGCATTTTGCGGATCATCAACATCAAGCAGGCAACATAGCGCAATCGATTATGCCGAACAATCCGCGCCCACCCGTGGCCGTAAGCGCAATATCGCTGTGGAAAAAAGTACCAAGCCTCGTTCTAAACGTAGTCGAGTGGCAGTGCGGTGGTGAATTTCATCTGCTCCATGGCAAAACTCGAACTCACATCAAACAACTCGATGGACTTGATCAACCGCCGGTAGACGGCGTCATACCCAGCGATGTCCGGCACGACCACACGCAACAGATAGTCGATGTCGCCACTCATGCGGTAGACCTCGACAATTTCCGGAATCTCCTCGACCGCTGCTGCAAATCGATCCAACCAATCCTGATTGTGTTGGTTGGTTTTGATGCCGACAAACACTGTCACGCCAAGATTGATTTTTTTCGCGTCGAGCAAGGCGACCCGGCGCTCAATGACCCCGGCCGACTCCAAACGCTGCACCCGTCGCCATGTTGGCGTCGGCGACAGTTTTGCTTCGGTGGCGAGATCCGCCAAGCTCAGCATGGCGTTTCCCTGCAAAGCATGAAGAATGCGCTTGTCGAAAATATCCAGCGTTATTTTTTCCATATCTTCTAATTTTTGAGTAGATTATTCTCAAATAATGCAATCCGCCGGCAATAACCGCAAGCTCTTTCCATCGGCCTTTCGTTACACTCTCTGCCACACAACAGATGCGTCACTAGGAGCTTGGCCATGAACAAATTCTTTACCGCCCACCCAGAAACCGTTGGCGAAACCTACTGGCAACACATGGCCGTCGCCCTCAGTTTTGCCGGCGCGCTGTTCGGTGCCGCGTTCGCCGCGTTGGTACATGCGTTTTTCCCGGCATGGTTTGAAAAGACCGCCAGCGCCAAAATCACCTGCCTGCACGACCGCATTGTGTGCAACCGCAAAAATCAAACCGCGAGGAAAGACGGTGTTTTTGAGGCAAAATTGGCTGAAGACGCCCGCCAATAAAGGGCCTTTACTCGACACTCCAATCCGCCTCAACAAGAAACGCTATCTGTCTGAAGATTCACAAGTTTTTGCTGGCCTTTTGTACCACTACCCCGTAGAATGCATGGTGTGCAATGCAGCAAGTGAGGATTTCTATCCCACAGCGCTGTAATTCCTCTGTAGTTTTGTAACACCTACGTTCATCGTCCCCCGCCCCGCTTTTCTCTTTTTGGGCTGCGTTTTGGTTCTGACGCCGCCTCTCTCGAATCGCATATAGGTTGGTGCCGGTGTTGGCGCATCAACCGCGATTAGCTTCTCTCAATCGTGATCCTTCGTGACTCCTTTCGGAGCGCATTGGTGTTTGCTGCGCCCTTTTTTGCGATTCGCAACATTGTGTATCGCGTAACGATGCTCCCTGCCAAAGGTGTGGGGAATCATCACGATTGAAAGTTGAAAATGAAATTTGAAACACTCGGCCTAAACAAAGCGCTCCTCGAAGCCATCGCCATGACCGGTTATACCGATCCGACCGATGTGCAAATGCGCGCCATCCCGGAAGTGCTCGCCGGCAGCGACGTCTTGGTTTCCGCACAAACCGGTAGCGGCAAAACCGCAGCATTTATGTTGCCCGCGTTGCAGTTGCTGGCTGAGCCACACAAAGTTGCCGCAGGTGACAAAAGTGCGGGCCCGCGCGTATTGGTGCTGACACCAACTCGCGAACTCGCGGTGCAAGTCACCAAGGCGACCGAAACCTACGGTCGCAAGATGAAGCGTGTTCGCACCGTCTCCATCGTTGGTGGCATGCCCTATCCGTTGCAAAACCGTTTGCTGAAAATGGGCGTTGATATTCTTGTCGCAACCCCCGGTCGTTTGCTCGATCAAATGCAATCCGGTCGTGTCGATTTGTCGCGCGTACAAATGCTCGTGTTTGACGAAGCCGACCGTATGCTCGACATGGGCTTCAAAGACGACATCGACGCGGTTGTGGCGAAGGTTCCGGCCGATCGTCAAACCCTTTTATTCTCGGCCACGCTCGACAACAACATCACGGCAATGGCCGGCAACATGATGAAGAACCCGGTGCGTATCGACGTCTCGGGCCACAAGACGCGCCACGAGAACATCGAACAGCGTTTGCTTTATGCCGACGATCTCTCACACAAGAATCGCCTGCTCGACCATCTCTTGCGCGACACCGAAGTGCAACAAGCGATCGTCTTCACCTCGACCAAACGTGCCGCCGATGATTTGGCGCTTGACTTGATCGGCCAGGGCCACGCGGCTGGCGCACTTCATGGCGACATGAAACAAGGTGCCCGCACCCGCACTCTCGAAAACTTAAAACGTGGCCGTCTGCGCGTGTTGGTGGCAACAGACGTTGCTGCACGTGGTATTGACGTACAAGGTATTTCACACGTCATTAACTTCGACTTGCCACGCCAGGCCGAAGACTATGTGCATCGTATCGGTCGTACCGGCCGTGCGGGTCGTAGCGGTGTGGCAATTTCGTTGGCCAACGTTCGCGAAAATTTCCAAGTGAAATTGATCGAGCGCTTCACCACCCAAATGATTCCGGTCATCACCATCGACGGACTCGAGCCAAAACAGAAAGTGTTTGATCGCAAGCCTCCGGGCAAGACGTTCGACCGCAAAGGCCCGCCACGAAGCAATAGCAACGCAGGCGGCAACGCCGGTGCGTGGTCAAAAGACGGCGACAAGCGTTCGAGCTTTTCGAAATCGAGCTTCGGCAAACCAGCGTTCAGCAAATCCAGCGCGCCAAAGCCCGGTTTTGTTGGCAAGGCGTTGCCAGCGGCAGCACCGAAAGGTGATGCGCCAGGTGGCTGGAAAAAAGCCAGTAGCTTCGCGGCCAAGTAATTTGGTCACGCCGCTTCGGTAGCGCATGTGAATCTTGCAAGACAAAACACCGACGGCATCACGTCGGCGTTTTTATTGGCGCTCACATTATTCGTATGAACACATCCATGAATTCAACCGCACTCCTCATCAGCGCCACGCCCGCGGATCTCCCCTGCATCGAGAATCTCATGCAGTTCTACAACTACGACCTGAGCCAGTGGTGTGAGGTCAAGTTTGGTGATGATGGTCGCTATCAATTGCAACCCAAAGCAGCCTATTGGGCGAATCCGACCGTACATCGGTACATCGTTCGTTTTGCCGATGAGCTCGTCGGCTTCGCGGTGGTCGATCAGGAAGTCAGAGATCCGTCGGCCAATTGGAACGTCGGGTACTTTTTTGTTGCGCGTCGCTTCCGCGGCACAACAATCGCCGCACAGATGGCAAAGGAATTGTTTGATCGCCATCGCGGAACATGGGAGGTCTACCACTTCACCGCGAATCTGCCGGCGGGGAAATTCTGGCCGCGCGCGATTGCCGCGGCTGCGACCACGCCTGTTGTGATGTCAGAAATCATTGAGCACGATCTTCCCACGACGCTGTATCGCTTCTCGAGTCGTTGAGCGGACGCGGTCTTGATCAAATGTCCGGACCACGTTCAGCGATAGAATCGCCGAACAATAGGACGGAGGTCAGGATGATTCAGGGATCGTGTCTCTGCGGTGGCGTTCGATGGCAGTTTGAAGGTCAACCCGACGGTGCTACGGCGTGCAACTGCACGGCATGCCGGCGCTACGGCGTGTTGTGGGCGTACGACTACGTCGACGAAGGCATCAAGTTATCCGGCGAGACCAAGCCGTACCAACGCGGCACGGCGCTTGAATTTCACTTCTGCCCCGCCTGCGGCTGCCTTGCCTTCTGGCGCGGCTTGCGTAAAGACGACCAAGGCCGCATCCGCACTGCTGTCAATTTAAGACTCGCCGAACCCGGGGCGGTCGCTGCTATTCCCATCGATCACTTCGACGGCTTGGACACATTTGAAGATCTTGGGCGCGACGGAAAATGCGTGTCTGACTATTGGTTCTAAGCGTGTCCCCAATCGAACATCATCTGCTTCGCGGTTCGTAGCGCAAGTGCGCGGCCTGACAAACGCTCAACCAAATGCAGGCTCATGTCGATGCCCGCCGAGATGCCGCCTGAAGTCACCACACTTCCCTGATCGACCCAGCGACGGTCGTTGATGACATTGACCTGCGGGTAACGCCGCGCCAAGTCTTCGGCGTCTTCCCAATGCGTGGTCGCCGAGCGGCCGGACAACATTCCCGCTTCCGCCAACATGAAGGCACCGGTGCAAACCGACGCGACGAGCTGCGCATGCGATGCAACGCGCTTGATCCACGCAATGACATCGGGATTGCCGACTTCTGCATCAACCACACCGCCCGGCACGATCAGCACATCAATTGGCGGGTGATCGGTGAAATCATGTTTTGGAAGGACCGCGAATTCGGCGCGCGCTTGCACTGGCGCGGTGGTCGCGGCGACGGTGAAGACATTAAACGGCGGCGCACGGTCGGGCGATTCACGTAACGCCATACGAGACGCAGTCGTGAAAACTTCGTACGGCCCGGCGAAGTCGAGAATCTCGACAATCGGAAAAATAAAAATGCCGACGTTTCGCGTCGGGCTGGCGTGAGTGGATGTATCCGATGGAACCATGGTGACTCCTCTGCCGGACCCAATGTGGGATCGGAACTACGCTGCCGATGCTACCGCTTTTAGCGACCGGAGTTCAATGCTGACAACCCTTGCCTCGTCTGAGAAAAACGCCTGCCCCTCTTGGATGGTCACATTGAGCGCCATGGAGCGCGCCGCCATCAACGCCAACTCGCGACTTGCCTCTGATGGCACGTTGAATACGGACAAGCGATCAAGCTTATTCAGGTCGCGTTCGTTGGCTTGCCACCACGCATCCACACCGCGACCGCCGTAGGTGTAGAGAATGACTTCGTTCGCCTTGCCGCACGCGCGCCGCAGTAAGCGCTCTTCCGGTAGGCCCACGTCGATCCACTGTTCAACCGCGCCGGTCAAATCCCGGTGCCAGAGTGCGGGCTCGTCTTCATTCGAAATGCCTTTGCCGAATTCGAGTCGCTCATGGGCATTCAACGCGAACGCCAATACACGCACCATCATGCGCTCATCAGTCTCAGACGGATGCCGCGCGATGGTGAGTGGAAACGTGCCATACACGCCGCGGTCGATGTCGGAGACGCCGAGCTCGGCTTTGAAGATGGTTGCCTTAAGTGCCACGGCGCATCACAGGGGCTACTTCGTCTTGGGGCGCGCTGTGTTGCCGCGCGGCCTGCGCCGTTGCGCCACGCCTTTTGGTGCTGGTTTACTCCCCGCCGGCGCCTTCGCGACGCTGGCTACCTTCGCCGGTTTCGGTTCGAGTGCGGCATCACCATCAGGATTCGCAATGACTCGGATTTCGGTGTCATCGATGCGGACCACTTGCCCCACCCGAATTTTGTTGCGCTTGCGCAGCTCAATTTGCCCATCGACTTTGACGACACCTGTCGATACCAGCGCACCTCCCGAGCCGCCGCTATCGGCAAAGCCGGTCAGTTTGAGGAGATGATTGAGCTCGATGTAATCAAACGAGGCGTTTGTGAGAGCGTATTCAATGGTTTTCATAAGTCCTTATTTGGCGGGCATTCTCGGGCAAAAATGGCTGAAAACGCCCGTCTACTCTAGTGTTTTTATTCTGCCTGACCAATTGCCCAAGCGGCGATGCTGGCAACCATGCTTGGCGATTCGCCGATGGTACTCCGCACCGCGATCTTCACCCCGTATCGCGCCTCGGCTTCCCGCACCATCACCGGCAAATCCTTACGCATATGCCCGCCAACGGCGAGAAACAGCGGCACGAGGGTGATCTCCTCAACACCGCACGCGGCTAAGGTGCCGACTGCGTCGAGTAAGGAGGGTTGCATACGTTCAAGATAGGCAAGAGCCACCGGCGCTGCGGTCTGTTCGCGGACACAGTTAAGGATGTTTTCGAACGGTGCCGCCCACGTCGGGTCCGAAGAGCCGTGGGCAAACAGCAAAATCGCGGTATTGGATGCGTTGGTCATACCGCGATGATAGAGCAGGAAGGCTTGCGGTTCGAGTCTGCATCGGCGCAAACTTATCTTTCTAACGAATTGAAGGATCGTCTCCATGGCAACTGTCGCCTTTATCGGCCTGGGAAACATGGGCGGCAATATGTGCCGCCACCTGATCAAAGCGGGACATCAGTTACGCGTTTATGCGCGTCGTGAAGAGACCATGGCACCGTATGTGGCACTCGGTGCGGTCGCCACATCCTCGCCCGCGGACGCTGCAGCGGGCGCAGATTTTGTCTTCACTAATGTCACCGCCACGGCCGATGTGGAGGCGGTGCTGTTAGGCGAAGGTGGTGTGATCGAAACCGCGGCCTCCGGCACCATCGTGTGTGACTTCTCCACCATCGATGCGACCGCGACACGCGCCATCGCCGCGCAACTGGCAGAACGCGAAATTGAATTCATGGATTGCCCCGTCTCGGGTGGCACCAAGGCGGCGGAAGCCGGGACGTTAACCATCATGATCGGCGGCACGGAAGACAATCTCGCCAAAGCCCGGCCGTTGTTGGAAAAACTCGGCACAAACATTTTTCACATGGGCAATGCGGGCGATGGTCAGGTCACCAAAGCGTGCAACCAGATTGTGCAAGTCGTCGCTATCCAAGGCATTGCCGAAGCGATGTTGTACGCGGAGGTCAACGACGTGGATCTCGATAAGGTCGTTGAAGCGCTTATGTCCGGATTCGCGGGCTCGAAGATGTTGGGATTGATGGGGCCGAAGATGGCGGCGCGCGACTTTGCGGCGGGGATCGAGGCGCGACTGCATCACAAAGATTTCGGTCTGGTGGCTGATGCGGCCGCGAAGCAACATCTCCCCATGCCCGCCACCGCGCTGGTGCATCAACAGTTGTCCAAACTCATGGAAGCAGGTTGGGGCAAGATGGATACTTGTAACCTTCTCAGGGTGCTTGAGAAGGACATGACGACCTGAAGCGGCGTTTTGAAAAACCGAAACTCGCCTCCAGACGAGCATTTCCAAGCATTTTTGGCTGAAAACGCCCGCCAATAGGCGGGTTTACCAAACCTATCGACGATGAATCTTCATAGACTTCTGCAGCAACGCGCCGCCAACAATCAACCTGTTCGCGTCGTGTTGGTCGGCGCGGGCAAGTTTGGCTCGATGTTTTTGTCGCAAGCGCCGCGTGCGCCGGGCTTTCACGTGATCGGCATCGCTGACTTGAACCCCGCACGCGCGATGGAGTCACTGGCGCGGGTCGGCTGGGCAAAAGAAAAGTACGCGGCGCAATCGATCGAAGCCGCGTCCAAATCGGGCGCGACGTTCATCACCGATGATGCGATGGCGTTGATCGCCTCACCTTATGTCGATGTGGTGATCGATGCGACCGGCAGCCCCGCGGCGGGGATCGCGCATGTGCTCGCGTGTTGCACACACAAGAAACACATCGTGATGGTGAACGTTGAAGCCGATGCGCTCGCCGGCCCGCTGCTGGCCAAACGCGCGGCCGAGGCAGGCATTGTGTATTCACTGGCCTATGGCGACCAACCCGCGTTGATTGTCGAGATGGTCGACTGGGCGCGCACGGCGGGATTTGATGTCGTTGCCGCGGGCAAGGGCACCAAATATCTGCCCGAATATCACGCCTCAACACCGGACACCGTTTGGGGCCACTACGGCTTCACGCCGGAAATGGCGGCGGGTGGCGATTTCAACGCGCAGATGTTTAATTCGTTTCTCGACGGCACCAAGAGTGCGATCGAAATGACCGCCGTGGCGAACGCAACCGGGCTCACACCCGCACCGCATGGCTTGGATTTCCCGCCGTGTGGTGTTGACGACCTCGCGCGCATTCTGAAACCAAAGGCACACGGCGGTCTGTTGCACCACCGCGGTCAGGTTGAAGTGATCTCAAGCGTCGAGCGCGACGGCCGTCCCGTCTTTCGCGATTTGCGCTGGGGCGTTTATGTGACCTTCGCCGCCGACTCGGAATACGTGCGACGTTGTTTCAAAGAGTACGGCCTCGTCACGGACGCGAGCGGTGAATACTCCAGCATGTACAAACCGTTTCATTTGATAGGACTCGAACTCGGCATCAGTGTGGCCAGTACGGCGCTGCGCGGTGAGGCAACCGGTGCGGCAACCGGCTGGCGCGGCGATTGTGTCGCCACAGCGAAGCGTGCACTCAAAGCCGGCGAGATGCTCGACGGTGAAGGCGGCTACACGGTGTACGGGAAATTGATGCCGGCGACGGATTCAATGGCCGCCAGCGCATTGCCGATTGGCCTCGCACACAAGCTGACCCTCACCCGCGATGTTGCAGCGGGAGAGACCGTGACATGGAACCACGTTGCGGTCGGCGCCAACAACGCGGCTGTCGCGTTCCGCCGCGAGATGGAATCAGTCTTCAAGTCAGCCTAACCATGACCACCTCAAAAAAAACCAAACTCGCACATCTCGGCCGTTCCGCGCCAAACCGCGTCAACACGGTGAACCTGCCGCAGCAGCGCGCCTCAACCGTGCTGTTTGATTCGCTCGCGCACATGGATGAATCGCAGCAGCGGCAGATGCGCGGCGAGCAGGTGCCCACCTATGGCATCTTCAACATGCCCGACAGTCTGGCGCTTGAGAACTGCGTTGCAGAACTCGAAGGCGGATATCGCGCGATGTCGTTTCCGAGCGGGCTTGCGGCGGTTGCCGGCGCGATTCTCTCGTGCGTGAAATCAGGCGACCACGTGTTGATGACCGATGGCAGTTACGATCCGGGACGCCGGTTTTGCGACACCGTGCTCAAACGCATGGGCGTTGAGACGACCTACTACGATCCGCTGATCGGCGCGGGCATTCAAGCCCTCATGCGGCCGACCACCACCGTGGTCTACACCGAGAGCCCCAGCTCGAACACGTTTGAGATTCAGGATATTCCGGCAATCGCCGCCGTGGCGCACAAACACGGCGCGGCCGTGATTATGGACAACGCGTGGGCGACGGGATTGTTGTTCAACGCGTTTTCACACGGTGTGGATATCGTGGTTCAGCCCGCCACCAAATACTACGCCGGTCATTCTGACGTGTTGATCGGCTTGGTGATTGCCAATGAGACCTACTGGCCGCAGGTACGCGACACTTGCTACGCGCTTGGTCAACGCGCCTCATCCGAAGATTGTTTTCTCACGCTGCGCGGCATGCGCACCATGGGGGTTCGATTGCAACAACACGCCATGTCGGCGATGACCGTGGCGCGCTGGATGCAGTCACGCCCCGAAGTTACACGGGTGCTATACCCGGCACTGGAAAGCGACCCCGGACACGCCATCTGGAAGCGGGACTTTACCGGCGCATCGGGCCTGTTTGCAGTCGAGTTAACGTCGCACACATCGGCACAGCTCGCGGCCATGATCGATGGCTACGAATACTTTGGTTTGGGCTTTTCATGGGGCGGGTTTGAAAGTTTGGTGATGGCCGCGAACCCAACACGGACGGCTGTCCCATGGGCCGGAGGGCAATTGGTGCGATTCAGCATCGGCCTTGAGGACGTCAACGATCTGCTGGCCGATCTCGAGGCCGGATTTGCGCGACTCAACGCGGCCAAGCCATGACGACAACTGCGACACGCCAAGCGGCAATCAAAAACGCAGAAGGCTATTTCGACAGCCAGGACTTTCATCGCGACCTCGCGCGGCGCGTGGCGATCCCCACCGAAAGCCAGAACCCCGATCGCGCCGATGCCTTGCGCGGATATCTCACTGATGAGTTGGTGCCGCGTCTCAATCAGTTGGGGTTTACGTCAACGGTATACGACAATCCCAAGAACGGTGGACCGTTTTTGATTGCCGCACGCATTGAGGATGCGTCGTATCCGACTGTGATGTCGTATGGTCATGGTGACGTCATTCGCGGACTTGAGCCGCAATGGCGCGAAGGACTTTCACCTTGGACGCTGACGCTCGAAGGCGAAAAAATATTCGGTCGCGGCACGGCGGACAACAAAGGCCAGCACAGTATTAACTTGGGCGCGATTCAGAGCGTGCTCGCCGCTAGAGGCAAGCTTGGCTTCAATCTCAAGCTGCTGATCGAGACAGGCGAGGAAATGGGATCACCCGGACTCAATGACTTTTGTCGTGCACACCAGGCTGAGCTGGCGTCGGATGTCTTTATTGCCAGCGATGGCCCGCGTATTTCGCCGGATCGGCCGACCATCTTTTTAGGCTCACGCGGCTCATTTAACTTTGACCTAACACTGACGTTGCGTCCGGCCGCGCATCACTCGGGCAACTGGGGCGGCCTCATTGCGGACCCCGGCATCATCTTGAATCACGCCATCGCCAGCATCACCGATGCACGCGGTGCAATCCGTGTACCAGAGTGGCGGCCAAGCAGTATTCCGGACAACGTTCGCGCGGCGTTGGCGGATTGCGACCCATCCGGTGGCGAGAGTGATGACGCGCCTGCGATTGATGTTGATTGGGGTGAGCCGGGCTTAACACCTGCGGAGCGCGTGTATGGCTGGTCGAGCTTCTCGGTGTTGGCGATGAAAATCGGCAACCCAGACTTCCCAGTAAATGCGATTGCTGCCAAAGCCTGGGCGCGTTGCCAATTGCGGTTCGTCGTTGGCATCGATCCGCACGACATCATTCCCGCACTCGAACGGCATTTGGCGCGTGAAGGGTTTACCGGGATCGCGGTCACCGCCGCGCGCGAGGAAATCATGAATGCGACGCGGCTTGACCCGGATTCACCCTGGGTGCAATTCGCGGTGCAGTCGATTACCAATACCACCGGCAAGAAGCCGGCGATTCTGCCGAACCTCGGCGGCTCGTTGCCGAATGAAGTGTTTGCCGAAAC
This sequence comes from Usitatibacteraceae bacterium, assembly GCA_044346745.1. Classification (GTDB taxonomy): domain Bacteria; phylum Pseudomonadota; class Gammaproteobacteria; order Burkholderiales; family Usitatibacteraceae; genus UKL13-2. Next base: position 11,218 of record JBIIYQ010000024.1, on the reverse strand, counting down.
ACTTGGCCTGCCGACGGTGTGGATTCCCCACTCCTATTCAGCGTGCAGCCAACACGCGCCGAATGAACACATGCTGGCACCGATCGCGCGTGAGGGGCTGCAAATCATGGCAGGCCTCTTTTGGGATCTTGGTGATCCCGCGCTTCGGCCTTCAATTTAATCTACCCCGTACAACTCAATCAGGACACCACCATGCGTCAACGCATCATGCAATGTGTACTCATCCTCCTCTCGGCAGCAACGAGTGCAATTTGCGTCGCGCAGACACCACCCGCGCCCGAGCCTGAATTCAACATTCGCGAGAGTTACACCAAGTACGAGCACCGCATTCCCATGCGCGACGGCAAGCGGCTGTTTGTCTCGGTCTATGTCCCCAAGGATCAATCGAAGACTTATCCATTCCTGATCCAACGCACTCCCTATAGCGCTGCGCCGTACGGTGTCGACGAATACCCGCGTCGTTTGGGCCCAGCCCCAGAACTACTGAAGGCCGGTTATATCTTTGTCACGCAAGATGTGCGCGGACGTTACATGTCCGAAGGTACGTTTATCGAGATGACACCGCACAAAGCCGTCAAGGGACCGAAGGATGTCGACGAGAGCACCGACATGTACGACACCGCCGAGTGGTTGCTAAAAAACGTGCCGAACAACAACGGACGTATCGGCCTGTGGGGTAACTCATATCCGGGCTTTTTTGTCTCAGCAAGCATCATCGACAGCCATCCGGCCATCAAGGCTGCGTCACCTCAAGCACCGATCACCGACTACTACATGGGCGACGACAGTTATCACAACGGTGCCTTTATGTTGGCGTCAAACTTCGGCTTCTATACCAGCTTCAAACAGCAAGACACGCCGACACTGCCGCCGAAAAATCAAATTCGTTTCGACTTCGGCACTCAGGATGCATATGAGTTTTATCTTAACGCCGGCACGCTCGCGGACATCATCAAATTGGTGTCGAGCGACAAGAAGTCACTGTTCCCCGAACAAGTGCGCAATGACACTTACAACCAATACTGGCAAGCGCGCGATATTTCGCGGCACCTCAAGAATGTAAAGACTGCTGTTCTGACGGTTGGTGGTTGGTATGACCTGGAAGATCCGGTCGGACCGCTCAAGACCTATCGCGAGATCGGCAAAAACAACAAAGGCATTTTCAACAGTCTCGTCATGGGTCCATGGTCACACGGCGGGTGGTTGCGTTACGACGGCGCAAAACTCGGCCACGTTGACTTTGGTTTCAAGACGGCGGACTGGTATCGCAAAAACATCCTAGTGCCGTTCTTCGAAAAACACCTCAAGGATAAAGAGGGTGTGAAGGTGGCCGAAGCCAACGTATTTGAAACCGGCACCAATGTCTGGCGTCAGTATTCGCAGTGGCCGCCAGCGGCGATACAAGCAAAGACGTTGTATCTGAAGGCCGGCGGCAAACTCGGCTGGACACAAGACGGTACTAAGGCGTTTGACGAGTACATCAGTGATCCAGCCAAACCGGTTCCGTATACAAACGCGGTATCAATCAACGTTCCGCAGGAATACATGGTCGGCGACCAGCGGTTTGCCGCGTCGCGCACCGATGTATTGGTCTATCAGAGTGATGTGCTCGAAGAAGACATTACGATTGCCGGTCCGGTCACACCAAAGCTGTTTGTGTCGACCAGTGGTACTGACAGCGACTTTGTGGTGAAACTGATCGACGTGTACCCCGCCGAACTCAATATGGCAAACGTAAATCCGGCGTCGCAGGCTGGCGCCACGCCGCGTGACGTGCCGGTGCCCGGTATACAAATGGCCGGTTATCAACAATTGATTCGGGGCGAGCCATTCCGCGCCAAGTTCCGCAAGAGTTTTGTCACACCGTCACCGATGGTGCCAAATCAAGTCGACAAGATTGAATTCGCATTACCGGATGTGTTGCATACCTTCCGTCGCGGCCACCGCATCATGGTGCAAATTCAGTCGTCGTGGTTCCCCTTGGTTGATCGTAATCCGCAAACGTTTGTGTCGATTCCACAAGCCAAGGCCAGCGACTACGTCAAGGCCACCCAGCGCGTCTTCCGTGGCGGAGCTGAGTCTTCTGCGTTGGGCATTTTGGTGATGGCAAATCCGGCTGGAAAATAGTTTGCATGGCACTGGTCATTCGTCCATCTCGCGATGAAGATGTTGCCCTTATCGCGCCGATCTATGCGGAAAGCGTGAGGACGGGGACGGCATCGTGGGAGTACGAAGCACCGAGTGCCGAGGAGTTTGGCGCACGTCGTCGCGACATTCTGGCGAAAGGTTTTCCGTACTTGGTTGCGGAGTTAGACGGCGTGCCGGTCGGTTACAGCTATGCGAGCAGCTATCGCGCGCGAATCGGTTATCGATTTACAGTTGAAAACTCGGTTTATGTCTCACCGGCGGCAAGCGGCCGTGGCGTCGGTAAAGCGTTGCTGTTGGCGTTAATGGACGCGTGCCGAGCGGGTGGATTTCGCAGCATGATTGCGGTCATTGGCGATAGCAACAACCTCGCCTCGATTCGCTTGCACGAGTCGTGCGGCTTCACCACGGTCGGTGTATTCCCCGAGCTGGGGTTCAAGTTTGATCGCTGGCTCGACAGCGTGCAAATGATGCGAAAACTCTAGCATTGGCGGGCATTTCCAGGCATAACGCTCTCGAAATGCCCGCCGATAGGCGTGTTTACTCGACCAACGCGTTAGCTAGTTTTTTGCAACCCGCGGCAACGGCCGCAACACACCTTGTCCACCGTCCACGCGAATCACCTGCCCGGTGACATGCCCTGCGTGCGGCGACAAGAGGTAGGCAAACGCATGCGCGACATCATCCGGCTCGGCAATCCGGTTAGTCGGGATCAACGCGGCCGAACGGGCTTCCGCCTCAGGTGTGGCGATGAATCGCTGCGTGAGCGTTGAGCGAGTCAATCCAGGCGCCACCACATTTACCCGCACCCCCTTGTCGGCATAGGTCGCCGCCGCACTCAACGCCAACCCGGCGACAGCACATTTAGCCGCCGCAATCGCTTCATGGTTCGCGAAGCCTGCTTCGGCCACCACCGAACTCGTCATCACCGCTACCGCAGGCTGCTGCGCCTTGGTTGCCTGGACGACAAACCACTTGAGCACATGAAACGCGGAGGTGGCATTGATCGCGATTTGATCATGCCAATCTTTTTCTGATGTCAGGTGAAGCGGACGCACGACTGTAGAACCGACACAATGGGCGAGGCCTGTCATACATCCGATCTCAGCGGCCTTCAGTTGTAATGCCGAAGCGCCATCAGCGGACGATAAGTCAGCCGCCAAGGTTTGATGCGCACCGTCGAGCGAAGCGCCGAGGGCCTCGAGCTTTTCGGCATCTCGACCACACAACAACAGCGTTTCACCGCGAGCGTGCAAGATTGCCGCAAGCGCCGAACCAATAGCGCCTGTTGCGCCGGTAATAACGATATTCATAGGGGGAATTTCTCTTTGTTGGCACGATGCCAGAAGGATGAAAACGAGCGCTGTAGCCGCTCGGGGTCGATAAACGCACGAGGTGGTGCGTGGATGGTTGCCCCGTACGCGCCGAGATCCACAATCAGTGAGGCGTAGTACGGATTCAGCGTTTCGACAACACTGCAGCCCGAAAGTGCCCGTGGCAGAGCGTCAGCAACCACCCAAACGCCATCACACGCCTCGCGCATCGCCTCAAGCACAAACTGCCAGCGCTGTTTGCTCCAGGGATATTGGGCATGAAAAGCGGGCACGATCATGCCAAACGTCTGGCCCGGCGGTTGTAAAGTGCGGCGTAACGACCACGGATGCAGTAATTCAACGCTTGCTCCGGCTGGACAAGCATCAACCACGCGCAAACCAACCTTTGCGGCAAGTTGCGCAATACATGCGGCATCAAAAATCGCTGGCGGCGCTATTGGCGGCTGAGCAAGTTTCGCCTGCGCCCCCCGCTGCGGCGACTCCATCACTGCTGTGTTGGTACGCGCAATGTGATCGAGCGCCTCGTAGGTCGTGTCAATGGCCGTCCCTTCATGTAAAAAACCGGGCGCATATTTTTCGACATTGTCCGCATTAAACAAATACGGCTTACCCGTCCACGTTCCCGCGACCCATTGCCACGATAGTGTGTTGGACGCCAGATCACCGTCGAGCAAGTAGGTGTACATCCACCGCGCACCGACGCGCCAATCGACTTTTCGAATATGCACCAAGTAACTCGCCAGCCACATGCGCGCGTGGTTATGCAAATAGCCAGAGCGATACAGTTCGCGCACTTGGTCGTCGATGATTGCCACACCGGTGCATGCGGTGAGAACATCCTCCGGCATCACCTCGGCATAGGTCGCGTCCAATGCGGGTGGTGGCCGTTGCGCCTGCCAGATCTCGTCACCCAGCACGCGCCAGACATGATGAAAATACTCGCGCCAGCCCAACTCAAAAATGAATTTATCCTGCCAGCCAATATTGGTGCGGCGGGCAAGGCGTGTGATGATCTCGGGCACATTGGTGACGCCGTGCGTCAGATAGGGCGATAGTCGTGAGACGCGGCCGTTTAATGCGTTGCGTGTCCGTTCATATTGCGCGAGGTTGATCGCATCGATTTTTGCGACTGCAGACTCGCGTGCAGTCACTCGGGTCACCCCTGAAAGGGGCGCTTGAAACACATCTGCCATCACAGCGTATCCAGATTTTTCAGCGTGATCGCCGCTTGTGCACGAAGCGCTTCGCGATCTTCCGCCGACATCTTGGTGATGTTTTTTGCCATCAGTGACGTGCGCGGATTACTGACCAACATCTTTTCGTGTTTATCGAGGAAGTACCAATACAGCGTCGTGACCGGACACGCGGTTGGCCCGGTTTTGACATCCGGCTTGTAACGGCAACCGGTGCAGTAGTTCGACATCCGTTTAATGTATTGCCCGCTCGCAATATAGGGCTTCGAGGTAAACCGCCCACCATTAGCATAGATCGCCATACCCGCGACGTTCGGCAGCTCAACCCAATCCACCGCGTCGATGTACACCGCGAGATACCAATCCTCGATTTCCTTTGGTGCGACTTCAGCCATCAAGCCAAAAATTCCCGTCACCATCAGCCGCTGAATATGATGCGCGTAGCCATACTTCAAGGTCTGTCCGATGGTGTCGCGCATACAATTCATCTGCGTGTCGCCGGTCCAATACCACGCGGGCAGTTTGCGTTTGTGCTCGAAGAAGTTCGCCTCTCGCATGCCCGGCATATCCAGCCAATACACGCCGCGGATGAATTCGCGCCATCCCAACACTTGCCGCACAAAACCTTCGACGGCTTCAATCGGCGCACGTCCATCTTCAAACGCCGCAACCGCCGCCGAAATCACTTCGCGCGGATTCAGCAGTTTCACATTCAGCGCCGCAGAAATATGCGCGTGATACAGAAAAGGCTCATTTGTCCACATCGCGTCTTGAAACTCGCCGAACTTCGAAAGTCGCTCATCAACAAATAACTTCAACGCGCGCAGCGCGCCTTTCCGTGTCACCGGCCAGGCGAAGTTATCGAGCGTGCCGGGGTGCTCCGCAAAGTGCGTGTGAACATCGTTAATCACCTCGCGTGTGGTTGCGTCCGGCGGCACGCGCAGCGTTTGCGGCACTGATGTCGGGCCGCCTTTGGGGAATGCGCCGCGATTCTCCGCATCAAAATTCCACCGCCCTTGTAACGGATCGTCGCCCTCCATCATGACGTCGTGACGTTTACGCATCATGCGGTAGAAGTACTCAAGACGCAGTTGTTTGTAGCCCTTCGCCCAATCGACAAACTCGGCGCGGGAACACATGAAGTGATGATCTTCACGCATCACCAGATTGATGTTCTGCGCGTGGGCGAAGGACAACAGTTGCTGCTCAATCCGCCAGTCGCCGGGCTCGACCATCAGCACCTTTTCTGGCGAGTATTGTTTTACCGCACTTCCCAGCACCTCGACCAGCGAGGCGTAGGAATGCGAGCCAATCTGCCGGTAGTCGAGTACGATTTTCTTCTTATGCAATTCACCCGCAAAGTGCCGCATTGCTGCAAAGAAAAATGCCGTGCGGGGTTTGGCCGACCAAACGTGGGTCGACTCGTCACGCACTTCCGCCATCAACACCACATCGGTCGTGACATCAATATCCGCCAGCGCAGCGGAGTCAATATCGAGCTGGTCGCCAAGGACAAAGACGAGGTGACGGCATTTCTTCATTGCAAGTTAGCCTTGTGACTTTGAACTGCTGTCGGCGCCTTGCCTGCGGCAGCGATCCGAACAGTATTTGACACTTTCCCAGTTCTTTTCCCAGGCTTTGCGCCAGGTCATGGGTTTGCCGCATGCCACACAGGGCTTTGTCGGCAGATAGGATTTGTTCCCCTTGAATTGCCCCGGCATCAGTGTTTGCCGGCACCAACGGCCGCGCGCGACAAGCGGTCGTTCACCGCGTCCCAAGCCGCGTCGGTTGGCGGCGCCTCAACCAAGATCATCGCCGTTCCTGCCGCGTCTAAGGTTCGCAGACTTGCGTACAGATCACGTGCATAGTCCTCTGCCTTTGCAGGTGCCTGCAACCAGATGAGCGGTCGCAGATGGCGTACGCCGATTCCCACCGGCGAAGGTGCCGTTTTGGGCTTGGCGGCAAACGCCAGCACGGCCACGCGTTTAGTGGCGGCGAGCAATGTATCGACTTCACTCAAGAGGCCGGTCGTCGGCAGCAACTGCAGGGGTGTGTTGGGCGCGTAGTGCGCTGCCAGATCACCAGACACGCGCGGCACAGCGGCGTTTGATTGTTGAGCGACCTCGCGCGATTTCGGCGTCACACCAATCACGCGTGCAATGTCCTCCGCCGAAATCGCCCCGGGGCGCAACAACACCGGCTCCTTACCTGACAAATCAAGAATAGTTGATTCGATACCCACATCGCACGCGCCACCATCGAGCAACGTGATGCGCTTCTTGGGTGGGATTTTTTCTTCAGCATTGATCAGATCGCCGAATTCACTCAACACATGCGCGGCAGTCGTTGGTGAGACGTGGCCAAAACGATTCGCCGACGGTGCCGCCACAATACCGCTACCGTGTTTGGCGAACGCATCGAGCAGCGCCTGCGCGACCGGATGCGCGGGGCAACGTAAGCCCACGGTATTCTGGCCACCGGTGACCACATCTGGAATCGCGTCGGTTTTCTTCAAGATTAGCGTCAGCGGCCCCGGCCAGAAGGCGGCGATCAGGGGTGCGACATGGCTCGGAATTCGTTTGGCCCACTGGCTGAGGTCGTCGCCCTTGCGCACGTGGACGATCAGCGGGTGATCCGCCGGGCGCCCTTTGGCCGAGAAGATACGCTTCACGGCGGACTCGTTGGCGGCGTCAGCGGCAAGGCCGTACACGGTCTCAGTCGGCATAGCGACGAGCTCGCCGCGGACTAAGGCATTTGCCGCTTCGGTAATTTGCTTTTTGGTAGGCACACGACATTTTGCCGGAACTTCAACGTCGCCAAATACAAGTTCTCGCTAAGTTGTCACTCACACCGCTAAAATGACCGAATCATGTCAACTGTTCCCAGTCCTTGGCGCCTTTCCGTCGCACCGATGATGGATTGGACCGACCGTCACTGCCGATACTTCCACCGGCTGCTGACCAAACGGACGCGCCTTTACACTGAGATGGTGACAACCGGCGCGCTGATTCACGGCGATCGCCCGCGTCACTTGGACTTCAACGCCGATGAACACCCGATCGCTTTGCAACTTGGCGGCAGCGATAGAGCGGATTTGGCGACTTGCGCCAAGCTTGGGCAGGACTGGGGCTACGACGAGATCAATCTCAACTGTGGCTGCCCTTCTGAAAGAGTTCAGCGCGGAAGTTTTGGGGCGTGTCTCATGGCCGAGCCGACGCTGGTTGCCGATTGCGTCAAGGCAATGGTCGACGCCACCACTGTTCCGATAACCGTCAAACATCGCATCGGTATCGATGCCGTTAATGAGTACGGGTTTGTGCGCGACTTTGTCGGCACAATTGCGGAGGCCGGCTGCAGCGTGTTTATCGCGCATGCCCGGAACGCGATACTCAAAGGCTTGAGCCCGAAAGAGAACCGCGAAATTCCGCCGCTGAAATACGAATATGTGTACCAACTCAAGCGTGATTTCCCGCATTTGACAATCGTCATTAACGGTGGCGTGGCAACGACAACCGAAATCCACTCACATTTACAGCACATCGATGGCGTCATGATCGGGCGCGAGGCATATCACAACCCCTATTGGTTATCGACTTGGGACCACGCCTTCTTTGAGGGCCTGATTTCGTTCTGCGAACGAGAAGATATTGAAGCCGAAATGGAGGAATACATTTCCGCGCAGGTTGCAAAAGATCCAGGCTTTCACATCCATAACGTCCGCCGCCATATGGTGGGGTTGTACAAAGGGTTGCCCGGTGCGCGCGCCTGGCGTCGAAAAATCACCGGCAATACCATCGAACGCGTCGCACAAACACTCGCCGCAATGGAGGGATGACCAGCTATGAAACAGTACATGCCATGAAGCCCGTTGCGATTTTTCGCTTTTCGCCGGGTGACGGAGCGGGTTACTTCCAGACTTTCTTGGAGTCACGCAAAATTCCATGGCAGTTGTTTCAAGTTGACCAGGGCGTACATGTGCCAACCACCGTAGACGGGTTCTCCGGCTATGTGTTCATGGGCGGCCCCATGAGTGTGAACGATCCCCTGCCTTGGATTCCGCATGTGCTGAAGCTGATTCGCTTAGCCATCGCCGAACAGAAGCCATGCCTCGGTCATTGTCTTGGCGGGCAGTTAATGTCAAGAGCGCTCGGCGGTGTGGTGACCAGGAATCCCGTGAAAGAGATCGGCTGGAATCCGATTCGTATCGATGACAACGAAGTATCACGCCAGTGGTTGGGCGATGACATGGTGGACAATCGCGACTTCACCACCTTTCAGTGGCACGGCGAGACATTCACCATTCCAGATGGCGCGACGCGTATCGTGACTGGCGATGCTTGCGCCAGTCAGGCCTACGTGATTGGAAACTCACTGGGCATGCAATGTCACGTGGAAATGACGCAAAAAATGATCCAGACGTGGTGTCGTGACTGGGAGAAGGAACACGCAGACCCGCAGCTACCGAGCGTGCAAACACCGGATGAAATGATGGAAGAGATGCGCGAGAATCTGGTGCTTCTCAAACAAATTGCCGACCGCCTCTACGGGCAGTGGTGTGAAGGCCTAACGAAGGAATAACAAAGGACTAGTCGCGGAAGTTTTCAAACTGCAACGGCACTTCATCGATTTTGGATTTGCACAGCGCCATCGCCGCCTGCAGGTCATCCCGCTTCGCACCCGTTACCCGCACCGTCTCGCCCTGTATCGCGGCAGTGACCTTTAGCTTTGAATCCTTGATCAAGCGCTGAATCTTCTTGCCAAGCTCGGTCTCAATGCCGTTTTTCACGTTGATGATTTGTTTGACTTTATCGCCGCCAATCTTTTCTTTGGGTTTCTCGTCTAGAAGACGTACATCAACCTGGCGTTTTGCCATCTTGTTCAACATGACGTCTTTGACTTGACTCAGCTTGAAGTCATCGTCCGCGTAGAGCGTCAGCTCAAGTTCTTTTTGCTCGACCCGGGCGTCGGAGCCTTTGAAGTCAAAGCGATTGCTGACTTCTTTGTTGGTCTGCTCAATCGCGTTCTTGAGCTCAACTTTGTTTGCTTCAGAAATGATATCGAATGAGGGCATGGTGATCGAATAGGTCAGAAAAGTGATGGGTTGAGACGCTTCGCGGCGTGGGCGGGCGGCAAGGTGGGAAGCAAGCTCAGCCCCACCACGCTCACGCCCAATCTTTCAGTTACTTCTTTTTCTTCGCCGCCGCTTTGTTTGCGGCGATTCGCAAACGGAGCGCATTCAGCTTGATGAATCCACCCGCATCCGCCTGATTGTATGCGCCGCCGTCATCGTCGAAGGTTGAAATCGTCTGGTCGAACAGCGAGTCTGTCTTCGACTCGCGGCCAACACACATCACCGTACCTTTATAAAGTTTCAGCTTGACGGTACCGTTGACAGTGGCCTGCGATTGATCGATCAGCGATTGCAGCAAGATGCGCTCCGGCGAGAACCAGTAGCCGTTATAGATCATGCGGCCGTATCGCGGCATCAAATCATCTTTGAGCGCCAATACTTCACGATCCATCGTAATCGACTCAATGGCCCGGTGCGCGCGCAACATGATGGTTCCGCCCGGTGTTTCGTAACAGCCGCGGGACTTCATACCGACGTAACGATTCTCGACCATATCGAGGCGACCGATGCCGTGTTTGCCACCAACACGATTCAGTTCCGTCAGCACTTTTGCCGGGGACAATTTTTTACCATTGATGGCGACAATGTCGCCCTTGGCGTATGTGAGCTCGATGTACTCAGGCTTGTTTGGTGCCTTTTCCGGCGAGGCGGTGATCCGCCACATGCTGTCTTCCGGTTCGAAATTCGGATCTTCGAGAATGCCACCCTCGTAAGAAATGTGCAGCAGATTGGCGTCCATCGAATACGGCGCGCCACCACCTTTGCGCTTCTTGAAATCCACTGGAATCTTATGCTTGTCGGCATAAGCGAGCAGCTTCTCGCGCGACAACAAATCCCACTCACGCCACGGCGCGATGATTTTGACGTTCGGCATCAGCGCGTATGCGCCGAGCTCAAAACGAACTTGATCGTTACCTTTGCCGGTGGCACCGTGTGAAATCGCATCCGCACCGGTTTTGCGTGCAATGGAAATCAATTGCTTGGCGATCAGCGGGCGCGCGATTGAGGTGCCGAGAAGATATTCACCTTCGTAGACGGTATTGGCGCGGAACATTGGGAACACAAAGTCGCGGACAAATTCTTCGCGCAGATCTTCAATGAAGATGTGTTCCTTCTTGATGCCCATCGCCAGCGCTTTTTTGCGCGCCGGCTCGACCTCTTCACCCTGGCCGATGTCGGCGGTAAAGGTCACGACTTCACATTGATATTCGTCTTGCAGCCATTTCAGGATAACTGACGTGTCCAAGCCACCCGAATAGGCCAGCACCACACGTTTAGGTTTGTCGCTGGTCGCGCCATTGGATTTTCCAGCGGCTTTCTTCGCAACTTTTCCTGTGTTGGACTTGGCAAGTTTGCCGGGTTTGGAATTGGCTACTTTGCCAATGGCCTCGCTCATTTATCGACTCTCTTTAGTG
>JBIIYQ010000238.1:0-3067 GCA_044346745.1 Usitatibacteraceae bacterium | reverse complement strand
GCTAACCCAGCGTCGTCTGCTCGCAGGATTAGCGCTTCCTCGCTCTGGGAGAGGGTTCCACCAGTACGGTTTCGAGCATCCATCCCGACCACTTGGCTCGCACTCACTATTGCCGAGGGTAAAAATCGGCAAGTTCGCCGAATGACGGCAAAAGTCGGTTTGCCGACGCTGAGACTGGTTCGCATGGCGGTCGGTGGCGTTAGGCTTTTGGACCTCGGAATTGCCCCCGGCGCTTGGGTGGAACTGGCGGAAACCAACATTTTTTTCACCGCAACACCAAAAAAATGCCTGAAAAACCCGAAAACGCTCAATAATCGAATGACTTAACGAAAAAAACACAAAAATTGTTTCAATTTATTGTCAACCAGCTAAAATGCTTCGCGTTAATGCCGTGACAGGCAAAAGGACCAACGCCCTGAAAGCAAGTTCTCAGTATCTGTCGTTAACGTTAACTACACTCACTCACAAATAGGATTGCATATGAAAAAAATGTCCGCACTTGTTGCCGCGCTTTTCGCCGCTGTTGCCTTGAACGCTGCTGCCCAAGCGCCTGCCGCTGCTCCTGCTAAGGCCGCTGAGCCAGCGAAAGCTGCTGCCCCAGCAAAAGCTGAAGAAAAGAAAGAAGAAAAGAAAGCTGAAAAGAAAGCAGACGCTAAGAAAGACGAAAAGAAAGACGAAAAGAAAGCAGACGCTCCTGCCAAGAAGTAAATTGATGCGAGCCCAGCGCTCGCTCGAGACTGGTAAGGAAGGGCGAGACTTGGTTCTCGCCCTTTTCTTTTTTCCCCCCGTTGTCATGTACGCTCGACGCCGATAAGTCTCGTCAATACAGCCTCCACGACCCTCGAAGTTTTCCCAAGAACGACACTCAGCAAGTCATCCGATGTCACGCAAGCGAATCGTTGTAGGACTGTCCGGCGGAGTCGACTCTGCCGTATCTGCACTGCTGCTCAAGCGTCAGGGGTACGATGTTGTTGGCCTGTTCATGAAAAATTGGGAAGACGATGACGAAGACGAATACTGCTCGACCCGACAAGACTTCATCGACGCGGCGGTCGCGGCCGATGTGATCGGCATTGAATTAGAAGCAGTGAACTTCGCGGTGGAGTACAGGGAACGTGTGTTCGCCTCGTTCTTGCACGAATACAGCGCTGGCCGCACGCCAAACCCCGATGTGCTCTGCAACGCGGAAATCAAGTTCAAAGCGTTTTTGGATCACGCCATTCGTATGGGTGCCGAACAAATTGCCACCGGACACTACGCCCGTGTGCGTGAAGTTAATGGCGAGTTTCAGCTGTTACGCGGCCTCGACGTCGGTAAGGATCAGAGTTATTTTTTGCACCGATTGTCGCAAGCACAGATTTCAAAGGCAGTCTTCCCCGTAGGCGCACTACAGAAACGGGAGGTTCGTGAGATTGCGATGCAAGCCAATTTGCCGAATCACGCAAAAAAAGATTCCACTGGGATTTGCTTTATCGGTGAACGACCATTCCGCGAGTTCTTGGAGCGTTTTTTGCCGCGACAGCCCGGTCCGATGCAGACTCCCGAAGGCGTCCACGTCGGAGAGCATCAAGGGCTAATGTACTACACCATTGGTCAACGGCAAGGTCTAGGCATTGGTGGCACCAAGGCTGGCAAGGGAACACCCTGGTTTGTTCTCAACAAGAAGCTCGATACCAACACACTTATCGTCGCACAGGGACACGATCACCCCTTGTTGTTCAAGTCCACATTGCAGGCAGCGGATGCGTCATGGATTTCGGGAAGCGCCCCCGCTGCCGAAGGTCTTTACGGCGCGAAGACTCGTTACCGACAAGCTGACGCACCCTCTCGCATCGCACAAAGCCAGAACAGCGACTTCTCCCTCGAATTTGAGGCACCACAGTGGGCTGTCACGCCGGGGCAGTCAGCGGTCCTCTATCTGGGTGAACGTTGCTTAGGGGGCGGCATCATCAACTAGGATGTTCATATCCAACTTCCGCCACAAGCCGTTTGGCGTCTGACGAAACATCGTGATGCTGGGTCCCACCACGACTCGGCCTAATGAGCCCCACCTCGCCAAGGCGTGATGCGTCTCTGCCTTGGCTCTACCGCCCGATGGGTTTGCCGGGATCGACACGCTGGGTGTGGTTTTTCTGTTGGCGGGGAGCAATTTTTGTTTTGAAGCGGTTTCCCTGCACGATGTCTTGTTGACCGTCGGTCTCCTTACATGATTTTCCCTACTTATCCGAGATTTTCCATTAGCATTTTACGGAGGCGGATAAATTGGCGTAAATGTAGGCGGCAAATCAATGGTTTTTGACGCATTCCACAGCCCCTGCATCCAGGTTCGCTGTTGCATCGCCAACGCCAGGTTCAGAGTAGGCCGTCGACTTTCGGTGGTGATGTATCCGGCTTTTGCGAACAGTTTGTAACTTAGCGTTTGCAACGTGTGCTGCACCGAATTCGAAGAATGTCTCACCGCACTCGTCTTAAGCAGAACCTGACGCAATAGGCTCATCAGGTTGTAGGACAACATGCCCGTCTTGCAGCACCCACCATACCAGTGCGCGCTGCAAGGGCTCATTCTGGCGTAGCGCGATGATGTGATGAAGCTGTTGCTCATCGAGATAGTCAATGAAAACGCTGTCGCTAAAGCCACTGTCGGCACGCAATAGCGACACCTGTTTGTCGCCCAAGCGGTGTCGGGTATTAGCCAAGAACGCCTGTACATTGTTGGCTGAACTGCTATTGCCGGGGCGCAGCCAGCAGTTGGCAATCATGCGTGTGTCAGCAACAAAGGCCATCAAGGAATGATGGCTGGCACGGTCGCGTTTGGCGGGGTTGTATCCACGTGCCGCACCTTCTTGCGCGCCGTAACGGGTCATCACAGTGGAATCCAGATCAATCGTGACGCCATTGATCGACAGTTGGCCGAATAGCCAACGGTAGCGTTCATCCATCACCGACTCGTTCGTGGCTTGCGTAAACTTGTTGAACAGCCGCATGACCGCTTTGAAGTTGGCCATGCGCTTGAAACTGAATAGTCGTTTCAAGACGGGGTCATGGCGGACGATTTCTCCGTGCTCAA
>JBIIYQ010000237.1:0-3075 GCA_044346745.1 Usitatibacteraceae bacterium | reverse complement strand
GATGTTGTTGAGCGCTTGGCATGGAGTGAGACCAACTGGCATTGGATGATTGCAGAGCAGATTGTCGACGGCTTCCAAGTCAATGTCGACGGTTATATCGAAAATGGTGAAGTGTTTATTCTGGGCATCATCGACGCCGTGATGTACCCGGGGACGGATGCATTTCTGCGCTGGGAGTACCCGAGCCGACTGCCCCCGCAGTGGCAAACAAATCTGCGGCAAACGGCGGCGAAGGTGGTAGAAGCGCTTGGTCTAAACCACGGGCTGTTTAACGTCGAATTGCGGATTTGTTCACACTCGGGGGACTGCAAGGTGATTGAGGTCAACCCGCGGATGGCGATGCAGTTCTCCGATTTGTATGAGGCGGTCGACGGGATAAACCTGCATGCACTGGCGATCCGCTTGGCACTCAACGAGCCGGCGAATGTTGCTCACGCCACCGGGCGGCACAAGTTTGCGACTAGTTTTGTCTACCGTCGATTCGACGACAAACCACAGCCGCATTTCCCTGACGCGGCGCAACTGCGCGCCCTGGCTGAGTTCGCCCCGGACGCGCGGCTGGTGACCTTCGAAAAGCGGGGTGCCGAGCTAAAGCGGGAGTCAAAGTGGCTGCAAAGCTACCGGTATGCGTGTCTCAATATGGCGGCGGACTCGGAGCAGGCACTACTTGAAAAGTACCGACGCGCCTCGGAAATTGTGGGATTCCCGTCGCATTCGTGATTTTTGCCCTCAGGCCGCTGGCACGATTCTGTGTTTGCGGTGGGGCGGTCGGCTAAAATAGACGGTCACTCCACCTTCATAGTCACCGCCATGTCCGCCGCTGGTTCAAAAAACAACGTTCCGTCCGTTTCCGAGATTCGTCAGGCCTTTGTCACCTTCTTTGAGTCCAAAGGCCATACCCACCTTGCCTCCAGCTCACTCGTGCCGCACGACGATCCGACCTTGCTCTTTACCAACGCGGGGATGAACCAGTTCAAGGACGTATTTCTGGGCTACGAGAAACGCGACTATGTGAGGGCCGTGACATCGCAGCGTTGTGTACGCGCTGGTGGCAAACACAACGATTTGGAAAACGTCGGTTATACGGCCCGTCACCATACCTTTTTTGAAATGCTGGGCAACTTCAGCTTCGGTGATTACTTCAAGCGTGATGCCATCAAGTACGCGTGGGAACTGTTGACTGTCGCCTACAAGCTGCCCAAAGAAAAGCTGCTTGTCACGGTTTACGCCGACGACGATGAGGCCTACAACATTTGGGCGGATGAGATCGGCGTACCGAAGGACAGAATCGTTCGTATCGGCGACAACAAAGGTGGCAAGTATGCCTCGGACAATTTCTGGATGATGGGTGATACGGGACCATGCGGCCCGTGCTCAGAAATCTTTTACGACCATGGTGCACACATCCCCGGTGGCCCGCCAGGATCACCCGAAGAAGACAGCGACCGCTTCATCGAAATCTGGAACCTGGTGTTTATGCAGTTCAACCGCGAGGTCAAAGACGGGCCGATGATTGCGCTGCCCAAGCCTTCGGTTGATACCGGCATGGGCTTGGAGCGTTTATCCGCCGTTTTGCAACATGTTCACGCGAACTATGAGATCGACCTGTTCCAAGCGCTGATCAAAGCTGGTATGCGTGAAACGGGTCTCACCAACGAGAAGGACATCACCAATCCAAGCCTGCGTGTGATCGCGGACCACATCCGCGCCTGCGGCTTCTTGGTGTGTGACGGTGTCATTCCGGAAAACGCCGGTCGCGGCTATGTGCTGCGACGCATTGCGCGCCGCGCAATGCGCCATGGCTACAAACTCGGTCAGAAGAAACCTTTCTTCTACAAGTTGGTGGACGACCTCGCAGAGGTGATGGGTGGCGCTTTCCCGGAGATTGCCGAGCACAAGGAGCGTGTGAAGGCGGTTCTTCGTCAGGAAGAGGAGCGATTTGGCGAGACGCTTGAGAACGGCATGTCGATTCTAGACGCCGCGCTGACGACCAATCCGAAACACCTCGATGGTGAGACCGCGTTCAAGCTCTACGATACGTTCGGCTTCCCAATCGATTTGACCGCAGACATCGGTCGCGAACGGGGCTTCGAAGTCGATATGGCTGGCTTCGACAAGGCGATGGCTGCACAGCAAGAGCGTTCACGAGGCGCGGGCAAGTTCGCTGCTAAAGAAAAACTCACGTATGACGGCGCAAAGACCGACTTCAAAGGTTACGACGTGATGGAGGCGACGGGCAGCGTATTGGCACTCTATCGTGAAGGTGCCGCCGTTAAAGAATTGAAGGCGGGTGAGGAGGGGGTCGTGGTACTTGATACCACGCCGTTTTATGCCGAGTCCGGCGGGCAGGTGGGCGATGTTGGTGTGCTGGCAACGTCAAGCGCCACGTTCGAGGTTGGTGATACGCAAAAGGTTCAGGCGGATGTGTTTGGCCATCACGGCAAGATGGTGACCGGCGCACTGAAAGTTGGTGACAGTGTAAAGGCGAGCGTGAACTTAGACGTCCGCCATCGCACCATGCGGCACCATTCGGTCACCCACCTGATGCACAAAGCGTTACGCGAAGTACTTGGAAGCCACGTACAACAGAAGGGCTCATTAGTCGATGCGGATAAGACACGTTTTGACTTTGCACACAATGCGCCGGTGACTTCCGCCGAGATCGCGCAGATCGAGACGATTGTGAATGCCGAGATCATCCGCAACGAAGCCACCAGTGCGAAGGTGATGGCGCTCGAAGCCGCGCAGAAGACGGGCGCGGTGATGCTATTCGGTGAAAAATATGGCGACGAAGTGCGTGTACTCGAAATTGGTTCTTCGAAAGAACTTTGTGGAGGCACTCATGTATCGCGGACCGGTGACATCGGACTATTTAAGATTATCAGCGAAGGTGGTGTTGCGGCGGGTGTGAGGCGTGTCGAGGCCGTTGCGGGATCGGTGGCCTTCGAATATATCCAAGCGATGGGCCGCTCGATGGACTCTGCCGCAGCGCTCCTGAAGGCGCAGCCATCGGAGCTTGAGGCAAAGGTTGGTCAAACGCTTGAGCACGTGAAGTCGCTTGAAAAGCAACTCGCG
>JBIIYQ010000100.1:0-10277 GCA_044346745.1 Usitatibacteraceae bacterium | reverse complement strand
CAGCAGGATTTTAGTTCCGGCCGGCCTTCGGCCTTAACCGTGCTTCGCACGTTAGCCTTCACTGAAATCCTGCTGGAAAAGGGTTCGTCATGAAAATCGCAATTATTGGCCAGCAGGATTTTGGTAAATCAGTTCTAGAAGCGTTAGTCGCTCGCGGGGACGAGATCGTGGGTGTGTTTTGTGCGCCGGAAAAAGAGGGGGCGAAGCCCGACCCGATGCGCCTGGCCGCTGAGGCACACGGTCTTCGCACGTTTCAATTCCCATCGCTGAAGACGCCGGAAGCGACCACAGCGATGCGAGAGCTCAACGCACACATCGGCATCATGGCCTTTGTGCTGCAATTTGCACCGCAGGAATTTGTGAATATTCCAAAACACGGCACGATTCAGTACCACCCATCTTTGCTTCCAAAGTATCGGGGGCCGTCGTCGATCAACTGGCCGATCTCGCGCGGCGAGTCAGAAACTGGGCTGACAATATTTCGGCCAACTGACGGACTCGATGAAGGCGCGATTATTCTGCAAAAAATCACTCCCATCAGCGATAACGACACTCTCGGAACGGTCTACTTTGATCGGCTGTTCCCGATGGGGGTCGCCGCGATGCTTGAAGCGGCAGATTTGGTGGTCGCTGGCAAACACACTGAGACCGTGCAGGACGAATCAAAGGCCACGTACGAAGGCTGGTTTCGCGCAAACGAATCCAAGATCAACTGGCACAACCACGTTGATGTAGTCCACAACCTCATCCGCGGGTGTGATCCTGCGCCCGGGGCGTGGACCACGCTGGGCGGCAAGAAGGTTCAGTTGTTCGGCTCGCGCAAACACCCGGTTCGCACCTTCGGCGCTGTGAAAGGCAAACCAGGTGAGGTGGTATCGATTGCTGACTCAATGTTCATTAACGCCCAGGGTGGACAAATCGAAGTCACTAAACTGAAACATGAGGACGGCAAAAAGGTGAGCGCAGCGGAGTTCGCGGCCGCCTATGGGGTTGCGCCTAGCACGCTGTTGGGGAGTTAGGCTGCATTCACCGGACGCCGCTCCCAAGGTTGTCTCGCTTTTTCGCTTTACCTGCCCACGGCTCTGGCCGTTGTCGTGCTTGCCCGACAAGAGTTACCATTATTTACAACTACTTGTCTGCTATTCCCTTGTCGGAACCGTTCATCGGCTAGTATTATTTGGCGCTATAGATGGCGGCAGAATTAGTCAGTTAAAAAGGTTCATAAGGGGTGTTTCATGGGTTTGTCAATTTCCACTGCCGCGCCGCGTGCGGAAAGATGCCGTCTCGATCGACCGGCTGTGTCGGACAATCGGGTGCGAAACGCCAGTTTGATTCTGTCATTGGTGTTACTCAGCGCTGGTGCCACGGTATCAGCGCAAACTACTTCTACTGTCGATTCGGTGGAGTATTTCAACAGTCGCAGCGGCCAGTACTACCGGACAGACGTGCCGGCGGAGATAGCCTCAATCGATCAAAGCGGATCCGCATCAGGATGGGCACGAACCGGCCAGAGCTTCAAAGTTTGGCGCACCCAAGCGGATGCACCTGCTGGAGCAATTCCGCTGGTGAAATTGACGTCACTTAATTTTGCGACGCCATCCGCACCACAAGTTTGCAGCCTTAGCAAAACAAGCAAGTTGACGCCATTGTCAGGTACTGCGGCAAATTGTCCGGTACAAACCAGTGTGACCTACGTATTGCCTGCGGACGCGTCTGGCAATTGTGCGAATGGTACACAGCCTGTGTTCCAGTCAAGCAGCCCAACCGGCACGCGTTTGGCTAATCAGTTGCCCGTTTACCAAGAGATGTTTGACCGAGGTTGGCAGGCGCAAGGTGTTTCCATCTGTGTGCCGGGTGTATCGATGGTGGCCGACGCGGACGCCTACCGCCTCCTAAAACAAGCCTCATTCGGCGCCACCGAAGCGGCGATGAATGAAGTGAAACAAATGGGCGTGACGGCGTGGGTGGACAACCAACTCAATATGGCCGTGTTATCGAAAATGCCCGCACTGGAGTTTTATCCGACCCAAGCGCCGACAACGTGTACAAACGACGGTGTCGCCAATTCAGCGGCCTCGCTTTGTGCCCGGGATAACTACACTTTCTTCCAGCTGCAACTCAAATTCAGCCAGAACGCGTTGAAGCAGGCGGATCAGTTACGTCAGCGCGTGGCATTTGCGCTCTCGCAGATTTTGGTGACATCCGGTGCCGACGGCTCGATCATGCCCTACGGTATGGCCAAGTATCAGCAAATGTTTCTCGATGGCGCATTTGGCAACTACAAGGACCTGTTGACGGCGGTGACGCTGTCGCCAGTGATGGGCGACTATCTGAACATGGCTAACTCGAATAAGCCAGATGTGGCGCGCGGAATTTCAGCCAATGAAAACTTTGCGCGCGAAATCATGCAGTTGTTTAGCATTGGCCTCTACGAGCTCAATCCAGACGGGACAACCAAGAAGGACGCTCAGGGCAACTTGATCCCTACCTACTCACAAGCAACGGTGGAGAATCTGGCGCGGGTGTTTACCGGTTGGACGTATCCTAGTTTCGGCGGTGTCGCGCCGACTCGCAATAACGGAGCTTATTTCGAGTACCCCATGATGCCTGTGGAATCGAACCACGATACCGGTTCGAAGACCTTGATCAATGGTTTCGTCATTCCAGCCGGACAGACTGCTCGTCAGGACTTGACGATGGCTCTTGACCACTTGTTTTCGCATCCTAATGTCGCACCGTTTATTTCTAAACAGCTCATTCAAAAGTTGGTGAGTGGCGACCCTAGCCCTGCCTATGTCGGGCGTGTGAGTGCCGTGTTCAACAACAATGGCGCGGGAGTTCGTGGCGACCTCAAAGCGGTGGTGCGCGCCATCCTGCTGGACCCAGAAGCGCGTGGACCGATCAAAACTGTTGCGGGTGCAGGTAAGTTAAAGGAGCCCGTGCTGATGGCCTTGAGTGTCTACCGTGGCTTGGGCGGGGTAAACGACGGCGTCTGGGTTCGTACGCAGTATGCGGGTATGGCGCAGGACTTGTTCCGCGCCCCAACAGTGTTTAACTACTACGCTCCAGATAACACGGTTTCTAACGGTAAGTTAGGTCCTGAGTTTGAAATCCTAACGTCAACGACCGCGTTTGCACGCACGAACTTCCTCCGCAACGTGACGAACGTCAACTATGCGATTGATGCAAACGTGCCAGGTGCCACTGGTACCACGGTCGATTGGGCACCTTGGCAGGCGCTCGCAGGTAATCCCGCAGCACTCGTCGACAAGCTTTCGTGGGTCTTTACCGCCGGCGCGATGTCTGCTTCCGCACAGCAACAAGTGGTGAATGCCGTGAATGCAATTGCCGCAACAGATACCTTGGGCCGCGCCAGAACTGCAGCCTATTTGGTGCTTTCATCCAGCCATTTTCAAGTTGATCGGTAGGCCACTCATGAACGCTCCCTACGTCATTACCCGTCGTCGTCTATTGCAGGCCATTGCCGGTGCAGGAGCTGTTTCAGCCACCGGCACTATCGACGGATTGGGTCTCTCCGCTGCACTAGCGCAAACTGCGCCGCTCAATGATTACAAGGCGCTTGTTTGTGTGTTCCTGTTCGGCGGCAACGACTCCAACAACCTTGTTGTACCGATGGAGACCGCCGATTACAACCTCTACGCGACTGCTCGCGGAGCGGTGGCGAATAACGGCCTTGCATTGACACAGGCGCAACTGTTGGCAATAAAGCCAAAAACGTTGAATCTGAACTATGGCTTTCACCCAGCAATGACTGACTTGAAAACGTTATTTGACGCCGGCAAGATGGCGGTAATGACCAACGTCGGTACACTTTCTCAACCGTTAACGAAAGCCGAATACACAGCCTCCACTAAAGCGCGGCCGGACCAGTTGTTCTCACACTCCGACCAACAACTTGCATGGCAGACCTCGGTCGCAAAAGGCATTGAGCGTACTGGTTGGGGCGGGCGACTGGCCGACGTGATGGGTCCTGCCAACGGCAGTAATTTCCCGATGGTCACCTCGATTGCCGGCTCGGCGATTTATACCAACGGCAATACGCCCAGGGTTGTCGCGATTCCATCGACCGGCACATTCGGCTTGAGCACCTTCGGTACGACGGCGCAGACCACCGCTCGCGAAGCTGCGCTGAAGAACATCATGAATCTGGAAGCGGGGAATGACTTTGTGCGCGAGGCCGATGATATTTTGGCGCAAGCGTTGGGCGCATCCGATGTCCTCAACCCGATCATCACGGCCAATAACACGACCATCACACCGATTTTTGCCAAGGCCACATCAAACATCGGCAATCAGCTTCGGCAGGTCGCGAAGCTGATCGAGGCGCGAAATACGATCGGTTTGAAGCGGCAGATCTTTTTTGTTTCGCTTGGCGGTTTTGATACCCACACCAACCAAATCGCAGCCCACAATACGCTCTACGGGCAGTTGGCCCCGGCGCTAAAGGCCTTTTACGACGCGACCGTGCAAATGGGTATCGCGGATAAAGTCACAACGTTCACCATGTCGGACTTTGGCCGCACCCTAAAGGCGGCCTCCGGTGCCGGATCCGACCACGGTTGGGGCAGTCATCAAATCATCATCGGCGGTGCGGTTCGCGGCCAGGAGTTCTATGGGACGTTCCCGAATCTCACGCTCGGCGGGCCGAATGACGTGGGCACCAATGGTCGCTTTATTCCGACCACTGCGGTGGACCAATATGGCGCGACGCTTGCCAAGTGGTTCGGTGTGTCGGCGAGCAATATGTCGACGGTGTTTCCAAATATTGGCCGGTTCTCAAACACTGATCTCGGTTTCATGCTTTAGACGTTTTGTATCAATAACTTGCCGGGCCGGGATTTATTTACATCGCGGCCCGTTTCATTTGGGCGTCGCCCCCCGCGTTAACCGCATTCGCGGTAGTGTGATCGAGTTGGGTTCTTGTTAGAATCGATCAAACAATCGTGTCGGCAAGGGGAGGCGCATGAAGAAAGAAGGTTTCTGGTCCAAAGACTGGTTTTTCGGCGTTGTGATCGTCGTGGTCGTGTTTGCGGCCAACAAGTTTTCGAGTACGTTCGCAGGTCTGGAGACGAAAGCGTATGACCTCGCTGTGGTGGCGACGTCGAAGGCGCCTTCGGACAAAGTCGCTGTGATTGCGATCGACGAGCAGTCAATCGGTAACTTGGGTCGGTGGCCTTGGTCGCGCGATATCCATGCCAACATGATCGACAAGCTCGCGGGTGCAAAGGCCAAGGTCATCGGCAACACCGTCTTCTTTTTTGAGCCGCAGAAAGACGCGGGCCTCCTGTACATCAACAAGCTGCTCGAGGTGTACGCAAAAAACTCCCCGACACCAGTCGAGGGCGCCAAGCCAGTCCCGGCAAACCCCTTGCTGGCAGAATTCGGCCCGATCTTGAGCGAAGCGGAAGTCACGCTCAACACCGACCGCCGTTTGGGTGAGAGCATTAAGAAAGCCGGCAACGTCGTATTGCCGCTGAACCTCGGTGCCAAGGATCGACAGCCCGATGGTCGCCCAGACAAGCCGCTACCCGAGTACGTCAAAAACAGTGCCGTCCCAGGTGGCGCAAGTGGCGGCGTGTTCGCGACTGAATCCGGCTATCCGATTGAAGAATTAGGTGCGGTCTCGGCAGCGGTCGGTGACCTTAGCCTTGTCTACGACGAAGACGGTGGTGTCCGCCGCGACATTACGACGGTCGACTACTTTGGCCAACAGCAGATTCCTTCGCTGGCACTTGCAATTGCCGCCAAGAGCCTGAATCTCACGGCCAAGGATATCAAGGTGAACGCAGGTGAAAGCGTGTCGCTTGGAAATCTGCGCATCGTGACCGACGACGTCGGGTTTATGTTCCCGTATTTTTACAAGGGTGTGAATGACAAGCCCGCGATTCCGATCGATTCGTTTTTCGACGTCTACAGCGGCAAGATTCCGGCGTCCAAGTACCAAGACAAGATCGTGTTGATTGGCGCAACGGCAGGCGGCGTCAGCCAGCAGACCGTCACGCCGATTGGCCCGTTGACGTCAGTAGAGACGCTAGCGCACTCTGTATCGTCCGTACTGCAGCAGCATTTTTTCCGCACGCCGACCTGGGGTGTCTGGGTCCGCCTCTTGGGCCTGCTGGTCGTCGCAGGTTATCTGATCGGCGTCTTGCCCAAGCTTCGCGCCGGTCCTGCTGCCGGTCTGACACTCGGCTTGTTCGCGATTTTGTTGGGTACGCACTTTGGTTTGATGATGGGACCTGGCATCTGGGTGCAACTGATGCTGCCCGCCTCAATGCTCTTGATCGGACACGCATTGCTCACCACCAAACGCTTCCTCGTCACGGAGCGCGGCAAGGAGCAGTCGGATCTCGCTGGGGCTGAATCAAACCGCATGTTGGGTCTTGCGTTCCAGCAGCAGGGCCAGCTCGACATGGCGTTCGACAAGTTCCGCAAGTGCCCGGTGGACGAGCAAGTGCTCGAGAATATTTACTCGCTCGCGTTGGACTTCGAGCGTCGCCGCCAATTCAACAAGGCGGAATCGGCGTTCATGTATATCAACCAACATGATCCGAAGTTCCGCGATGTCGGCGAGCGCATGAACCGCGCCAAAGCAATGTCGGAGACAATTATTTTGGGCGGCTCTGCGGCCGCTCGCAGTTCGCAGGCCACCATGATGCTGTCGGGAGCCGGCGAGAAACCGACCCTCGGTCGATACACCATTGAGAAAGAACTTGGCAAAGGCGCGATGGGCGTGGTCTACCTCGGCAAGGATCCGAAAATTGGCCGCGAGGTTGCCATTAAGACCATGGCACTCTCGAGTGAATTTGAGGGGGATGAACTTCAAGAAGCAAAAGATCGTTTCTTCCGCGAAGCCGAATCTGCGGGCAAACTCGATCATCCGAACATCGTGCGAATTTTTGATGCTGGCGATGAACATGACCTTGCCTACATTGCGATGGAGTTCCTAAAGGGAAAGGATTTGGTTGACAACACCAAGTTGCCGAATCTCTTGCCGTTTGATGAACTGTGCGACATCTTCATCAAGGTTGGTAGCGCCCTTAATCATGCTCATGAACAGGGCGTCTTCCATCGCGATATCAAACCCGCCAATATCATGTACGACCCCGAGGCAAAGATGCCGAAAGTCGCCGACTTTGGTATCGCGCGTGTGACTGATTCGTCAAAGACAAAGACGGGTATGGTGCTGGGTACGCCGTCCTACATGTCGCCGGAGCAACTGGCAGGCAAGAAGATCGACGGGCGTTCCGACTTGTTCTCGCTCGGCGTCAGTTTTTACCAAATGGCATGCGGCAGGTTGCCGTTTACGGGTGAGTCCATGACGCAGTTGATGTTTGCAATCGCCAATGAACACCCGCAAAACATCCTTGAAATCAATCCCGCATTGCCTTCGTGGGTCAATGACTTTATCGATCAGGCGCTCGCCAAGAATGTTGAGCATCGCTTCCAAGACGGCAATGAATTCGCGAACGCCATCAAGACCTATCGGCTAATCGGGTGAAGTAGGACAAAATATCGCTCAGAGCCCTGACAAAAAGCGCCCCTTGGGGCGTTTTTTTGTTTTTCCGTACTGTATCCATTGAATCTGATCATGCCCCTTTCTGCTCACATCTCCCGTCAGCCACTTCACCACCGCAAAATCTCCGCGAGGGGATACAAACGCGACGACGGACTGTTTGAGGTGGAAGGGCATCTGGTTGATACCAAAGCTTATTCGTTTAAATTGCGGAGCGGTGAACGGCTCGCTGGTGAGCCTGTACACGGGATGTGGTTGCGCATCACGTATGACGCCTCGATGACGATCATCGATGCGGAAGCCGCCTCCGACGCCCATCCTTACCCAGGATTTTGTGGCGAAGTTACGTCGGACTATCGAGCGATGATTGGTTGGTCGATGCGCCCCGGATTTAGCGCCAAAGTTCGTGAGAGCTTTGGCGGAACACAGGGCTGTACCCACCTGACCGATTTGATATCGCTGTTGGCGACGACGGCTTACCAGAATCTCGCCGGACAGCTGCCACCCAATCCGGAAAAAAAGCCGTTCCAACTAGATGGGTGCCATGCGCTGGCGAGCAATGCGCCGGCCGTCGCCGCGTATTACCCGAAGTGGTACCGGGGCGATGCCCCGGTTGATCCGATTGGCGACGTTGATCAAACCAATCCGTGACCGCGATGCGCGGTAAACTAGCGCATCAGCGAGTATGTAGTAATCCTTCTTTTCTTCAAGAGCCCCCCAATGAATGTTCATGAATACCAAGGCAAGGAAATCTTGCGCAAGTACGGCGTGGCCACACCGCGCGGCGTAGCCTGTTTTTCGGTTGACGACGCGGTCGAGGCGGCCGAAGCGTTAGGCGGCAAGGTCTGGGTGATCAAAGCACAGATCCATGCCGGCGGCCGCGGCAAAGGGGGCGGCGTTAAGGTAGCGAAGTCGCTAGATGAAGTCCGGCAATATGCCTCACAGATTCTTGGCATGACCTTGGTGACGCACCAGACCGGCCCGGAAGGTCGTCTGGTCAAGCGCTTGCTGGTCGAAGAGGGTGCGGACATCAAGAAGGAACTCTACGTTGGTATGGTGGTAGATCGCGGCTCACAGCGTGTCACGCTGATGGCGTCCAGCGAAGGCGGCATGGACATCGAACACGTCGCCGAGTACACGCCCGAGAAAATTCACAAGGTGCACATCGATCCAGAGACCGGATTGACCACCGCAGAAGCCTCGGACATCGCACGCAAAATCGGCGTACCTGAACAGGCAACGGATCAAGCGGTCGCGTTTATGCAATCTCTCTACAAAGCCTTTGACGAATGTGATTGTTCGCTAGCCGAAATCAATCCGTTGATCTACACAGGTGACAACAAGGTACTGGCGCTCGACGCGAAACTGAACTTCGATTCGAATGCGTTGTATCGTCACCCGGAAATCGTCGCGATGCGCGACCTCGACGAGGAAGATCCCGCAGAAATCGAAGCTTCCAAGTTTGATCTCACCTACATTTCGCTCGACGGCAATATTGGCTGCCTCGTAAACGGTGCCGGTTTGGCGATGGCGACCATGGATGTCATCAAACTTTATGGTGGTTCGCCGGCCAACTTCCTTGATGTCGGTGGTGGAGCGACAACAGAGAAAGTCACAGAAGCCTTCAAGATCATGTTGAAGAACCCGAATCTCAAGGCGATTCTGGTCAATATCTTTGGCGGCATCATGAAGTGTGATGTCATTGCAAACGGGGTGATTGCGGCCGCGCGTGAAGTCAAACTCTCGGTGCCGCTGGTGGTGCGCATGAAGGGCACCAACGAAGATCTTGGCAAACAAATCCTCAAGGATTCCGGGTTGCCGATCATTTCTGCAAACAATATGGCTGAAGCTGCGGAGCGCGTTGTTGCCGCGGCGAAGGGTTAATCGATCATGTCAATTCTCATCAACAAAAATACTCGCGTCCTCACCCAGGGCATCACCGGCAAGACCGGCATGTTCCACACCAAAATGGGTAAGGAATATGCCAACGGCGCAAATTGTTACGTCGCAGGCGTGACGCCAAAAAAGGGCGGCCAGAGTTACGAAGGCATTCCAATTTTTGACACCGTCGCTGAAGCCAAAGAAAAGACCGGTGCGAATGCTTCGGTGATTTATGTACCACCTCCTTTTGCGGCAGCCGCAATCGATGAAGCCGTCGATGCGGGCATCGAGCTCGTGATTTGTATTACCGAAGGCATCCCGGTTCGCGACATGATTCGTACGCGTGAACGGATGCAAGGCAAAGGCACCATCCTCATCGGGCCAAACTGCCCGGGCGTGATCACCCCCGACGAAATCAAGATCGGCATCATGCCGGGTCACATCCACAAGAAGGGCCGCATCGGTGTGGTGTCGCGCTCCGGTACGCTCACCTATGAAGCGGTGGGTCAGTTGATGGAGTTGGGTCTCGGCCAATCCTCTTGCGTTGGTATCGGTGGTGATCCCGTCAACGGTATGAAACATATCGACATCATGAAGTTGTTCAACGATGATCCGGAAACCGATGCGGTCATCATGGTTGGCGAAATCGGTGGCGACGCGGAAGAAACCTGCGCACGCTGGATTAAAGACAACATGAAGAAACCCGTCGTTGGTTTTATCGCAGGCGTTACGGCGCCTCCAGGAAAACGCATGGGCCATGCTGGCGCGATCATCTCAGGCGGCAAAGGCACTGCCCAAGAAAAGCTAGCGGTGATGGAAGAGTGCGGCATCAAGGTGACAAAGAACCCTGCCAAGATGGGCG
>JBIIYQ010000023.1:0-33316 GCA_044346745.1 Usitatibacteraceae bacterium | reverse complement strand
GTGCAGCGAGGCACAAGGTGCTGAGCCTTCCCGGCCTCCTATCGTCGAAGAAATCCGCGTTTATGGCTTGCAAGAGCCGGAAGACCGCAAGAAAGCGGAAAAGCCTCCAATGCTCAAACTTCGTGAATTCCTTGACGCCAAAGGAAAGTCGCGCGGCACGACGTTTACAGAGAGTATTGATTCAAATGGGACGCGCACGGTCAGGGTCACTACTGGGATCCGCGAGTATTGGATATCGGAAACGCGAAGGCCTGATAGCTTCAGCTTATTGAATCCTGGCAACATCGCCACAAATTGCTGGGGTGGCGGTTGCAAATAAATGTCTCCGTAAAACTCGCAACTAGCCGAGTCATTTTTCGGCCAATCGCTGCGCTTCCCGGACGCCTTCTATCAGTATGGTTCGATCAGGCAAATCAAATGAAAACAATGCAACTTCGACCGCTACCGCTTTGGAATCCGTGACCACAAGCCTGACAGTGCGTCCGCTGAAGGAAGCCGACCACGCTTCGTGGCTCACTCTTTGGAATAGCTACTTAGCCGACTGTGTTGCGGAAGGCATTGCTGCACCGCCGTCAGAGTGCACTGAATTAAACTGGTTTCGCCTGTTGTCAAACGAGGAAGCAGTATTCGGGCTGATGGCAGAAATTGAAGGTGAGTGCGTCGGCTTTGTTCACTATATTTTTCATCGAAGCACATTCCACGTTGATTCAATCTGTTACTTGCAAGACCTTTATACTTCCCCTAGCTTTCGTGGTCAAGGCATCGCCAGATCTCTAATTGAGGCCGTGTCCACAGCAGCAACCTTAGTCGGAGCAAAGCGGGTCTATTGGCAAACGGCTCAGTCGAATGAAAAGGCAATTTCGTTGTATGAGCGCATCGCCACCAGAACGCGTACATTCAGCTACCGAATGTCTCCCTGAGAATACGGCGCGCCAACTCGATGTCTCAACAGACGCGCCAACCTTCAACGCAGCATCAGGGTCGGAGTTAAGGTTTTTTAGCCGATCACCATTTGAGCTGACTGCCGCAGGACTTTTCTCTACCAAACGAAGGTCGGCGTTTTATCCAACTTCATACTGGGCACGTGAATCGCGCCGCGTAGCTAGCCAAAACTGGCTTCGCCGCTCTTTCAAACCCGTTATAATGCATCACAATTGCAATGCATCGAGGTGATCATGAAAACATCCAGCATCCCTGCGCTTCGCGTATCGCCTGAATTGCGTCAGCAGGCAGAAGCCGTGCTTGAAGACGGCGAAACACTATCGGCATTTGTGTTGGAATCGTTAGCGCAAAGTATTGCCCATCGAAAAGCGCAGCAAGATTTTGTAGCGCGCGGGTTGGCGAGCGGAGCGCGGGCGAAGAAATCCGGCAAATATGTTTCCGCCGACAGAGTCTTTTCCAAGTTGAGCCGTCGCTTGCAAAAAGCGAAAGCGTCCGCAGCCTAACCGTGCAGCGCTACACCGTTCGCTTCACTGAGGAAGCGGAGGAAGACTTGTTACGTCTATACGACTTCCTGATCGAGCAGGATGTTGCAGGAGCAGAGCGTGCGCTTGGTGCAATACACACTGCATTCGAGATTCTGAAGTTTTCCCCGTTTTCGTGCAGACGCGCCAATATGGTGGATAGCCCATTCTTCCGTGAGCTGATCGTACCCTTCGGCTCCTCGGGATATGTCGCGCTATTCGAAATTGAGCCTGCGCACAAGGTGACAATACTCGCGGTGCGACACCAGCGTGAAGCGGACTATTGGTAGTCCGTGGCGGCCCTAGTGCCCCGTCTTCGCCACTTTTGGATATGCCGGTGTGTTATCTGGCTTCACCCCCAGCGCCACAATCGCCCCCAACAACGCGCCAAAACTTCCCTCGCCGCGTGTCCAGTCGTTTAGCGCTTTGCCAACTGCGAGCTTGCCGACTGTCGCCGTCGAGCGCTTGTATATGCCCGCGGCGAATTTGTTTGCTTCGCCCATCGTCGGATAGGTGTGGATGGTGCCCAAGATGCCTTCAAGCCCAAAGCCGTGTTTCATCGCCGCGACAAATTCCACCAGCGAATCACCAGCATGTTCACCAACAATGGTGGCACCAAGAATTTTGTCTGAGCCTTTTGGCGTGATGACTTTGACGAATCCGTGCGCCTCACCATCCGCGATGGCGCGGTCAAGGTCATCAATGCCATAAACGTGTACATCAAACGCGATGCCCTTCTCTTTGGCTTCTTGTTCATTCAAGCCCACACGCGCCACTTCGGGGTCGGTGAAGGTTGCCCACGGCACA
The DNA here is from genome assembly GCA_044346745.1 of Usitatibacteraceae bacterium. GTDB lineage: Bacteria > Pseudomonadota > Gammaproteobacteria > Burkholderiales > Usitatibacteraceae > UKL13-2. The sequence continues at coordinate 31,046 of JBIIYQ010000023.1, read as the reverse complement.
ACGGAATAATCGACTTTGAACTTCTTGAATTTGCCGAATAGTGCGTTGACTGCGGCGTACCACGCCATGTGTGCGGCAGTGTGCGTGAATTGATACGGGCCGGCAACGTCGCCCACCGCAAAGATGTTTGGATAAATGGTTTCAAGATATTCGTTGGTTTCAACCACGCGCTTGGCGGGAATGCCGAGTTCTTCCAAGCCAAAGCCGGTTAAGTTGGCGACGCGGCCAACCGCGCAGAGAATTTCGTCAAACGCGATGCGCTTATCGGTGCCATCATGCTCGACGATTAAGTATTTTTCACCGTTCTCGACCACCACTTGTTTGGCTTTGTGATTCACCAATACCGACACACCTTCGGATTCGAATTTGCGTTTGACCATCGTTGAGACTTCCGCGTCTTCGCGAATCATGATGCGTGGCGCCATTTCGACCTGTGTGACTTGTGATCCAAAGCGCGCAAAACACTGTGTGAGTTCACAACCGATAGGCCCGCCCCCCAGCACCACCAGGCGCTTGGGTAGCTTGCGGATATTCCAGATGTTGTCGGATGTGAGCGGGTTGATTTCCGCCAGTCCCGGAATCGGCGGGACAAACGGCCGCGCGCCGGTGGCAATCACAATGTTCTTGGTCGTTAAACGTTGTTTGCCGCCATCGGTCTTGGTGATTTCCACTTCCCACGGTGAAACAATCTTGGCGCTTCCCGAGACACAATCCACTCCAAGGCCTGTGTAGCGCTCGACTGAATCATGCGGCTCGATTTCACCAACCACTCGCGTCACCCGCTCCATGACATCCGCGAAATCCCACTTTGCGGTCGCCGATTCGATACCGAACTCTTTGGCGCGTGACATGTGGCTGAGTAACTTGGCCGATCGAATGAGCGCCTTTGATGGAACACAACCGGTGTTCAGGCAATCGCCCCCCAGTTTGTGTCGTTCCACCAGCGTGACTTTTGCCTTGACCGCGGCGGCAATGTAGCTGGTGACCAAACCCGCCGAGCCCGCGCCAATGACCACCACGTTACGGTCAAAGTGCGCGGGCTTTTTGTCGGCCCACGGCGCATAGACTTTGCGCGCCTTGATGCCGTCAATGATTTTTTTGGCGATGATCGGGGAGATGCCGAGCAACACAAACGCGCCGATTAATCCTGGCGAGAGAATGCCTTTGAGTGACGTGATTTCAGCCAGCTGTGTTCCGGCATTCACAAACACTACCGTACCTAAAAACATGCCGACCTGTGAGACCCAAAAGAAGGTCCACGTACGCATGGGGGTGAGACCCATCACGACATTAATGAGAAAGAATGGAAACGCCGGCACGAGGCGCAGCGTAAATAGATAGAACGCACCGTCTTTTGCAACACCGTCGTTGAACGACTTCAGCTTGTCACCAAACTTGGCCTGAATACTGTCGCGCAGAATAAAGCGAGCAACCAGAAAGGCTAACGTCGCGCCGATGGTCGATGCAAACGAGACAACGATGACACCCTTGACGATGCCGAACAGCGCCCCAGCGGCCAACGTGAGGATCGCAGCGCCCGGCAGCGACAGGCCTGTCACCGCTACATAGACGGCAAAAAAGATGGCAGCGGTCTGCCACGGCTGAGCTTGGTAGTAGTTAGTCAGTGCAGCCTGTTGCGCCTTGACGTAGTCGAGGCTCGCGTAGCGACCGAGGTCAAACACAAAGTACGCTGCGACAAACCCAATGACCGCAAGTACCAACAACACTTTGCTCTTATTCACTTTTAGCTCCCTAAATACGTGCGATCCGGCGTTACCCACCGGCCATGCTGGTTTGTCGCGGGAACAACAAAAAAATTACGCGCAAACCGAAGGCGCGCGCACCAAACCCAGCGCATGGGGTGGTGCGTAACCCGGCCCCTCGGCAACACGCTTCCAATATGACGTATGTGCAGCCGAATCTACCGGCCAATCGGCGAGAAACTGCTCCACCATTTTGCCGTGGTCAAAGTGTACCGGCAGTGCGTCAACCCACAGTTCGCCGAACTTGCCGCCGTACTGCGCCATGCCTTCTGGCGGTTCGTGTGCGGATAACCGAGTGATGAGACCGTATTGGGTGCCACCAAAGTTCGGCATTCCCGCGGCGCCGTTGTTGATGACAAATCTGCGGTGGTCGCCGGCGCCAAATCGGCGAAATGTCGGCAGACAAGTGTGACTGGAGGCAAAACCGGCAAGATTGGCCTGGTCGCAGATGTTGGTGACCCATTGTTGGTTGATCGGCTCGTGCAACGAATCATGGGCAAACCGCCACCCCGAAAGTGATTCCGCATCACCATGCACGATGCCGACCCTGACTCCTGCAACCTCAACCACTAAGTGCATGGGTAGGGCGGTGAGCCTTTCGACGTCGTCGGGGAACGCGCTTGCGGTACGGCGGAGCCGCCGCATGATGTTGTTCGAACGCTCCACATCCGCGTCGTCAACGTAGTCAGGGTAGGCGCAGCCGCAACCTGCTTCATTCGCGTCGGGCGCCAATTCGGTTTCGACATTGCCGCGCAGTGCGACGTGTTTGAAAACTTCGGCGTTCACCGCCGCAAACGTGGATGGATCAACGTCAAACCAGTGAAAGTCGCCGCTAAAGACGAGTGTCGGCGCCACGGTCTCGCGTGCCGCCATCGCCAAGACTTCTTGCAACGCCGGTAGGTTGCCGTACAACCCGCCGATGACATAAACCGTCTCAGCGGCGCAGTCGGCCACCCGCGAAAACGTCGATGGCGAATATCGGTAATGGAGCGGACAGGCACGGCCGGGAGTCATTGGCGGAAAGTAGAAAGCCTAATTGGGTTGGGCATCTTCGGGCAAAAATGCCCGAAGATGCCCGTCAATGCTAGAGTTTACTCAGCCGCCATTAACGCCGCCGACGTCTCGCCGTCGTTATCGAGCGCCCCGCCGCAGCTGGAGCCTTGTCCTGCAGTACAGCCGTAACAATGGTCTTTCACCACAATCGGGTTGCCCAGCAAGTCCACGTCCATCATTTCGCGCAAGTGTGGCTTTAATCCTGCACCGTGTTGCAATGGCAAGCCGAGCATTTGATTGAAGTCGCAGTCGTAAACGTAGCCCTGATAGTCGACTGACAACAGCGAGCGGCACATCACGTTATCCAGATTGTGCTGCTGGAAATTCGCCACCAAGAGCTCCATGTAGCCCTCGAACTCGCCTTTGGAAACCAATGTGGAACCGAAGCGCTGGATCGGCATATTGGTGATCGTGAACAGGTGGTTAAAGACGATACCGAAATTCGCTTGCAGCAGGCGATGGTAATCCGCCTCTAGCGCCTCTTGTGGCGGCGGCAACTTGGCACCCTGCGGGTTGTACACTAGGTTCAACACCAAGCCACTACCGGGTTTGCCGTAACCGAGCGCGTTGAGCTTTTTGAGGCCGGCAATCGAGGCATCAAACACACCTTCCCCGCGCTGTTTGTCGACGTTTTCTTGTGAATAACACGGCAGCGATGCCGAGACCTCTACTTGCTGTTCGGCGAGAAACTCCGCTAGATCTTCAAAACCGGGCTCACTCAGAATGGTGAGATTGCAGCGATCAATCAACCGCACCTGCATTTGCCGTGCGGTGACGACCAGCCGACGAAAGTGGTCGTTCATTTCCGGCGCGCCGCCGGTTAAATCCAGCGTCGTTACCTTTGAGGCGCGCATGAACGCAATGACGTCATCGATGGTCTCGGCGGACATCATTTCCTTGCGGTCGGGGCTGGCGTTCACGTGGCAGTGAAAACACGCCTGATTACACTTGTAGCCAAGATTGACTTGCAAGGTATCCAGCGCTTTGCGGCGGATGTGCGGAAAACCGCGCGACTTCATCAGATGCAGGGTTTGATGCATGGCAGCCCAGAGTAATCAATCAGTTGGTACATGACAAAACGTGGATTATCGCTTGTCAGATGTTGGGTAGTCGCGCAGATAGCGAAATCCTAACGAGAGCGCTCGTTGGCATCTTGACGGTCAAACTTGAAACCCCGCAGTAGCCCGCCGCGAGACTTTCTTATTCGCTCGAACAATTTTTGGTTGTCAGCCATGTTTCGTACTTCTCTCTTTGGCTGGCATAGGCTTGCATGGCCCAAGGGATGTAAAGACGGCTTTTTCATTCAGTCTCACCAAGCGCAGCTCGTATCGCGTACTCGTATGCGCCTGCCGCTGGTAGGTTTGTTGGCGAACTGAACGCAATTTGTACTTGCTGAACCGTGGTGGTCTTGGTCGGAAGGAAGTTGATTGAGCGAGGTTTTCCGTTCACCTCATCACCTAGCTGAATTGGCACAAACGTGAGCGTGCTGTTGTTGATTGGGTAGTCGGCTAGCGAACTCCCTAACCGATCCAGTATCTTTTCATAAACTGGCTGCGGGCAGGCGAAGAACAAACCGCTCCTACAAAGTGCCTCGCGTTCCAGTAGATGGCCTTTGTAAATCAGTTGCGGCAATATTCGCTTGTTGACGTTCTCCCAATTTGGTCCCGCAGATTTTCCGGAAAATGCGGTGTTGTTGAGCACTGCTTCACGTTCCGCGCGATAACTGCCAATCGTGTCCATGGTCTGTACTTTCAACGCTGCGAATTCCAGCAGCCGGTGGCGTTCGTCGAGTCGCGCGAGTATCCAGTCGACAAAAAATCCAGTGGCACGTCGGCCTTGTACTGCGCGTCCAGGCACCTTCAATTCGCCGCCCCAACCTTTACCAAAAACTGCAACCAACGTCGTCCCTTTGATCGGCGTTTGACTTTTTGCCTGTCGTCCGTCGAAGAGAATGACGTTCTCGACGCGGAATGCTGTCTTAGCGACATGCGAGAGTAGCTTGTACTGCTCTGCATACAAACGAATTGGACAGATGACAACTGGCGTCGCACTCTCGCCTTGTGCAATCGAGCAAACGCCCGACCGGATGCGGTTGGCAGATGAGCCGATCTCTTTGCTACAGGGCTTGTTGTCAGCGAATGGACAGCTCTCATCTCGACGTGCGGCAATCGCCGCCGCGGAGGTGTCGGCAACCGAATACCCGAACAGCTCCACGATTTTTCTAGCCATTCACGGCATTCGCCAAAATTGAAGCGCCGGTTACATTGTTGGCGACCAAATGCGCGCGAATCGAATCGGCAATTGCCTCGGCCATTAGCACTGGAACGGCGTTCCCAACTTGAATGTATTGTGAAACTCTAGCCCCGGCGAATCGATAGGAATCAGGAAACGATTGAAGCCGCGCCGCTTCGCGAACGGTGAGCGTACGGTCTTGATCAGGCAAGAACACGGTCCCCCAATGCGGGTCACATTTTGTTAAAACTGTTCCAGAGAGACCACCAAAGTCTAGCCTCCCATAACGTTTTGTGTGGTCCGATTTCCGGGCGCTTTGCATTCCCTTAGGGAGCAGGTCGAAAGGAATGTCGCGCCACGAGCCGCCCGGGGGTACGTGTTTCATTCGCTCGATATTCTGCTTTGACAGCTTTGCCGCGTAATGGTTAAACGTAACTCCGAGAGGGTTTCGCAGACGAAGTGCGTAGGTACTGCTTGCATCGTGCGTGTATCCAACTTCTTCCGCACCCTCGCCCATTTCTAACCTAGGTAAGTCGCGAATCGCTTCTCCTACCGTGACAACAGGGGAGAGTCTTTCTCGCTCAAAGTCTGAAAGCGAAAATGTCAGCGAAGCCCCGCCCCTAAAATTGGCTCTTCCCTTTGCATAGTGGGTGGGTAACGGATGCTCAATTTGGCCCAGACGCGATCCCAACAAAATCAACCTCCACCTCTCTTGTGGGATGCCGTAGTGCGGGCCGTACAAAATTCTTACACTCAGATCGTAGCCGAGTGAACTGAACACTTGCATGATTTGACGAAAGACTGCGCCATCGTCCATCGACAAAAGCCCAGGCACGTTTTCAAACACGATTGTCTTGGGTTTGAACTCCTCAACGAATCTTGCGTAGTGCTTGAACATACTGTTCCGAGGATCCGCGAGGAAGCGGGATGGCGCATTGATCGAAAACCCTTGGCATGGTGGCCCACCAACCAAAACGTCGAGCTCACTTGGAAGCAAACCGAGTTTCTTTCTGATCTCAAGCGCATCGATGTTTTCGATAGGCCCGCACTCAGCCAGAATTCCGGGATGATTTAGCGCAAATGTCTCGATCGCCTCAGGCATAAAGTCATTCGCAAATGCACAGTTGAAACCTGCCTGCTTAAATCCCTGCGTCAATCCGCCTGCACCGCAAAACAGGTCGATCGTGCTGAGTGGCGCAAGATATTTCTTGGGCGTGGGTTCCGAGGCGACCAAGCGTAGGCTACGGGCTTTGTTAGGGGATTGCTTCATCACTTTTTTTTTGTGGCCGGAGTTGTCGTGAGTCGATGCATCCTGACAGAACTGAATGCTGTTTAAATATCCAGTAAAATTTAGCGCCCTTCCTGCTGCAAGACAACCCTAACTTCGTGTGTGCCAAACCCTAGGCGAATCACCCGGTCTTCACGGCGCCCACCACCGCCTCAGCGGTAATGCCAAAATGTTTGTACAACACACCGGCGGGGGCGGATTCACCAAAGGTATCGATGCCAACTACCGCACCTTCCAGGCCTACATATTTGCGCCAGTAATCGGTGACACCTGCTTCAACCGCAACCCGCCGGATTCCCGCGGGCAATACACTTTCGTGGTAGTCCGGGCTCTGTTGATCAAACTCGTAGGTTGATGGCATGGACACCACGCGAACGTGAATGTTCTCGGCAGCCAGCAACTTTTGCGCTTCCATTGCCAGCGAGACTTCCGTGCCCGTCGCAATAATCACCGCCGTGAGTTTCCCTTCTTCTTTCGACAGCACATAACCGCCGCGTGCCACGTTCGCCAGCACATCCGCGTCGCGCTTTTGGAATGGTGAATTCTGCCGCGAGAAAATGAGGCAAGTCGGGCCGTTGTGGCGCGCTAGCGCATGACGCCAGGCTGCTGCCGCTTCTACCGTGTCACATGGACGCCAAAGATCCATATTCGGAATGAGGCGGAGGGAGGCCACATGTTCAACCGACTGGTGCGTCGGGCCGTCTTCGCCCAAACCGATCGAGTCGTGTGTGAACACACAGATGTTGCGAATCTTCATCAGCGCCGCCATGCGCAGCGCATTTCGCGAGTAATCGCTGAATGTCAAAAAGGTACCGTGGTACGGCACAAACCCGCCGTGTAATGTCATACCGTTGGCAATGGCCGCCATGCCGAATTCGCGCACGCCAAAATTGATGTAGTTGCCGCCGTGGTCTGCACTCAGCGCTTTGCTGCCGCTCCAGTTGGTGAAGACCGAGCCGGTCAAGTCTGCCGAGCCGCCAATCATTTCCGGCATCGTTTGTGCAAAAGCTTCGATGGCGAACTGGGATGCTTTGCGGGTGGCGACCGTCTCAGCCTTTTCAACCGACTTGGCGATCAAGGCGTTGCCAGTCGCGGTGAAGTTGGATGGCAGATCGCCCGTCATCCGACGTTTGAACTCTGCAGCCAGTGCAGGCTCGGCATGTTCATAGGCGGCGAAGACGCCGCTCCATTGCGCTTCCAGCGCCGCGCCCTTGTGCGTGGCGTCCCATGCGTCGTAGATGTCTTGGGGGATTTCAAACGGCGCATTTTTCCAACCGATGGCCTCGCGCGTCGCCGCAACTTCCTTGTCACCCAGCGCGGCACCGTGGACCTTGTCCGTACCCGCCAAGTTGGGTGAGCCCTTGCCGATGAAGGTTTTGCAGCAGATGAGTGTTGGTTTGGCCGATTGTTCTTTGGCCTCCAAAATTGCCCCGTTGATTTGCGCCGGGTCGTGTCCGTCAACATTGGGGATCACGTTCCAACCGTAGGACGCAAAACGCATCGGCGTGTTGTCGCGGAACCAGCCGTCAACCTTGCCGTCGATGGAAATGCCGTTGTCGTCGTAGAACACAATCAGTTTGCCCAAGCCCAAGGTGCCGGCGAGTGAACAAACCTCGTGGGAGATGCCTTCCATCATGCAGCCGTCACCAGCGAATACGTAGGTGTAGTGGTTGATAACTTCCATGCCTGGGCGGTTGAAGGTTCGCGCCAACTCACGTTCTGCAATGGCCATGCCGACGGCATTGGCCAGACCCTGCCCCAGCGGGCCGGTGGTGGTCTCGACACCCGGGGTAATCCCGACTTCCGGGTGGCCCGGCGTCTTCGAGTGCAACTGCCGGAATGACTTGATATCGTCCATCGACAAGTCATATCCCGTGAGGTGCAGCAGGGAGTAAATCAACATCGAACCATGCCCGTTCGACAACACGAACCGGTCGCGATCCGCCCAATGCGGATTCTTTGGGTTGTGCTTCAGATGGTGCCGCCACAACACTTCGGCAATTTCGGCCATACCCATCGGGGCACCAGGGTGTCCAGAGTTGGCTTTCTGGACGGCATCCATCGAAAGGGCGCGAATGGCGTTGGTGATATCGGTGCGGTAGGCTTGGGTCATGAGGATCAAGTAAAAGCGAAGAAGGGGCTGAAGGAAGGGCTGAGGGATGAACTGGCCGACGATGAGGCGACGTAGCATGATGCTGTGGCAATTATAATTTAGTGCCGCCCCCTTCCTTCCCCATTTTTTGCCCACCCGCACCAGTTGTTGGCGCGCCTTTCAGTCCCACCAACACTTTTGGAGCTATTCATGCGTGGCTTGCACATTTTTGCGGATTTCTACAATTGCCCAAAGGGCAAACACATGGTTTCTGCCAGAGCGCTTCGACAGCTCTGTATCAGTGCCTCCGAGGCCGCAGGTTTGAGCGTGCTAGGCGACCATTTCTACCAGTTCGGCGGGTTTGACGAAACTCAGGCGGGTGGTGCAACGGGCGCGTTGGTGCTTGCAGAGTCGCATCTGGCCGTACATACCTGGCCGGAGCGCGGCGGCGCGACGCTCGATATTTACGTCTGTAACGTCAGTGGCGACAATAGTGGCAAAGCAGAAGCGCTGTACGCCACCTTGCTGAAAGTGTTTGGTCCGGCCGACGTGATGGTGGATCGCGTTTTGCGCGGCAAGGATATGCCGGTTGGGGATGACGCGGTTGTGCTCGCGGCAGCCTAACGGAGTCTCCGGCAAGCTGCGACCAAATAGGTGACGAAATTGCGACTCAATGAACGTCTGACGGACACAGCAGGGGTGTACTTTGACGCCACCTCTCGTATTGCATCCCACCAGTCTGAATACCAGCTGATTGAGATCTTCGAGTGCCCGGATCTGGGACGTTTGATGCGTATTGACGGCGTCAACATGACTTCAGAGCGGGATGAATTTCTTTACCATGAATGCCTTATACATCTCGCTGCAACCGCGCACCCCAACCCGCTGCGAGCGCTCATTATTGGCGGCGGTGATGGTGGTGCGGCTGAAGAGTTACTTAAACACGCCGTTAGTCACTGCACATTGTGTGAATTAGACGCGGACGTGGTCAGCCTCTCACGCGAACACTTGCCCTCCATCCACGGTGGTGCATTTGAGGACCCGCGTCTCGAATTGCACATCGGTGATGGCGCGGCGTTTGTGAAAGGCCTCAGGGGCACGGCAGCGTCCGGTGAAGGTTTTGACCTCATCTATCTTGATCTGACAGATCCGGCCGGTGAGGCCGCAGCGTTGTATTCGCCGGCATTTTTTGCCGACTGCAAAGCCGCGTTAGCTTCGGGCGGGGCGTTAGTGCTGCACATTGGGTCACCGTTTTCGCACCCTGATCGAGTGAGGGAAACCACCGCAAACTTGAAAACAGATTTTCTGATTGTCACCCCGTACTTCGTGCATATCCCCACCTATGGTGCGACCTGGGGGTTTGCGATTGCCTCCGATACTCTTGATGCCCGCGCGGTCAGCACAAACACACTACACGCACGTCTCGCCAAGCGGAACATCGGAAGCTGCCAGTACTACAATGCTGATACCCATCACGCCATGCTGGTACTGCCGCCTTACATCAAATCAATCGGCGTCTGACGAGGTATATTGTGGCCATGGAAAAACCACCTTCTGACAATTCTCGTAAACGTCGTGCCAGTGCGCGGGTCTCGCTGGTCGTGATCAGCGCGGCGGCGGTGGCGACTTTGGCCGGCTGTGCGCAGGATGAAACGCGGCGGGATGTTTACGCCAGCAAGGAAGATTGTCTGGCGGACTGGGGCAACAGCCCGGCCGACTGCGAACCTGCCTACGACCATCCGCACTCGCGCGGAGCGAGTACCGCCTACTACGGCCGTCCTTACATTTATCGCGGTAGCGCCGGATCGCCATCGCGTACCGGCAAGACCATCGGATCAAGTTCGAGCACCTCGCGCGGGGGCTTCGGCTCAAGTGGGAAATCCGCGTCGAGCAGCGGCGGATGACAGCGGTCGAACAGTTGTCGTCGTTTGAGGCAGATGACGTGCGGGCGCTTGCAGGGCTATTGCGAGATGCGGTTGAAAACGGCGCCTCGGTTGGATACGTGATGCCTATCGACGAGGCCGATATCACGGCTTTCTGGGCGGGTGTTTTTGCGGATGTCGGACAAGGACGCCGGACACTATTTGTGGTTCGCGACGCCGGCCAGATTGTGGGTTCGGTCCAACTCGAATTTGCGGGTAAACCGAACGGACTGCACCGCGCCGAGGTGCAAAAAATGTTGGTGCATTCGGCGCAGCGCCGCAAAGGCCTGGGTCGGGAATTGATGATGGCGGCCGAGAATTGTGCCAAATCGCGCGGCCGATCACTATTGGTGCTCGATACCGAAACCGCCAGTGCCGGGCAACATCTCTACGCGTCGCTGGGCTTTATTGCGGCGGGCGAAATTCCGCAGTTCGCGATTGGCACCAACGGTGGATGGTCGCCGACCACCTATATGTACAAGTTGCTGTAGTCCCGCAACCACTACCCATGCAACGTGAACTCCTAATTCCTCGACCAGACTGGCCTCAAAAAATGGAGGAAGTGGGCTTTTCTTTTCATTCCATTGACGGGATTTACTGGGACGAACGCGCCTGTTATCACCTCACAATGGGTGAAGTAGATATGCTCGAGTCGGTGACCAATGAATTGCACCAAATGTGTATCGATGCCGCACAGCGCGTGATCGATCGTGAACTGTTTGACCAGTTCGCGATACCGCCAGAGTTTGTGACGGTAGTGGTGGATTCGTGGAACAATGACGATCCCACATTGTTTGGTCGATTCGATTTGTCGTACGACGGCAAGTCACCGCCGAAAATGCTCGAATACAACGCTGACACGCCAACCTCACTTATCGAGGCGAGCGTTGCGCAGTGGTATTGGTTGCAGGATGTGAAGAAAGATGCGGACCAGTTCAACAGCATTCATGAACGACTCATCACGAGATGGCAAGAAATTTCCGCTGAAGCGGGTATCAAAAGCATACACATGGCGTGTGCTGGCGAAAGTGAGGAAGACGTCGGCAATCTCGATTACATGTGTGATGTCGCAACGCAGGCGGGACTCACGCCACACTTCATCGATATTAATCAGCTCGGTTGGGATGCGGTGGGGAAACGTTTTGTTGATGACCAAAACAACGAGATTGCAGGCTTATTCAAGTTCTACCCATGGGAGTGGATGGCGCGCGAGGCATTTGGGCAAAATGTCGCGACGGCAAACACGCGATTCATTGAGCCCGCGTGGAAAATGTTGTTGTCGAATAAAGCAATTCTGCCGATTCTGTGGGAGATGTTTCCCGACCACCCGAATCTGCTGCCCGCATTCTTTACACAGCAGAAATTTTCAAGCGACTACGTGAAGAAGCCGTTACTGTCGCGTGAGGGGGCGAATATCAACATTCACACCACAAATGGTGAGGTGGCGACCGGTGGAGAGTACGGCGAAGAAGGGTTTGTTTATCAGGCCTATCATCCGCTACCTAACTTCGCGGCGAATGGTGAAGATAACTATATGGTTGTCGGCAGTTGGATTATTGGCGACGAGGCCGCGGGTATCGGGATTCGTGAGGATGAGTCGCCGATTACCAAAAACACCAGTCGGTTTTTGCCGCATTACTTCGTGTGAACTTATTCATTGAAATCTGAGGGGTTGTTATGGCGCGTTATCAATTGATGGAATCATTTGCAGGATTCGATGACTTTCTGGTCTATCTTGGCATCGCGGCAGTGCTGCTCGCGGTGTTCGTTGCAATTTACGTGCGAATTACGCCGTATCGTGAAATCACGTTGATTCGCGAAGGTAATGCCGCCGCCGCATTCAGCCTTTCGGGCACCATCATCGGCATGGTTTTGCCACTCGCCTCCGCACTCGAGAACAGCGTAAATCTCGTCGATCTCGGTGTTTGGTGCACCATTGCGCTCGCCGTACAAATCATCGTCTTTATCGTTGCGCGTATCGCGCTGCCGAATATCGTTCAAGACATCCCTGCTGGCAAACAAGCCTCGGGAATTTTCTTGGGTGCGATCTCGATTGCCGCCGGCCTGCTAAATGCCGCGGCGATGAGTTATTAGTAGTGCATCCGTACCCACCGCTTCCACTCATCAAATAGCGCTGGATGGCGCGCGGCGATGACAGATTGCTCCCACATGGCATCCGCGTCGTGGGTGCGCCAGTAATCGTCATGGTTAAGTGTGGCGATGCGCCCGCCCGCTTCTTCGAGGATCAGCGCCCCGGCGGCGTAGTCCCAAGGCCGTTCGCCCGCATGCAGAAAAACATCGATGCGTGCCGCTGCAAGGTGACACCACTGTAGAACTGATGCACCACTTTGCCCGACCTTGCGGCAGGGCATGTGCGCGCGCAACGCGGACTGCAGTCGACCGAGTCGTTTGAAGCGGCCGATTTCAAGGCGTGCTTCGCTAAGACTCACAGCGGGTTGCGGCTTGACGCGGCGTATTGCGCCAGACCTTTCGACTATGTTGGCCCCGCCGTTTTGTGTGGCGAAGAAGAGTTCGTCTAAGTTGGGGTCGTAAACCAAACCAAAGACGCTGCGTCGTCGATGCATCAGCGCAACCGAGATGCCAAAGTACTTCCTGCCCGCCGCAAAGTTGGCTGTGCCATCCACGGGGTCAACACACCAGAACCAATCGGCATCCTGCCAAATGCGGCGTTGCTCGATGGGATCCATTTCCTCGCCGAGCACCGGACAATTGACAATTGAGGGCAAGGCGGCTGCCAACGCCGTTTCAACAGCGCGGTCCGCCTCGGTCACCACCGTGCCGTCGTGTTTTTTCTCCGCCGCGACCCTTCGAAAACGCGGCATCAATTCGCTTGCCGACACCTCGCGTACCAGACGCGAGGTCGGTTCGACCAACGACGAAAGCGCAAACCCCAGCATTGACGGGGGGATTGACGGCATTCTGGCGGGCGGGGGCGTCGTAAGGTGAGTTTGTGCGGAATTGCGGAGAGGCGGCATGGAGGCGCTATGATACTCGCCAGCCCAAGTTTCGATTTTCACGAAATGTCGCCACGTTTCTTTTCTTTCGCACCGTTGCCACGCGCCAATTTCCCGGCGACCTACACACTTGACGCCGCGTCTGCGCAGCATGTTCGTGTGCTGCGTTTGTCCGCGGGTGATCCGCTGACGTTGTTCGACGGTACAGCGGCTGAGCCGCAAGGAGAAGCAGTAGCGGTTATCACCGCCATCGACAAAAAATCCGTGGAAGTCGAAATCTCGATGTGGCGTGCTCGCTCGGCCGAGTCGCCTATCAACATTTCACTGGTTCAGGCACTTGCCGTCGGCGACAAGATGGACTTGATCGTACAAAAAGCGGTGGAACTGGGTGCCACAGAAATCGTACCGCTTCGCGCGGCGAGGGCAACATTGAAGTTAGACGCCGAGCGAGCAGAGAAACGTGTGGCGCATTGGAATGCGGTGGCAATATCCGCTTGTGAGCAGTGTGGGCGTAACCGCGTGCCGATTGTTACCGACATCCTATCGCTTGCAGGCGCGCTCACCAAGACTGGCGAGCAGGGGCGGCGCGTGGCAATTCTGCACCCCGAAGGCGGGGTATCACTCTCGAGTTGGGTGGCACTAGAGCCAGGTGTGCCACTTGCGTTGCTGATTGGCCCGGAGGGCGGCTTTACCGACCAAGAAATTGACCAAGCAATCGCACAGGGCGCCACCAAAGTCACTTTCGGGCCACGTGTGTTGCGCACAGAGACGGCGGGGCTCGCGGCGCTTGCCGCGATTCAAGCCATATCGGGCGACCTTCGCTGATAGAATTTTGCATCTTGTAGTCCTTGGTTGTTACACTAGAACGTCTTTATGGCCCGCAGCGACACTAAAAAACTCGAAGCATTTGTGAAGTGGTTCCGCTCGGCCACGCCGTTTATCCACGAATTCGGCGAACGTACGATTGTCATCGCCTTTGGTGGTGAGGTGCTCACCGACGGCGACATGATGCAGCTCGCGCACGACATCAACGTCCTCGTGAGTTTGGAAATCAGGGTGGTGCTGGTGCACGGCACGCGGCCGCAGATTGAAGACCAACTCAAACAACACGGCGTTCACTCCAGTTACGCCGAAGGTCGCCGCGTCACGGATGCAGATGGATTGAAGTGTGTCAAAGAAGCCAACGGCATTGCGCGGATGGAAATCGAAGCCACACTATCAACAGAACTCGCGAACTCTCCGATGGCGGGTGCAGATATTCGGGTGTCATCGGGTAACTTCATTACGGCCAAACCATTCGGTGTGCGAAACGGTGTGGACTTCATGCATACCGGTGAAGTGCGCAAGGTCGATGTGGAAGGCATTACGCGCCGCTTGGATGATGATGAGGTTGTGTTGCTTTCGCCAATCGGTTTTTCTCCAACCGGCGATATTTTTAACCTCACGCTCGAAGACGTGGCGACGTCGGTTGCGATCGCGATGAAAGCGGAGAAGCTGATTTTCCTCACCGAGACCATGGGTGCGACTGACTCGCGCAATAAGTTGGTTGGCGAGGTAACCGCGCTGGAAGCGCAAGAGTTGCTCGGCAACACCCAACAGGCCGAAGATATTCGTTATTACCTTCCGGCCGCGATACGCGCGGTGCGCGAAGGGGTCAAACGTGCCCACCTGATCTCGCGTCACGTTGATGGCGCACTGCTGATTGAATTGTTTACCCACCACGGTATCGGCACGATGGTGGTACTAGAGTCACCGGACAAGCTGCGCAACGCCACACTGCACGATGTTGATGGAATCCTGGCGCTGATTGATCCACTCGCCGAGCGTGGCATCTTGGTGGCGCGGTCTCGTGAATCGATCGAAAAAGAAATTGACCGGTTTGTTGTTCTCGCACATGAAGACGAAGTGATCGGTTGTGCCGCGATGAACCCGTACCAAAGTGAAAAGTTGGCCGAGCTTGCGTGTCTCGCCGTAAATCCGTTTTATCGTGATGGCGGCCGCGGCGAACGCATCTTGGCGCATATTGAAAAGCGCGCTAAAGACCGCAACTTCAAAACACTTTTTGTACTATCCACACAAACCACACAATGGTTTGTCGAACGTGGTTTTGCAGAAGCCGACGTGAGTGCTTTACCTGCTGAGCGCCGAGAAAAGTACAACCACGAACGAAACTCCAAGGTTTATACCAGAGCGTTGTAACGATTAGATTTCCCGAACAAGGAAGCCCTATGTCCCGCATGATCCAGTGTGTCAAGCTCAAGACCGAAGCCGAAGGCCTCGACTATCCGCCGTATCCCGGCCCAATTGGCAAACGCATTTATGAAGAAGTCTCCAAGACAGCGTGGAAGGGCTGGCTGGAAGACCAGAAGCGCTTGGTAAACGAAAATCGGCTCAACCTTGCGGATCAGAAAGCCCGCAAGTATTTGGAAGAACAAATGATGCGACACTTCTTTGGGGACGGCGCTGATCAGGCGAGTGGATACGTGCCACCGACGGCGTAAGGGTTGCGACATTGCGGAAATGAGAAACGCCGCTCATCTAGCGGCGTTTTTTTTAACCTTGGTACTTAATCCGGAGCGTTGGCGACTTTCACCAATTCCTCGGTGGTGACGTGGCGGACGTCTTTGCCTTTTACCAGATACACCACGTACTCACTCATGTTCTTGGCGTGATCACCGATACGCTCGATGGCCTTGGCGATAAACAAAATATCGATCGACGATGAAATGGTTCGCGGGTCTTCCATCATGAAGGTCACCAGCTGGCGCAGGATGGCGCGGAAGCGCGCGTCGACTTCCGCATCTTGCTGTACCACTTTCGTGGCGCCCGAAACATCCAAACGCGCAAACGAATCGAGTGATGTCTTGATCATATCAAGGGTAATGTTGCAGGCATACCGCACATCGGCTAGTTGGTGATTCATCCGTGCGCCCGACTGATGGAGCTGTTTTGCCATACGTGCTATTTTTTGCGCTTCGTCGCCGATACGCTCCAAATCGGTGATGGTCTTGACCACTGCCATGACCATGCGCAAATCGGACGCGGTTGGCTGCCGTCTGGCGATGATGTGTGTGCAATCATCGTCGATCCCGACTTCCATGGCATTGACGCGATGATCGTCGGCAATCACTTGATCCGCCAACGCAATATCACCGTAGGACAAGACTTCCATCGCGCGCATGATCTGCTGCTCGACCAAGCCACCCATTTGCAACACCCGTGAGCGAAGGCCTTCGAGCTCAGCATCAAATCGTTTGGAGATATGTTCGTTTCCCATTACATTTTCTTTCTGCAGGTGACGTTGGGTTGGGCACGAAATACCCGCCTTGCAACGTCGGATGCCGACGATTATAAGAGTCTAGGCGCGTAATGTGACGAAAAAGTGACAATCGCCCCGCAAACCCCCGCAGCGCGTGACCGGGGTTAGCGGCTATCAATCGCCACTAACGGGTGATTTTTTCGACGCCATCGGCAGTGGCCAACAGCAGCACATCCGCACTCCGACGGGCAAAAATGCCGTTGGTGACAACGCCAGGAATCTGGTTGATCTCCGTTTCGAGCAGCGGTGGATTGACAATGCTGAGGCCGTGAACGTCAAGAATCCAGTTGCCGTTATCCGTGACCACTGCACGCATTTGCCCATCAACCTCGCGCATGCGCCATTCAGGATGACCGCCGAGTTTTACCAGTTCCCGCGCGACATAACTACGCGCCATGGGAATGACTTCCACCGGCAGCGGGAACTTGCCCAAAACATCCACCAGCTTGGATTGGTCGGCCACACAGACAAATTTATCCGATGCCGCCGCGACAATTTTCTCCCGAGTCAATGCCGCTCCCCCGCCCTTGATCATCGCCAGATGTTTGGTGACCTCATCCGCGCCATCGACATAAACCGTGATCGGGCCGGCATCATTGAGCGTCATGACTTCAATACCGCCCGCCTTGAGACGCTCCGTGGAGGCCTCCGAGCTGGAAACCGCAGCTTTCACCCGGTCGCGCACCTTGATCAGCTCGTCGATGAAGAAATTGACGGTAGAACCCGTGCCAACGCCGATGATGGCGTTATCTGGCACATAGGCCATGGCGGCTTTGGCCGCTGCAGCCTTGAAGGCGTTTTGATCCGGTTTTGTGCTCACGCAGGCGTCCGAGTGGGAGGAACAGTGAAATTCTTGCTACATTGTCTATTGTTCCAGAAAAACCTTGGCTCCAGAAAAAATCCTAGAAGCGCGCCGTTATGCCCACCGATTACCTGAAAAAAATCCTTCAAGCCCGTGTTTACAACGTCGCCATTGAGTCGCCGCTGGAGCGCTCGGTCGGCATCTCTCAGGCGCTCGGCAACAATGTGCTGCTCAAACGCGAAGACTTGCAGCCGGTGTTTTCGTTTAAGTTGCGCGGGGCTTATAACAAGATGGCGCATCTCTCACCGGCAGAATTGAAGCGCGGTGTGATCTGTGCAAGCGCCGGCAACCACGCACAGGGTGTAGCACTTGCTGCGCAAAAGCTCGGCTGTAAAGCCACCATTGTGATGCCGACCACCACACCCAATATCAAGATCGACGCGGTATCACGGCGCGGCGCCACGGTGCTCTTACATGGGGATAGTTATCACGAGGCGGGGTTGTACGCAAAGTCACTCGCCGCCAAACGCAAGCTGGTCTATGTGCACCCCTATGACGACCCGCTGGTCATCGCTGGGCAGGGCACCATCGGCATGGAAATTCTTCGGCAGCACCAGCACCCCATCGACGCGGTGTTTGTGCCGGTCGGCGGTGGCGGGTTGATTGCCGGCATCGCGGCCTACATCAAGGCGTTATCCCCAACCACCAAGATCATTGGTGTCGAACCGGTGGATTCGAATGCGATGCAGGCCTCCCTTTCTGCAGGCAAACGCGTGACCCTGGCACACGTCAACCTGTTCGCTGATGGTGTGGCAGTAAAACAAGTTGGCGAAGAAACGTTCCGGCTTGCACAGCAATATGTGGACGAAATGGTATTGGTCACCACCGACGAAATTTGTGCGGCGATCAAAGACATCTACCAAGACACACGCTCAGTGATGGAGCCGTCCGGCGGTCTGGCGTTGGCTGGCATCAAACGTTATCTGGAAAAAAACAAGGTTCGCAACAAAACCTTCGTGGCGATTTGCTGTGGCGCAAACATGAATTTTGATCGGCTGCGGTTTGTCGCCGAACGCGCGTTAGTGGGTGAACACCACGAAGCGCTGCTTGCGATTACCGTGCCCGAGACACGTGGCAGCTTCAAACGATTCTGTGAGGCTCTCGGCCCGCGCAATATCACCGAGTTCGCCTATCGCATCGCCGACGCAAAAGCCGCGCAGGTGTTTGTGGGTGTCTCCATCAAGGGGCGTGATGAGCCCAAACAACTGGTGAATTACTTTAGGAAGCAGGGATTCGAAGCCGTCGATATGTCGGATAACGAACTGGCCAAACTCCACGTGCGGCACTTGGTGGGTGGCCACTCACCACTTGCGGCGGATGAACAGATCTATCGCTTCGAGTTTCCGGACCGACCGGGTGCCCTGATGAATTTTCTGCAGTCAATGTCGCCCAACTGGAACATCAGCTTGTTCCATTATCGTAACCACGGTGCCGATGTGGGGCGCATCCTGGTTGGTCTACAAATCCCCAACAACGAGCGCACGAGTTTTGCCAAGTTTCTGAAGACGTTGGGTTACGCGTATACCGACGAGACCAACAATCCGGCGTATCGGATGTTCCTGCGATAAAAGGAGAAGTCTAGTACTGGCGGGCATTTCCAGCCACTTTTGCCTGGAAACGCCCGTCTTTGCTGGGGTTTTACTTTTTGCTCGGGCTTTCGCTTTTCTTGGCTTCATCCTTCTGATCGGGCTTGTAGTCGCCGATCACACCCTTGAGCGGGCAGGGTTTGAAGATCGGACATTTGGCACAGCCTGAGACGAGGGCGACGGGGCACAGTGTCATGGCAAGTTCCTTTGTTGGGCGCGTGAGTGAGATTGAATGCAGGCGCATCTTACGCGGCTTCAGGACACCTCGCTTGCGCCACGGTATTGCAACTCGCGCCGTTTTTGCGCAAGCCATCGCATTTTTGAACCGCGCCTAGGTCTTGCTGGGCAACATTCGGGCATCTTTTCCCCCCGACCAAGAACCAGGAGACCAACATGTTGAACTTCGCTAAATCCCGTGTTTTCAGCGCCGTCGCCGTTGGCGCGCTGTGTATCGGTAGCGCATTCGCAGACGCGGCAAATGCCGGCGACCTTACCGTAGAAGTTAAAGGCGTTGGCGAAAAAGGCAACGTCATGGTTGCCCTCTATAAACAAACCGACACGTGGATGCGCCGGGCAACTGGCGGTGGTCAATCGCTGCCCGCCAAGAAAGATGGCGTGACGGTGACCTTCAAAGATTTGCCAGAGGGCGAATACGCGGTGTCGTTGTTTGTTGATGAGAACACCAACGGCAAGATGGACAGCAACGCCATCGGCATTCCGACGGAACCGTACGCCTTCTCCAACGACGCTTCGGGCAACTTTGGCCCGCCAACATTTGAGCAGGCGAAATTCGTCGTGACCAAAGACGCAAAAACCATCGTTATCAACATCAAATAACGAGGCCACCATGAACCGTCGTCATTTTTTCCAATCGGTCGGTGCCGCTGCTGCGACCGTTGCCGCGGGGTCTGCACTTCCATCGGCCGCGCAAACACAATCCGCTGCTAGTTCAACGACACGCAAGGCTTTGTTTAACGGCTCGCCGCGCATGACGCCACTGCGGGGTTATGCGGGGCAAGATGTGTCATGTGAACGCGCCGCCGTTGAAGGCAAGATTCCGGAAGCGCTGCGAGGTGTGTTCTACCGCAACGGCCCCGGTCTGTTTGAGCGTGGTGTTGGTGCCAACAAACAACGCTACAACCACTGGTTTGATGGTGATGGATTGGTCCATGCATGGCGCTTTACTGATAAAGGCGTTTCGCATCAAGCGCGGTTTGTGCAGTCGAAAAAATTCCTTGCAGAGCAGGCCGCCAATGAATTCCTCGCGCCGTCCTTCGGCTCCGCCTTCAAGGCGAAGATGCCGGTACGTAGTAGCGACGACCTGAATACTGCAAATACAAACGTCTACAAGCTGGGCGATCGTCTTCTGGCGCTGTGGGAAGGCGGCTCGGCCACTGAAATGGACCCGGTCACACTTGAGACCAAAGGCATCGTTGCCTGGACGCCAGAACTAAAACATATGCCGTTCTCAGCACATCCGAAGATTGACCCGGACGGCACGTTTTGGAATTTCGGCACCATGTTCGGCAAGATGGTTCTCTATCATCTCTCGGCCAAAGGGGATTTGATTAAACACGCGGTGTTTGATGCGCCCGCTGGCGGCATGGTGCACGACTTCGCGGTCACACATAAACACCTGGTGTTTTTGTTGCCACCGATCGGCATCGATTACGCGGCGATGCGTAACGGCGCGGCGTTTGGCCAAGCGCTGACGTGGAAAGGCAACGAATCGACCAAGGTGTTGATTGTCGATCGCAATGATTTCTCCAAGCGCCGTATTCTCGAGATGCCCGCGTTTATGGTGTTCCACTTCGGCAACGCCTGGGAAGCCGACAACGTCATTCGTGTTGACTTTGTTCAGTCAAAAGATCTCAACATCATGAGTGACTGGATGCCACGCATGATGCGCGGCGAAACCGTTGAGCCAGACCGCTCCAATCCGGCGTTTGTCACCATCGATCTAAATCGTGGCACCTGCACGGCCAGTCTGCGTGACGAAAACTGTGAGTTTCCGCGTGTGGATCCCAGATTCGTCGGACTGCGCAATCGAAACGTTTACTACCCGGTCGGCAACGGATCCCGCGAAGAAGGATTTGGCTTTAGTGGCGTGATGCGTGTGGATACCGATTCAGGCAAGGTTGATCGTTACAACTTTGTAGAAGACGTTGCTCTTGAAGAACATGTCGTTGTGCCGAAACCCGGCTCGACTCGTGAGGGCGAAGGCTGGCTGGTTGGCGTGGGCTTCGATGTCGCTGCACAGCAGTCGTTTGCCACCGTGTTCGACGCGCTGAACCTCGCAGCGGGCCCGCTAGCGCTGGTGCAGTTACCTTACTGGACACCGGCGTGTTTTCACGGGCACTTTCACGCCGCGTAAGTCTGGTAAATACGGGTGTTTTCAGCGCTTTTCGGCCGGAAATGCCTGTCCCTACTAGAGTTTTATGATTTGTAATACGTTGCCGGAAAGGTGGGTGCCGCCGTTCACGCCACGTCCAAGCCATTCGCGCCGCGATTGTGCAACACGTCGTAATCAGTAACCCAAGCGGCCTCTGTACGCGCTAAATTGTCGCCACTGGATTCGCCGACGGCAATATCCATACACAAGGAGGATCAAATGAGCCTAAACCCGATCAAACCACTGACAGACGCCATCATGTTTCCGTTCACGTTTATTTATGTGGTCGGGCTGTGCGCCTTTATCAACTACTTCACCTCGCCTGGTCACTGGTGGGTGCAATGGGTCGCCTTTGGTATGGGCATTGCGCTGATCAGTGTTTGGTTCCGTGCCTTCAAGTTTCTGGTCGCTACCGTTGGCATTGCAGCGGTCGGCTACTTCATCTATCGCTGGTGGAAAAACCGCCAATCGATGGGTGGAAAGGCCGCTGCAGAGACCGCGTTCGCCGAAGCCCAACAATTGCCTGCGCGTAATCTCGCCGCGGCCAGCAAGACCGGAACCGTAATCGACGTCGAGCGCTAGTTTTTCACCCCAGCCAATTCATCGGAACCTTCATGGCAACTGCCCCCGAACTCCCATCGATCAGCCCTGAGGCAGCGCGCGCCGCAGTTGCCAAGCTGAAATACGACGTAGAAGGCCAGGACTTTCATCCGCTGGAAGTCTTTCCACTGTTTCGCCGTTGGCCGCGAAGTTTTGTCCGCAACTTGGTTTACACACTGGTCTTCAACGCGATGTTTGCGGTTTTTTTCACAATGATGGCGTTGATGTCAACACGCGTGAAATCGGTTGACCAGGTACTGACCATTTTTGGCAACAATCTGGTGATTTCGAACGTCATCGGCTTCGCGTTCTGGGCGGTGTTGCATGGCTTGGGGCCACTGCTACGGAAGGTCAACGCAAGTTCGTTTCTAACTGTCGCTTTGTTCTACGCGGTGCTGGGCACTTTTATCGTCACAGGAAGTTTCTTTCTGTTGGCGCAATTTCCAGGCTATGAGGGTATCAACCGCTGGTTGTTCACCACCCAGCAGTTTTTTACGAGCTTCGCAATCTCATTTGTGGTTTCGTTGGTGCTGGCGTCAGCTTGGCGAAATCGCGTGAACGAACTGACTGTTCAGATCGCAATCGCGGACGAACGCGCTCGTGTCACCTCGGCAGAGCGCGCCACAACCCAGGCAAATCTGCGTGCGTTACAAGCGCAAATCGAGCCGCATTTTCTGTTCAACACTCTTGCGAATGTGACGAGTTTGATACATACAAGGCCGGACGATGCGAAGCATATGCTCGAGGAGTTCATCGGTTATCTCCGAGCCTCACTTGCAACCACGCGTGAAAACGAAACGACGTTGGCTAAAGAGTTTGTGCTGATGCAGAGTTTTCTCTCGGTGCTGAAGGTGCGCATGGGTAACCGATTAGCGGTCCGCGTCGAATTGCCCGATGATCTGCAGCAATTTGTGTTGCCTCCGATGTTGATCCAGCCATTGGTTGAGAACGCGATCAAACACGGGGTAGAACCAAAAATTGAAGGTGGCGAAATTTTGCTGAAGGCGGCCAAGGTTGGCGACGCTGTGGCGATCAAAGTCACAGACACCGGTCTGGGTTTTCAGAACAGCACGTCAAACGGCATCGGATTGAAGAATGTGCGCGAGCGTTTAGACAAGCTTTATGAAGGCAGGGCAACGCTTACCATTGAAGACAATACGCCTAGTGGGACCAAGATCACCATTCGGATTCCAGCCTAGCTCGAACGGATAAATCAACTGATATGTCAATCAAAGCCATCCTAGCCGACGATGAACAAAACCTCACCGACTATCTCAAACAACGCTTGGGACAGATGTGGCCGGAGTTGGAGGTAGTTGCCAGCGCGGTGAATGGCCCCGAAGCGCTGCGCCTGATTGATGACCACGCACCTGAGGTAGTATTTCTCGACATCAAGATGCCGGGCCTCACGGGCCTCGAAGTTGCTGGCCGAATCGACCCGAAGACACACGTGGTGTTTGTGACGGCCTACGACCAGTACGCCGTGGACGCGTTTGATCGTCAGGCCGTAGACTATCTATTGAAGCCTGTTACCGACGATCGTTTGCAGCGCGCGATTTCGCGCCTCCAAGAAAAGCTCGCAAAGAAGGAAACGCCGCAAGATGTTGCCGCGATCTTGGCTTCTATCGCGAAGGTGTTGCCGAATACAAAGAGCAGTTATTTGCGCTGGATACGCGCGTCGGTCGGCGACCTTACCAAACAAATTGCAGTTGATGATGTGTTGTACTTTCAAGCGCAAGACAAGTACGTGAGTGTCTATACAAAAGAGGGCGGCAAAGAAACCGAGTCGCTGATCCGGACGCCGTTGTCGGATCTCATCGAACAACTCGACCCAGATCGTTTCTGGCAAATCCACCGCTCCACAGTGGTGAACGTTGAGCGTATTGCCGGTACCACGCGCGACGTCATGGGCAGGACAACGGTAAAACTAAAGGACGCAAAGTCGGAATTGCAGGTAAGCCGTGCGTACGGACATCTGTTTAAGCAGATGTAGCTGAACCCTTGGTGATCTGATGGTCGTGCCACTTACCAAGTGTGACTAACGCCGCGATTGCACCAACGAGCGCCAAGAACATGTCGGACTGCGTATCCCAAGGGTCCCCCTGTGTGCCGAGGAATTCATCGGCGCCTTGACCGAGGCCCAGCGCTGCCCACCATTCGACTAGTTCGTAGAACGCGGAAAACGCGAGACAAATGGAAATGGCAAGGAACGCAACAAGCCCGCGCTGGGGGATTTTCCATTTACGGATCAGTAACTCTCGCGCGATGATGGCGGGTACAAATCCTTGGGCGAAGTGACCGATCTTGTCGTAGTTGTTGCGCCCAAACCCAAACCAGTCTTGCATCCAGAAACCGAGAGGTACACGGGCGTAGGTGTACGCGCCGCCCAACATCAAAATGAGGCCGTGAATGAGGATGAGGGTATAGAGCAAATCCGTCAGCGGAAGTTTTGTTCTTGTCGCCCACATCACTGCGAGGCCGACAAAACAGGGAAACACCTCAAGCCACCAGGTGGTTCGATCAAACGGTGACCATCCAGAGGCAATTAGCCCGATGGTCCAAAGGGCGACAATGACAAAAAGTGGCTTGGGCGTTGCGGTTTGCATAACTGCCTGGCGCAGAGAGTCCTAATCAAACAAGTGTCGCATGAAACTCGCATGCTAGAATTTTTCGATGCTCAATATCAAAGTCAACGGACAAACGACAACTCTTCCACCCGGCGCGCTTGTGGCTGCGCTGGTGACGACCATGCAGCTCGAGGGCAAACGTTACGCAATTGAGCGTAATGGCGAGATCGTCCCCAAAAGCGCAGTCGACAGCACGCCCGTCGAAGACGGCGACCAATATGAAGTTGTCATTGCGGTTGGGGGTGGCTAATGGCTGAGTCAACCGTTGTGACCAAAGATACGCCGCTCGTCATCGCTGGCCGCGAGTACGGTTCCCGACTCTTAGTGGGGACGGGAAAGTATCGCGACTTTGAACAAACGCGTCTCGCGATTGAAGCCTCTGGTGCGGAGATCGTTACCGTAGCGATTCGGCGGGTAAATATTGGCCAAGATCCTTCGCAACCGAGCTTGTTGGAGATCCTGCCACCATCGCGATTTACGATCCTACCGAATACCGCTGGTTGTTATTCGGCGAAAGAAGCCGTGCGCACGTTGCGGCTCGCGCGTGAGTTGCTCGACGGACATGCGTTGGTAAAGCTCGAAGTGCTTGCCGACGAAACGACGCTGTTTCCGAATATGCCGGAGACACTAACTGCGGCGAAGGAATTGGTCGCAGACGGTTTTCAGGTGATGGTCTATTGCGCAGACGACCCGATTCAAGCCAAGGCGCTTGAAGATATCGGATGTGTTGCGGTCATGCCGCTTGCCTCGCTGATCGGTTCTGGTATGGGCATCTTGAACCCGTGGAATCTTGAAATCATCCTCGATCGAGTCACTGTGCCGGTATTGGTCGATGCAGGTATCGGCACCGCGTCCGACGCGACGGTGGCGATGGAATTAGGCTGTGAAGGTGTGTTGATGAACACCGCCATCGCCAAGGCGCGCGATCCCATATTGATGGCGAGCGCGATGAAAAAAGCGGTTGAGTCCGGGCGCGAAGCGTTTCTGGCCGGCCGGATGCCGAAAAAAATCTATCAGGCGTCGGCGAGTAGCCCGCGTGAGGGGCGGATCGGCTCGTGAGGTTCTTTAGGTAGCTTTGCCGATGTAGATATTGAGTTGTTAGACTCAACATAAAGCGCTACTAGAAACGCCAGTGAATTCCAAACATCACGTTCTCGGCGTCGTTGTTGCCGCGATCGCTGAAGAATTTGCGCGAGCGTTCCACTTCGAAGCGCAATCCAAGACTGCTGTTGAAGTTGTATTGCACACCAACTCCGAGTGCGCCCCTGGCCAGCGATCGTTGGCCGAGTGTTGATACGCCGACGGCATCGACGCCATTGAGGATTTCGGTGCGGAAACCCGCACGTCCTTCCAGTAGCAGCGCACGGAAGACGGGGAGCGAACCGACTAAATCCAAGCCCATCGATTTTTCGCGTGCAGCCAAACCATCGCGTTGGAGCAGTGCACGGGTGGCGCCTGCGGCCCGGTCAGCATAACGACCCTCGACCGAAAAATAAGGGGTGAAGCGATAACCTAATTTCATGCCGACGCTCGGTTCTGGCGAAAGTGTCAGGCCGCGCGAGAGCTGGTAGAGATCAACGATCTCGCTTGGTTTTTCGCTGCCGTTAAAGCCGAATTCGCTACGCGCTTGCGCGCCACTCAGCACCACACCGCCATAGTATTGCGCGTGTGCTGCGGGCAGCATTGTGGCGGCTGCAAAAGACAGCATGGCGGTGAGAAGTCTTAGTTTCATAAATTTTGCAAGGTTTAGTCCGCAATTCCTTGTTTGAACTGGATTTGTTCCAGCCAGACTACGCCGAGCAGCACGTCGAGTCAAGATTGGAGCACGTTGTTTTGGCAGGTTTCAGTACGTTGGCGTACAAACAATGGATCAGACAGCAAAAGCCACGGTAAATCACTCAAAACCGTCGTTTTATCCCTAGTGAATTGGTCAGACTGGCGCGCCGCAGTTTTGTTCCCTAGTAACACACCATCAGCTTAGGCCATTTTGGTCAGCAACAAACCTTTCAGGTATTCGCCTTCCGGAAAGTGAATTGACACCGGATGATCGGTACCTGCCGACAGGCGACGCGTGATCTGCGCGTCAACGCCGGCATCCAGTGCCGCCCCGGCGACGATCTTCTGAAAGAGATCGACCGATACGCCGCCTGAGCAGGAATAGGTCATCAGCATGCCGCCCGGTCGCAGCAGCTTAAACCCAAGCAGATTGATATCTTTATATGCACGCGACGCTTTTTCGACATGATGTGCGGTCGGTGCAAGCTTGGGCGGATCGAGGATGATGAGATCGAAGGAGCGCCCTTGATCGCGCAGTTTGCGCAGGTGCGCAAACACGTCTGCCTCTACCCACTCCATCGTGTTTGGATCAATGTTGTTTAGCGCAGCAATATCTCGTCCGGACACCAGCGCTGGTGCCGAGGAGTCGATTGACATGACCGTTTTTGCGCCCCCCAACATTGCTGCCGTACTCATCGTTGCCGAGTAACAAAAACAATTGAGCACGTGTTTGTCTTTTGCTATCGCGGATGTCAACGCGCGGTTGTCGCGCTGATCAAGATAGAAGCCGGTTTTGTGACCGGTTACGATATCAACCTCAATGGTCATCCCAGCTTCTACGATTTGAATTGGGCCCGTGAGCGGTTCACCGAGGATAAGACCGTTGCGCTCTTCAAGTGCTTCCAACTTACGAACGTCGGCGTCCGAGCGTTCGTACACGGTGCGCGCGCCGGTCGCCTCAATCAGCAGGTTGGCCAACAATAGTCGTTGTGGCTCAACCCCGGCAGTTGATAGCTGAAACACGACCACATTACCGTAGAGGTCTGCAACGACGCCGGGCAAACCGTCGGATTCACCGTGTATCAAACGATACGCATTTGACTGGGCGGCCAAGTGTGAGCGTCGCGAGATCGCCGCGTTGATACGCTGACGGTAGAACGCCTCATCGATTACCACTTTCTCATCGAAGCTCAACACGCGCGCCGCAATTTGGGAGGGTGCTGAAAATGTCGCCGTCGCAAGGAATCTACCGTCTTCCGCAACAATCTTGACGATATCGCCGGAGTCAGCCGCATCGATGTTTTTGATTGCCCCCGAAAACACCTAGGGATGACGGCGCAGTAGCGACTTATCGCGGCCCGATTTGATAACGATTTTTTTCATGATTGCATTGTACCGAGTCGGTATCGCGCGGTGAGTTGGCCGCTCTGTGGGAAAATTGTCCAATGCAAAATTGCCAAATGCCTCCCGCCGACGATGTCTTGGCCACCCCGCCAAACAACGCGCCCACCAATCGGCCCCATCAGCCGATTCGCAGTTATGTCCTACGGCAGGGGCGGCTGTCTCCCGCGCAGGCGCGTGCCATCGATGAAGGCCAGCCGCTGGTGATTCCTTATGCCGCGAGTTTGCTGGATGTTGACGGTGCGTTTGGACGCCACGCGCTAACAATTGTCGAAATCGGTTTCGGTATGGGCCACGCGACCGCCGATATCGCTGCACTGCGGAACGACGAGAACTTTATCGGTATCGAGGTTCACAAGCCGGGTGTTGGCTCCCTACTAAAAATGCTCGCCCAGCGTAGTCTCAACAACGTACGTGTTGTTCAGCACGATGCGGTGGAAGTCATGGCCAATATGATTGCGGACGCTAGTCTTGCTGGCGTTCACGTTTTTTTCCCGGACCCTTGGCCGAAAAAGCGCCATCACAAGCGCCGCCTAATTCAACCAGCATTTACCAAGCTGCTCGCGCAGAAATTGCAGCCCGGTGGTTACATTCACTGCGCGACCGATTGGCAGGCTTACGCCGAACACATGCTGGAGGTGCTCAAGCAGGAGTCATTGCTTGTCAACACGGTAACGGGTTTTGCACCGCGTCCAGCGTATCGAACCGAGTCGAATTTCGAACGACGTGGCCTCAAGCTTGGACACGGAGTGTGGGATGTGGTGTTCCGCCGCACCTGAACCGACCAACGCCTTCCCGCCCACGGGATAACAGCATCCAGCGCGAAGCGGTAATATTGCAGGGTGAGTGGGTAAATTGACAGGAGAGACATCCATGAGAACTGCGTTTCGTCGTCGCTGGCTTAAATCTGCCGCAGCCCTTGGGTTACTCGGCCCAGCGGGCATTTCCGGCTTGATTCAGGAAGCGTTAGCCAAAGGTGATTTGCCCATCACCCAAGGCATCCAGTCACTGACCGGCACCGCGACCGTGAATGGTCAGCCGGCAAAAGTCGGTATGCCGGTAAAGGTGGGCGACCGTGTCGCGACCGGCGCGAAGAGTTCTGTTGTGATCGTGGTCGGTAAGGACGCGTATTTGTTGCGTGACAACTCAACCATCGTGCTTGAAGAGTCCAAAGCCATGCGCGGTGTGCTGGGCGAAGTATCAGTGTTGACCGGCAGGGTGCTTTCGGTATTGGAGAAACGGCTGCGTGATCAACGTGTGCAGTACCGGGTGCCAAATGCCACCATCGGTATTCGCGGCACCGGCTTTTATGTCGAGCTCTATCCCGAACGGACTTACTTTTGCCTATGTTATGGCGAGGCTGCGATTGACGGCAAAGGGATGAGTGAGCCGAAGATTGTTAAATCGATACACCATGAATCGCCCCTGTGGCTGGATGATCGCGGTGGCTCGATGAAAGCCGAAGCTGGCCCGTTCATGAATCACACCGATGACGAACTCATCATGCTGGAGAAGCTGACGGGTCGCGAGCCGCCGTTTGTGGCGATGGGGCTGACGGGCAAGTATTGATTCCTATTAAATGGTCGGTCGATTATCGGCAGTAAAGAGGTAGTTGCAATGCGCGAGCAGCCAATTGTCCGATTGGAAGACTAGGACAACAACTTTGATTTCCTGCGACTTTTTGCCGCAACAGCCTTCATTTTTGCTCACAGCTGGGGAATGGCAGGTTCGGCGGCGAGTGAACCTTACATACGCTTTCCTCAAGGTGTAGTCGGAGGAGGGGCCCTTGGGGTTTGGATGTTTTTTTGCATTAGTGGCTACCTTGTTACACATAGTTTTATGCGAAGAGGAGCTCTGGGCTTCCTCGAGGCGCGAGCCCTCAGAATTTTCCCTGGCCTTTGGGTTGCGTTGGCGCTAGGATTGGCCGTTGGAGCCATGTTTAGTGACTTGAGTCTCAGTTCATATTTCGCCCATCCGCAGGTAGCAGAATATTTTCTTAGGGGTGCAATTCTTGATATCCAATACAAGCTGCCTACGTTTCAACAAAGTAGTGTGCCGAGCGAAATCAATGGCTCGCTTTGGACATTGCCTGTAGAAGTGGAGCTGTATTTTCTGGTGGCGGTACTGGGACTCGTAGGGCTCCTACAGAAACGAATTCTCGTCAGCATCGCCCTGATCGCAGCTGCATTTTTCTTGTTCTACCACCCTCCTGTGTCTTCAGTATTTCCCGAAAGAGGTCGAAACTATGCGATTGCGCCAGCAATATGTTTCATCGTTGGTGTAGTGCTTTACCTTTTTCGCGACCGCATAAAGTTGAACATAACCGGTTCAGTAGTTTTGTTGGTCTTGGTTCTCACAATAGGGTACATGCAGCCGAAGTTCAAAATCATCCTGTATTTGGCAATCTGCTACTGGACTCTTTGGCTCGGCTTCCAAACGGCGTTGAAAGTGCGCATTCCTGAGCGAGTTGGCGACGTTTCTTATGGGCTATACATCTACCATGTCCCAATACAAGCTAGCTTCATGCAGTTTTTTCCTAGTGCTACCCCGATCGAAGTTTTCATCAGCAGTATGGTCATAACATTTTCTCTGGCTTGGCTGTCGTGGCACTTGCTGGAAAAGCGAGCCTTGGCGTTAAAGGGGCGCGGAATTGCCCTCGCCGAAAAATTTTGCCAAAGCAGTCGGCGACAATAGTGTTAGCGCTACAAACGCGCTAGTAGATGGACCCGTAGTAGATTCGGGTATCGTATTCAAACGTAACTACCCCGCGCACTTGATGCGCGTCGAATATTTCACGAGCGCGCGCGGCCAGTGGTGCGTAATTCGGATGATCCTTTCCGGGCACGTACGACGAGGTAATTAAAGGGGTCTACTTTAGTTCGCCACCTCGGATCACGCAATTGAACCTCGCGAATCAAGCGAGTTCCGCGGCAGCATGGCGCGAACGAAAATGGAAGCTCGCCTATCCACGGGCACTTTCAGACAAAAATGCCTGAAAGTGGCCGTCCCTTCTAGACTCTGTTTTCTTGTGAGACGGTTTCAGGAAATTAGTGCAACACCTGCTCAACTATGGCTGCCCACGCCTCGTTTGGTGTTTTCCAGCCCAGGCACTCTCGCGGTCGATTGTTGAGTTTCTCAGCAATCTCATCGAGCTGCGC
>JBIIYQ010000099.1:0-10383 GCA_044346745.1 Usitatibacteraceae bacterium | reverse complement strand
GGACACAACGTTGGTCGTAGAGAGCTGGCTGCCGACCGCATCAAACTTGGTGCGCTCGTTACGAACACCTACCAACACATTCCATTTCGCGATGTCGGTTGTTGATTGAATGTAGAACGAGTTGATACCTTCATTCATCGTCCAGTCACTGATGGTAGAGGCCGCCAAACTCGTCGCCGCAGTGCGGCTCAAGCCGGCAACCCGTGCGCGAACGATATTTTGGTCAATCGCATTGCCGATGCGCTGCGGGAAGTTGATTGCACTTCCGGTGAGAAAGCCCGCGAGCGTCGTTGGCCCAGCACCCCAAAAGTTAGGGCTGGTTGGGGTGGCGCTGGTAAACGCCCACTGGTCGGTATTGTTGGTCTTCTCGCGACGGCTCGCTTTTGCACCAAACTTCAGCGTACTTTCGGTCTCGCCAAAATTCATCTTGCGCGTCAAATCAAACTTTGCATGGTTTTCCCTATCCTTGCTCAGGCGCTCTTGAAACGTAATCGCGTTCAAGTTGTAAAGATTGGGGTCATACAGGTTGGCAGGTCCGGAGATCGTTGGCAGCGTGGTGTCGAGAAAGGTGAGCCCAGTCACACCGTTCTGGCGGAACTGCACGTCATTCAGTGCATTCGGCTGGTCTTCTTCGGCGCGGCTAAAGCCGAAACGGCCTTCCACCTTCCAGTTATCCAATTGCTGGCTTCCGCCAAACACAATCGAGCTAACGTCGCGGGTGTACTTGCGCGCACGCAGGCGGCGCTCGGCACGGGCAGTGAATGGAACACCTTCGGCAGCCGTGCTGCCGGTGATGTTGCCGATGGTCAAACGATCGCGTAACTCGTCGTCACTGAACGCGCTGTAAAACGTTTGCAGGAAGTACGCAGTATTGGCGTCAGGGCGGAAATCGATGTTGGCCGCAAAAGCGTTGCGTTCACGCGTTGGCAGATAGTCACGCAACTCGATCGTCGAGAGCCGGTTACCGGTCCACGCGCCGCCAGTCTCAACGTCGTCTGAGGCAAATTCACGCTTCTCACCACTAGCACCAAGTGCGATGCCTAACTTGCCGTTCAAAAAGCGATCGGCCCACAACACACCACCAAATGGACTGGTCTTTTTCGCGAGAGTGTCATACCCGCCGCCAAGATTGACGGAAAGCAGCTTGTTCGGCAGATCAAACGCGGAAAGCGTTTTGACTTCGATGGTGCCGCCGATGGAGTTTGCGTCCATATCCGGCGTAAGCGTCTTTGTGACTTCGAGTGAGCGAATCAATCCAGCCGGTAACACGTCGAGCGAAACCCCACGGCGACCATTCTCTGGGGCGGGTACCAGTGCGCCATTAATCGTGACCGTGTTGAGGTCTGGGCCCAGGCCGCGTACCGTGACATAACGTCCCTCACCTTGATCGCGCTGAACAGAAACACCCGGCAGCCGCGCCAGCGCTTCCGCAGCGTTGATATCCGGCAGGCTACCGATGTCGTCGGCACTCACAACGCTGACGATGTTATTGGCCGCTTCTTGCGCAATGATCGCCTTACGAATACTGGCACGCTGGCCAGTCACGACAATTTTTTCTTCGGTAACCGCTTTGGCGTTTGCCGACGTGCCGCTCGACGACCCACTTGACTGTGCAGCGACCGTTTCGGCTAGTGCCGCCAGCACGCATAGGGTTAACAGGCACAGTGCCGGACGCTTGCTACTTTGGATTGCAGCCGAATCGGTTAACGACATGATGGATTTTCCTTATGGGTCGAAATGACAAAAGGGGTGAGTCTGCTCAGCAAGTATTTCAATCGCCTTACTTATTTCTTACACAAAAAAATGCCAATCACCTTGGTTCCTCCAGCCTCCCATAACCCTAATATTTGTAGGGAAAATCTCGTGTGCTGAATCACATAAAGAGTCATCAACTTGTCATGTTGCAGACTTAAATTGTTTGGTCCGACAACCTACTAACTGGAGCACAACCTATGTCATACGACAAGCGCGAAGAAGACGTCGTCACCAATCTCTCCAACAATGCTCACATCGACGACATCGTCGAACAGAATCTCGCTAATCCGAATCGCCGCCGTTTGATGGCCACCGGCGCTGGCGCCGCCGCCCTTTCGTTTATGTCGCTCACGGGTTGCGGTAGTAGCGACTCCAGCAGCCCCGCTCCTGTGACGCCCACACCGACCCCCACCACTCCACCGGTCGGCAAAGTGTCCGCACTCGGTTTTCCCGCTGTGTCGAAGTCGCTCGCCGATGTGGTTTCCGTGCCCCCCGGCTATCAAGCATCCGTATTGTTTCGTCTGGGCGATCCGCTGAATGCAGCGACCCCCGATTACCGCAACGACGGCACTGAGCCCGGCGCTTCTTTCGAGTTCCGCGCCGGCGACCATCACGACGGTATGGACTACTACGGCCTCAGCGCCACCGGCACGCGCGATGCAAACTCCTCGACTCGTGGATTAATGTGTATCAACCATGAGGCACTGACGCCTGCACTCCTTCATGCCAACGGTGTCACATCGGTCAGCGGCGTACGCACGGTTCCTGATGAATGCATCAAGGAAATGAACGCCATGGGCGTGTCCGTCATTGAAGTCGCGAAGGCCGCCAATGGCTCATGGAGCTACGTCCGCAACTCGAGCTTTAATCGCCGCATTACAACGATCACCGATACGATTCTGTCGGGGCCTGCCGCAGGCAGCAGCTTCATGATCACAAAACATTCCCCTAACGGCACGCGTACCCGTGGCACCGCGAACAATTGCGCGCACGGCACCACGCCTTGGGGAACCTATCTCGCCTGTGAAGAGAACTGGGCTGGTTATTTCCGCCGGGTAACCGCAGTGGACAACCCAAAGCGTACCGCCAAGGAATTGACCTCATTTGCGCGTTATGGCGTTGCCGGAACGGGCCGCGAAGGCTGGGCTACCGCAACCGCAGCCAATCCTAACGACACGATTTTCTCGCGTTGGAACGCCGAGCGTCTCGGCACCTCGGCTGACGGTAGTGATGACTTCCGCAATGCACCGAATACGTTCGGTTGGAACGTCGAAATCGATCCGTACAGCCCGACATCGACACCGAAGAAGCGCACCGCGATGGGCCGGATGGCCCACGAGGGTGCTTGGGTCGGTAAGGTGACGGCCGGACAACCGCTGGTGTGGTACATGGGTTGTGACGGACGTGGCGAGTACATCTATAAATACGTTTCAAACGCCAATTGGGATCCGGCAGATGCAACGCGTGGTTTGGCTGCTGGCGATAAGTACCTTGACGACGGCAAACTCTATGTCGCCCGCTTCAATGCCGATGGCTTGGGCGAATGGCTGGAGCTTCGTTTTGGCGTGGGCAACATCATCAGCACCAACACAACATACGCATTTGCCAACCAAGCCGATGTGCTGATCAACGCACGCCTGGCCGCTGATGTTGCTGGTGCAACCAAGATGGACCGCCCTGAGTGGGGCGCAGTGGACCCCTTTAATGGCAACGTGTACATCACGCTGACAAACAACAACAGCACGTTGCGTAGTGTTGCCCTGACAGATGCGGCGAATCCACGTTCCTACAACGATCCACGCACCAACGGCACCGCGCAACGCGGCAACCCCAATGGCCATATCATCCGCTTTGCAGAACTCAATGGCAGCAACACCGCGGTTGCCTTCAACTGGGATATCTACTTGTTCGGTGCACGCGCCGGTACCGATCCACGTACCGTCAACCTTTCCAACCTCACCGCGGCCAACGATATGTCCAGCCCGGATGGCCTTTGGTTTGGTGGTAATGGCATCTTGTGGATTCAAACCGATGACGGCGCATACACCGACGTCACCAATTGCATGATGCTTGCGGCGATTCCCGGCCAGGTGCGTGACGGTGGTCCTGTGACTGTCACAAACACCGACGGTACCAACACAAAGGCGGTGACCACCTACCGCGGTGCGGCTTCCGCAACCACCGAGACCAACCTGCGCCGCTTCTTGGTTGGACCGAAAGAAGCCGAAATCACCGGTGTTACCCAAACACCGGATTACCGCACCATGTTTGTCAACATCCAACATCCTGGTGAGGACACCGCACCAAACTTTGCCGCCCGTACCTACGGCAGCTACTGGCCGGATGGCGGCAATTCACGCCCACGCAGCGCCACGATCGTGATTACCCGCGTTGATGGCGGCGTGATCGGCGTTTAGTTAGTTATCGCGAAGCCACACCCGCGAAACAGGAAAGCCGCACCGTCAGGTGCGGCTTTTTTGTTGCTGTGTAATGTGCGGCGCCATCTATCGCGACATAAACCTGCGACGGCTAAAACGCGCGCCGGACCATATTCTTCGACTGCACCAGACTGGCAAAGACGCCACTATCAAAGCGGTAGGTAAACCGGAAGTCCCCTGCGGGCTCCGCGTCAAACAACGCACTGCCAACCGGCACCACGATCAGCCTTTTAGGGTCATAAACGCGTCCCAGCCACGGCCCTGCCTGTGCGCGGAACATGGTCGCGGAATATTGGTTGCCCAGCCAACTACCACTCGGCATCACGTACCAAGTCGGGCTGCCATCGAGGGCGAATGTAAACCAGATACCAAAAAAACTTGCGCGCTGCGGTGCAATGGAAACCGTCCAGCCGTCCTCTGCACTTTCTCCCCACCAAAGCCCGCCCACTTGTGCAGGCGCGGCCGCGCGATTGTCCCGACAGTATTGACATGGGGATCGCCAACGCACCTCAAGCCCGAATGGAGAGTCGGCACTATTCTCACCGGCGACCTGTCGGATGACTGTCTTGGATGCGCTGATACCGTTGATTGAGTAGCTCAACTCGGCCCGATCCGCATTCAGGTACCGCAGCGTCATTTCACCGACGGCCGCACCGAGCTGGAGTTGTGTGGCGTCGTACCGATCAAGTGACGCGCTACGCGGCCGGTAGAGTGGTCCGCGATAGACGCTAAATCCGTCGCTCCACTCACCACTCTGCATCAGGTACCACGTCGGTTGCCCTTGGTCGTCGTAGACATACAGCTTGTTGAACTGCTGCCCGGATTCGGCACGCTGGTTAATCGCAATCCCCCAACCGTTCTCGGACGGCCCCACCCACCACATCCCGCTGTAGTCACGCAATGGGCCGTTGCGTTCAAATCGTGCCGTGACCGTTTGCGCCTGTGATGACGTGAGCCGACACTCTGCCGTGCCAGTGCAACCATCCGACCAGCCAATAAACGTCGATCCCAATCTAGGCGTTGCACGCAGTACGACTGATGTGTTCGGCAAGAAATTCCAAACACAAACCCCACCGCAGTTGATCCCGGCCGGCGACGAGACCAGGCTGCCGGTACCACCGCCTTGGACACGGACCGCCGTTACGTTTTGGTTCAGCCGGGTATCAGCGAGGTAGGCGGCGAGGTTCTCAAAGTCGGCACCGCCCAATACGGAGTTTAAAAATCCCATGCCACTGACTTGGTTCACGGCGGACGACACAGATACCGCGCTCCCAGCAGCCTGTAACGCGCGATGGTCGGGCGGTACACCGTGGCATCCCGAACAAAGCTCGAGAAAGCGCACACGGCCCTGAAGAGGGTCGCCCGCCGCCCACGCGCTTGTGCAACAAAGAGCGCCAATGAACAACCCAATCACACCAAACAATCTGCACATAACCGGAGACCGATGAACAAAACATTACATCATGACATGCGGCGATTACCTTGAAATGACAAACATACAATCGTTTTTGACGACCGCACGAAACGACATCCACCATGAAACTGTCACATAAATGCGTTGTACTCTAAGGACGATTAGACGACCTTAGGGAGATGCAAGATGTCACAAGAATTCGATGGCGGCCGCCGCAAGTTTATCGTTACCACGGGGGCCGCAGCCGTTGTGGCCACCGGCACCCTCGCCGGCTGCTCGGACAGTAGCTCTGGCAATAACGCGCCCGCGCCGAAGTTTACCTATGGTGTTGCCAGCGGCGATCCACTCGCCGACCGCGTGATCTTATGGACATACGCCAAGGCTGATGGCAGCAACGTAACCATTCCGCTCTCTTGGCAGGTCGCCACGGACGCAGCGTTTAACAATATTGTGTCGAGTGGACGTGTTGACGCTACCGAGGCAAACGGCTTCACCGCCAAAGTCGATGCAACCGGCCTCAACGTTGGAACAGATTACTTCTATCGTTTTATTGGTGATCAAAACACATTTTCACCAGTTGGCGTCACCCGCACGCTACCTAGCGCTTCTGCAACAACAGT
Source organism: Usitatibacteraceae bacterium (assembly GCA_044346745.1). Taxonomy (GTDB): domain Bacteria; phylum Pseudomonadota; class Gammaproteobacteria; order Burkholderiales; family Usitatibacteraceae; genus UKL13-2. The sequence continues at coordinate 4,156 of JBIIYQ010000099.1, read as the reverse complement.
CAAGTTTGCCGTCTTCTCCTGCTCGCATTACGCGGAAGGATTCTTCAACGCTTACGACGCAGCATCGAAGTCTGACGCACAGTTTGCGTTACATCTCGGCGACTACATCTACGAATACGGCGCGGGGCCAACACAATATGGCAACGTCGATGCCGTCCGTCTCAATCGTGTTCCCGTGCCGGCGACTGACATCGTGTCGCTCGCTGACTATCGCATGCGGTATATGCAGTATCGTTCGGATCCGAATTTACAAGCAGTCCACGCCAGAATGCCGTTTATCACCATCTGGGACGACCACGAATTTACCAACAACGCTTATGTGCAAGGCGCACAGAACCACAACCCGGCGACACAGGGGGATTGGAACGCGCGTAAGGCAAACGCTTCCAAGGCGTATCACGAGTGGTTACCGATCCGCACGCCGGACCCCGCCAACCTACTGAAAATCTATCGTTCGTTTAACTTTGGCTCGCTGTTTTCGTTGCATATGCTCGACACCCGTATCGAAGGGCGCGATCGTCAGTATAACGACTATGGTGATGCCGATGGCGGCGTGACACGCTACATCTCAGCCATCACGCCGAACGCCAGTGGTGTGACGCTGGATTCCTCCCGCCGCATGATCAGCACAACACAACAAGCTTGGCTCGCCAGCCAGATGGCCGCCTCAACGGCAACCTGGCAGATTCTAGGCAACCAAGACATCATGGCGCGGATGTGGATTCCATTCTCCGTTGCCCAGTACTTCAGTGGGCCAACGGCCAACGCAACGCTCGGCGGCGCGGCGATTCAAACCTATCTCACGGCCAAGGCAACACGTGCGGCCGCTGGTGCTGCTGCACTTACGCCTGCACAAGCAGGTCTGCTGAACCCGGCAACAAATCCTCGCTTGCCGTATAACCTCGATGCATGGGATGGTTATCCAACACAACGTGAAGCCATTCTGCAAAACGTAAAAGCGCAGGGCAAACGGCTGGTGGTACTGAGTGGCGATTCGCATAACGGCTGGTGCACCAACTTAACAACACTGGCTGGCGAGCGTATCGGCGTGGAATTTGCCGGCGCTTCGGTGACCTCAACCGGCTTCGAAAGCGCAGGATTGGGTGCACTCGGCAGTTCACTCGACGGCAGCGCGTTGGTACCCCAGTTAGGCAACGCCGCAATCGGTGCTGGCCTTGGTCTGATTGATGACTTGAACTACGCAGACACAATCCGTCGCGGCTACCTCGTGATGACCGTCACTGCCGCTTCCGTGCGAGCCGAATACGTTTACGTGAGCACCGTGAAAGCAACTGCTTACACTACGGTTGTGGGAAGAACCATTACCGTATCCGCAACCGGCACCACGACCTACGCATAGTTCGTAAAGTGTCCAATTGGCGGGTATTTTCAAGCACAAATGCTTGACGAAGCCCGCCAATAAAGGACTTTTAACTTTAGAAGACTTCTAGCACTTTCGGTATCGATCGCTTGCGTGAGGTTGTGCCAACCAATTGCAGCAACCCGCCACAACTCGCAACAACCGACACCGGCTAGACAAAAACTTTGCGCATCCTCGCTGATACAAAATCAATGGCCGTCACCGTCAGCACGATGATGATCAAGAGCGCACAGGTCTCGGCGTAATAGAAGCCGCGGATCACTTCCCACAACACCACGCCAATTCCGCCCGCACCGACCATGCCAACCACGGATGCGGAGCGCACGTTTGCCTCAAGCCGATACAAGGTATACGACATCCACAGCGGCATCACCTGTGGAATTACGCCGAAGGCAATTTCTTCCAACTTGTTCGCCCCGGTGGCGCGAATACCCTCAACCGGCTGCGGGTCAATGGCTTCGACCGCCTCCGAGAACAGCTTCGATAACGTGCCCGTGGTATGCACCCACAGCGCCAGCACGCCCGCGAATGGTCCGAGGCCCACCGCGACGACAAACAACATCGCAAACACCATTTCGTTGATGGCACGAAACGAGTCGAGCACGCGCCGCACCGGTTGATGAATCCACCACGGCGTCAAGTTAGCCGACGCGAGTAGGCCCAGCGGGATCGAACACAACAGCGCCAAGGCGGTACCCCAAATGGCGATTTGTAACGTGATCAGCATTTCCGACAGGTAGAAACGCCAGTTCGAAAAGTTTGGCGGAAAAAAGTCCGCCGCGTACTTGGCCATGTTGGCGGAGTCCCGCCACAAATCGAGTGGGCGCATGTCTGCTCCCTTCCACGACCCCGCCAGCAACGCCAATACCACTCCCCAAATCAGCAGCGTAGAGAGACTAACCCTAGGCGGCGGTGGCGTGACGGCTGGCGCGATCGTGGACATATTGGCTCTACTTACTTCGCGGCGACACGAGGGGCTAACTCAGCGAGCTTCTTGTCGATCTCAGCAATTTTTGTTTGCTTTTCTGCGTCCGAGAGCTTCGTGTCCGACTCGGTGCGAGTTTTATCGCGGAACAATTCAAGCTGACGAATCGGAATCAGTTGTGCATTTGACGACTGACGAAAGCCAGACAACTTCGACAAATTCATTAATGCCGCCTTTTCCTGCTCGTTTTTTCCATAGGTATAGAAGAAATCCCGAATCTTTGTCTTTGTTGCTCCCGGTAAATCTTTCCGCATTGCGAGTGGATCCAGCGGGATCAGCGGTGAGCTCCACACCACACGAATGTCGTTGAATTTGTCCGGGAAACGCTGCTTGATTTTGTCTAGGTTCTCGCTATTGTTTGTTGCGATATCGACTTGTTTATTGGCAACCGCTAAGGCGTTGGTTTCATGATTCGCGCTACGGGTGATTTTGAAATGGGTTTTAGCGTCAATCTTGTTGAGAGCAAACACGTAGTAACCTGGGACCAAGAATCCGGACGTCGAGTTTGGGTCGCCGTTCGAAAACGAGTAGCTCTTGCCGTTTTTGAGCACGTCGTCAAGCGTTTTAATCGGGCTGTCTTTATGTACGATCAGGTGAGAGTAATAACCGTCCGTGCCGTCCGCGTTGACCATTTGCGCGAATACTTCCGCGTTCGCACGATCGACCGCTTCCATGGCGGATTTGTTGCCGTACCAAGCGATATGCACCTTGTTGAATCGCATACCTTCAATGATGCCAGCGTAGTCAGGCGCAAAAAAGGCATTGATCTTGAGGCCCGTGCTGCGCGATAGACCGTCCAAGATCGGCTGCCAGTTCTCTTTCAAGTTTTGTGTTGACTCGGTTGAGATGATGCCGAAGACAACTTCTTTGGTGGTGTCCATCTGTGCAACGGCGGTGGAACTGAATACCGCGACCGCGAGTGCGGCAAGCAGTTTCTTAAACATAATGCGCTCCTAGAAAGTGAGTTGAGACCGTGAGTCGGAAAGCGTAAATCAACCGGCTTGTGCGGCTTGAGTGATAGGCGAAGGCTGGGTGTGCAAAGGAACAACATTGGTATCTCGTTCTTGCAGAAGAGAGATATGGTCGGGAAGCGCCAAGATTTCGTCGGCTTCGGCGCCGTAGAGGTCACGCAACAAGGCCGGTGTCAGCTGCGCCGAGGGACCGTCGTAAACCACATCACCACGCCGAAGTGCGATGGTGCGCGGGCAGTACTTAATCGCAACGTTGACTTGATGCAAAGACACCACCACGGTGCTGCGATCCTCGCCATGAATCGTCGCCAAAATCTCCATCACGCGACGCGACGATTCAGGATCGAGCGAGGCGATTGGCTCATCGGCAAGCACGACCTTGGCGCGTTGCACCAAGGTGCGCGCAATCGCCGCGCGTTGCTGCTGCCCACCGGAGAGAGTCGAGGCGCGCTGGGCGCTGCGCTCACCGATACCCACACGTGTCAGCGCTTCCTGGCCGAGTAGATACTCCGAGCGCAGAAAAATCCGAAACATTCCGCGGATCACTGGCACCCGCGACAACATACCGGCCATGACGTTGGTAATGACGGGCAAACGGCCCACCAAGTTGAATTGTTGAAACACCACGCCGATGCCGGCGCGAACACTTCGAATGTCCCGCGCGAGCCGCCCGCCAGACTGCACCGTGCGGCCGTGAACAACAACTTCGCTTACGCTGCCCTTATCGGCAACGACGAGACCCGCCAAGTGCCGCAGCAACGTCGACTTGCCCGAGCCAGAGGCACCGATCAACGCCACCATTTCGCCGGGCATGACCTC
>JBIIYQ010000236.1:0-3135 GCA_044346745.1 Usitatibacteraceae bacterium | reverse complement strand
GTTGGCAATCCAGCGATCACCTTTCTTTTCCGCGCGACAGGCCATCGAACCCACCACGTCGGAACCGGCACCGGGTTCGGACATGGCCAATGCGCCGACGTGTTCTCCCGAGCAGAGTTTGGGCAAGTATTTGGCGCGCTGCGCGTCGGTGCCATTGAGATACAGATTGTTCACACAAAGATTGGAATGCGCCCCGTACGCGAGCCCAACCGATCCCGAAGCGCGGGAGATTTCCTCCATCGCGACGGTGTGGGCGACGTAGCCCATACCGGTTCCGCCGAATTCTTCCGGGATGGACACGCCTAACAGACCCATGTCGCCGAACTTCTTCCACATGTCCATCGGGTAGGTGTTGTCGTGGTCGATTTGCGCAGCGCGCGGTGCAAGTTCGTCGTCACACAGACGCTTGACGGTATCGCGTAGCGCATCTGTGTCGTCGGAGATGTGGGTGTCAAAGATCATTTTTTTCCTTCGTGCCTTCTTTGTTCGGCGGTGTATCGCCTTGCTGCGGCGACTTGCGGCGTTGTTGCTCCTCGGACGAAAGCATCGCTGTACGTCTATGTGCTATCTCGCTTTCGTCCTGCGGTGCGTCTAGCCGCATTGTCGCCTCGCTGACGGCGCTATCACCGCAGGCGACTTGCAGAATGGAGGCGGTACCGTTGGTCACCGCGCCCCCATACGAATTGCACCATCCAAGCGGATGACGGTGCCGTTCAAGACTTCGTTTTCGACGATGTGTTTTGCCAACGCAGCGTACTCTTCGGGAGTGCCAAGGCGGGGCGGGAAGGGCACTTGTGCGCCTAGTGATGCGCGCACTTCTTCGGACATACCTTGCAGCATCGGTGTGTCAAAAATGCCTGGGGCGATTGTCACCACGCGAATGCCAAACTTCGCCAATTCCCGGGCTATCGGCAGCGTCATGCCGTTCACACCGGCTTTGGAGGCCGCATACCCGGCCTGACCAATCTGGCCTTCAAACGACGCCACCGACGAGGTATTGATGATGACGCCACGTGTGCCATTGGCATCCGGCGTCTGTGTGCTCATGGCGTGCGCCGCGAGGCGGATCGCGTTAAAAGTACCGATGAGATTGATGTTGATGGTGCGCGCAAAATTCGCCAGCAAATGGGGGCCGGTTTTGCCGACCACACGTTCGCCTGGCGCGACTCCCGCACAATTGACGAGCCCGTGGATGCCGCCAAATGTGGATTTGCAAAAGTCCACAGCAGCCTGCATGCTGGACTCATCGGTCACGTCGGTACGAATACACGCTGCTCGTGGGCCAATTTGGCCGGCAAGGACGGTAATCGCCTCCGCGTTTAAATCAGCCAGTACGACGTTCGCCCCCTGTTCGGCGAACAGCCGGGCGGTGGCCCCGCCGAGCCCGGAACCGCCGCCGGTAATGAGAAATGTATGCCCGTTAAATTGCATCGGCCGCGCCACGTCAGGTAAAGACGAAAATTATAGTCTTTCGCCTTAGGCAGCAGCGGACCAAACGAATTTGGCCGCCGCGCGGTCGCGGTGCGGCCCTATTGGCTATCTTCGTCGAGCACAGTACCGCTCGATAGACGTCGCCTTTGCTGCCATAGAAGCCACGCACCCCACCAAACAGAGATCAGCAAGGTTATCGCGCCAAGCAGATAAAAGACGTAACCCACACCATGTGCGCGTTTAAGCAGGCCCAGCTTTGTCAGCAAATAGATCCAATCGTGCGGACCACCATCGTCGCCGGTGCGACCGCCGAGTAACATTAGTTGGGGCTGTAGGGCATCGTAGGCGTACGGAGCGATATCCAGCAGTGACGCCCCCACCAGCCAAAGACCGATGGCCGCGCCAAAAGGATCTCGATTCTTGATTAGCAGTGCGCCGCAAAGAATCCCTGGCATGATCAACTGGCCGAGTGTTCCACCGGCAATCGTCATAAATTCGCCGAAGAGCATAAAGACGACATGACCCGCTTCATGAAACACCAGCAGCGGTCCATGCAAGAAACTTGCCCCCATCTCACCGGTGCGGACATCTAGGAGCAACAGCCGCCCAGCCCATACGGCGAAAACCGCCCAAAGTGCGAGGCGAAACCAAAAGGAGACCGGGTCGACGCGGTTTGGTACAAGGGTGAGCAAAGCCCAAAATTCGTGGATTCGACTTTCGGAAGCCGACGTGCGCTCAGCCACTTGCCTTATTGGCGCGACACCATATTTCGCCAATACCAACCCACAAGCCGCACACGCTGCGGGTAGGGACTGATCCGCCGGCAGTGGTTTATGACGACACTTTGGACATTCTTGGTACATAAGCAAGGGAATCCGCGTACTCCGCTCGTTGGAATTCACCGGGTAATGCTACCAAGTTACCAAGCGCCGACGCCAATTTAGCTTGAGCCAACGGGCTGCGACCGTTGCGGTTCTGGCTGCTTAGCCCGTCCCAAAATCCGCAACAACATCTTTTCTATGTCATCGACGAATGTGTAAACAGCGGGTATCACAATGAGCGAGAGCAGGGTCGATGTCACCAAACCGCCGATCACGGCAATGGCCATTGGTGAGCGGAAGGACGGGTCGGCCCCAAAGCCCAGCGCGATTGGCAACATACCGAAGCCCATGGCGAGGGTGGTCATGACGATGGGTTGCGCACGTTTGTGGCAGGCGTCAACCAAGGCGTCAACTCTGGAAAGCCCCAAGTCGCGCTGCGCCATGATCGCGTATTCGACCAGCAAGATCGAATTCTTGGTCACCACGCCCATCAACATCAACAAGCCGATGAGGGACGGCATCGAAAAACTCTTGCCCGTCAGCAGCAGCAGGATAAACGCGCCACCAATGGACAGCGGAAGGGCGGCCAGAATGGTGATTGGCTGTAAAAAATCCTTAAATAACAGTACCAAAACCGCGTAGATACAGAGAATTCCGATGATCATCGCCAAGCCAAAACTGGCAAACAACTCGGCCATCATCTGCGCGTCGCCTAGATTCGCCTCGGTCACACTGGGCGGCAGTGCTTTCATGGCGGGAAGGCCGTTCACCTCATCGGTCACCGCACCCAGCTCGCGGCTGCCAAGCTCAATTTCGATGGTGATCTGGCGGTTGCGGTTCAATCGATCGATCTGCGACGGACCACTGCCAACCTCGACACTTG
>JBIIYQ010000022.1:0-33572 GCA_044346745.1 Usitatibacteraceae bacterium | reverse complement strand
CCCGTTGCGACTTGTACGCCAGTGACGGCTACATCTGGTAACTCTTGGACGACCACGACCTGCTCGACGAACAATACGAGCAGCGTTCCCGTGGAGACCTGCACGCCCGCGACGGCCTCGTCCAGCAATAGCTGGACCACCACCACGTGTAGTGCCAATACGAGCGGCCCGACGGGTACGGAGACCTGTACGCCCATCACTGCGTCCACTGGTAACAACTGGACCACGACCACCTGTTCCACGGAATCGACGACCAATGTCGCGGTTCAGACCTGTACGCCCGCGACAGCCTCGTCTAGCAATAGCTGGACCACCACGACCTGCTCGACGAACAATACGACGAACGTGCCCGTTGCGACTTGTACGCCAGTGACGGCTACATCTGGTAACTCTTGGATGACTACGACCTGCCCTGCGGCGATGACGACCGGACCAACACCGGTTGCGTCATGCACTCCCGCTGCCGCGTCCTCAGCCAACAGCTGGACTTCGACAACCTGTGCAAATGCGACGACTGGACCGACTGGCGTGGCCTCTTGCGCCAGCGTAGCGGCCAGCGCGAGTAACAACTGGACGGCGACAACGTGCGGCAACAACAACTCGACAAACGTACCAGTCGCGTCTTGCAGCCCATCTAGTGCCAGCGTCGGTAATGCTTGGACCACCACCACTTGCTCGGCCAACAACAATATCGATGTACCCGTTGCAAGCTGCTCGGGCAGCTTGGCGTCAGCCGCGAATGGTTGGACGACGACGACCTGTTCGACAAACAATACAAGCAACGTGCCGGTGGCCAGTTGTACGGCGAGTTCTGCCACATCGGGTAATTCGTGGACGACGACGACCTGCACGACAAACAATACAAGTAACGTGCCCGTTTCGAGTTGCACCCCCCAGACCGCCGTTGCGGGCAATAACTGGGTGGGCGTTACCTGCACGCCGAATAACGTAACCACACCGGTGGCAAGCTGCACACCTTCTACTGCCACCGTCGGCAATAATTGGACGACGACAACCTGCCCGTTGCCCAGCACGACAACTAACGTGCCAGTCGCAAGCTGCACGCCTTCATCCGCGAGCGCAGGCAATAGTTGGACCACGACGACCTGCCCGTCACCAAATACGACTACAAACGTAGCTGTTGCAAGTTGTACCGCCTCTTCCGCCAATGCTGGCAACAATTGGACGACGACCACTTGCTCTGTCAGTACCGGTGGCACCACGACTGGGCCTATCTGTATCCCAGAACCGCCCTTGCCATCCAACAATTTTACCGCGACAGTTTGCGACACAACCTCGACGACCATTGGCACTCCCACGTGCACACCGCAGACCGCGTCCGCTGCAAATAATTGGACGACGATCACCTGCGGAAGCAACAATACCGCCAACGTTGCAGTGGCGGGTTGCACTCCTGCGGTTGCCTCCTCGGCCAACAACTGGACTGCAACGACTTGCACCGAGAACAACACAACCAATGTCCCGGTACTGAGCTGTACGCCGGCAGCGGCATCACTCGCCAATAGCTGGACCACCACGACGTGTCCCACGCCGGTTGTTACCACGAATGTTCCTGTTGCCTCCTGTACCCCTGCTGCCGCTTCGGCTGGCAACGCATTTACGGCAACAACCTGTAACACCGCAACAACCACAAGTGTGCCCGTACAAACATGCAATGCTGCGACGGCTTCTGCGAGCAACAACTGGACCACCACCAACTGCGGCGTTGCAACGACAACTAACGTCCCGATCGCTTCATGTACTCCCTCCAGCGCAACTCTTGGCAATAGTTGGGTAACGACCACCTGCTCGACGAACAATACGACCAACGTCCCGGTGCTGACCTGTACGCCGGCAGCGGCAAATTCCGGTAACAGTTGGACTACCACGACCTGCCCGACGCCAAATGCCAGCGGACCAACCCCGACAGGCTCGTGTACCGCGTCTGCCGCCGCCGCAGGCAACTCGTTTACCGCAACCACCTGCAACAATGTGACGACGACCAACGTTCCGGTGGCAAGCTGTACGGCGGCCACGGCCTCTGCTGGCAATAACTGGACCAAGGTCACCTGCCCGACTCCGGTGACCACGACCAACGTTCCGGTGGCAAGCTGTACGGCGGCCACAGCCTCCGCTGGCAATAGCTGGACCACGGTCACCTGCCCGACTCCGGTGACCACGACCAACGTTCCAGTGGCGACTTGTACAGCCGCTGCGGCAGCTTTAGGCAACGACTGGACTACCACTACATGCCCGACACCCATAGTCGTCGGTCCGACACCGGTGGCAACGTGTACCGCTGCGGCAGCCACGGCGGGGAATAGCTTCACTTCTACCGCCTGTTCAACGGCTACCACAACTAATGTGCCTGTGCAGACGTGCGCGGCGTCACCGGCCTCTGCGGCCAATAGCTGGGTTACCACGACCTGTACGCCGAACAATACGACTAACGTCCCCGTGGCTAGCTGTACAGCATCATCAGCAACCGCAGTTAACAGTTGGACAACGACGACTTGTCCAGCGCCGATTGTTACCACGGATGTTCCGGTCGTCAGTTGCACGGCGTCAGCAGCAAACTCGGGCAATGCTTGGACCACCACAACCTGCCCGCTTGCGGTCATCGTCGGCCCGACCCCGGTGCAAACTTGTACCGCCGCTTCGCCCATCGCGGGAAATAGCTTCACTGCGACAAGCTGCTCTTTGGCAACCACGACCAACGTGCCTGTGGAGACCTGCTCTGCGTCAGCGGCCTCCGCAGCCAATAGCTGGGTTACCACGACCTGTACGCCGAACAATACGACTAACGTCCCCGTGGCTAGCTGTACAGCATCATCGGCAACCGCAGTTAACAGCTGGACGACGACGACCTGCCCGGCACCGATTGTTACCACCAATGTTCCGGTTGGCTCGTGCACGCCCGCGACTGCTAGCTCGGGTAACGCTTGGAAGACCACGACCTGCCCGGCGCCGATTGTGGTTGGGCCAACACCCGTGGCAAGCTGTACGCCAGTCGCTGCCGCTGCTGGTAATAATTGGACGAGTACCACCTGTCCTACTCCCATTCAGACTGGGCCGACACCGGTACCGATGGGCACGTGCAACGCCGCTACGCCTAGCGACAGCAATACTTTCATTAGCACAACCTGTAACACGGTGACAACGTTGCCAACACCTATCGAAACCTGCACGACATCAGCGGGTACGACTGACAATGGATGGGTCGTCTCCACCTGCTCATCTGCAACGACGGGTCCCACGCCAGTGGCATCGTGCTCCCCGATTACGGCGACAGCCGCGAATAGCTGGGTCACCACCAGCTGTCCTGCGCCGAAGGTGGAGACCCCGGTCACGCCGATTCTTAGCTGTGTAGCCGCAACAGCCTCCGCAGCCAACGAGTATGTGACCACCACGTGTACAGCGGTGCCCGGGCAGAAAGTGCAGTACTCAACGCAAACGACCACCACCACCACCCAGTACAGCGGGGGAATCCAAATTTCGCAATCGGTGGTGCCGTCGACATCAGCGCTTGCCGATCTCAACGGCGTTTGTTACACGCCTGGTATTGCGCCAGACTTGCCCTCAATTTTGGGCCTCGGTGCGCCTGGCACCGTCGATGCGGTGTTGGGGCTGCTACCGCCTGCGCTGCCCAGCGGATGTGAGGCTTGGCCCTGCACAACGAGCGGCTCTTTAGTGGCTGGAAGCGAAAATTCTCTGGCCGACGTCGCCCAGTATTACTACGTCACGGATTTGCGGCCCGAATTGACCGACAACGTGGTGCCCATCAGTTTCGGGCCCGAGGATGATCGTGCGAAGTGGCAACACATGACGACGTTCGTGATCGCGCTCGGGGTGTCTGGAACAATTCCCTACAGTGCTGACTATAAAAGCGCCGCAACTGGTCCGTATGCCAATTTGCGCAGTGGTGCTCTAAACTGGCCAACATGGCCAGATCCAGCACTCAACTACTCTGCGCAACCAGTGCTCTATCAGGCCGCGCAGTCGATCGATGACTATTGGCACGCTGCTGTCAACGGTCGCGGCCAATACTTTAGCGCGACAAATCCATCGGCGGTGGTATCTGGCCTGGCCACGACGCTCAGTAGCATCAACGCACAGTCTGGTTCAGGTAGTGCGGCAGCAGTCTCGAACCCGATTCTCAACCAATCGTCAAACTACTCGTTCCAAGGCAGCTTTAGGACTGTCGATTGGACTGGCGATGTCACGGCCCGCACGTTGGATCCGACGACGGCAACGCCTTCCGCATTACCTGTGTGGAGCGCCGCGAGCATCTTGAATGCGTCCGTCGGTGCTGCTTGCGATAACCGCAGCATTTACCTGATGCGCACGGGTACGGTGCCCGCATCTACGCTGGTGCCGTTCACTTGGTCATCGGATAAGTGTCTTACTAGCTCTAACTTGACGCCATCGGGTTCGCCGACCACGGCGTTGAATACCGCTGAGAAGGCGCTGTTCGGTGCTACCCAGGTCGCGCAGTGGTCGCATTATTCCTCCATGACAGACGGTACGCTCGCGACCGCCGATCAGCGTGGTCAGGCTGCGGGAGCGCTCATGGTCAACTTCCTGCGTGGTCACCGCGGCAATGAAGGCTTTACGACGAATGTGTCTGGGAAGTTATTCCGTACGCGCGCCGGGGTTCTAGGCGATGTGGTCAACGGACAGCCGCGCTACGTCACGTCGCCCCAACAATCTTACGCGGACGCTGGATACACCGCGTTCAAAGCGGCAAACGGCAGCCGAACACCGATGGTTTATGTGCCTGCAAACGATGGCATGTTGCACGCGTTTTATGCGGGAACGAGTCAAACTGATCCGCTTGCAGGGACGGAAGCGTGGGCGGTAATCCCATCTTCGGTTGCGCCAAACATGTACAAACTTGCTGATACCAACTACGCAAACATTCACACTTACTTTGTCGATGCCACCCCGGCTGTAGCCGACATCTATGACTCGGCCGCGACTAAGTGGCGGACAGTACTGGTGGGCGGCCTTGGCGGAGGCGGCAAGGCAATCTATGCTCTTGACGTTACCGATCCTGCCAGTCCGCAGGCGCTTTGGGAGTTTAAGTGGAGTACGGCCTGCTACAGTCAAAGCAACAGTGCAACATGGGGTGCCGACTGCCATCTAGGCTACACATTCGGACAACCACTCATTACGAAACTGAGCGATGGAACTTGGGTCGCGATCTTCGCCTCTGGCTACAACAATGTAAATAGCCCCGCCATTTCTGGCGATGGGCAAGGCTACATCTATGTCGTTAACGCATCGACCGGTACCATCATCCATAAGGTTGCTACAGGCTCAGGAACCGCAGCGAGCCCAGCCGGGTTGGCGAACCTAAGCGCGTTTGTCGACAATCAATCAATCAACAATACGGCGTTGCGGGTATATGGCGGCGATTTGCTCGGCAATATTTGGCGACTTAACTTGGCGGGCGCCCCCTCTACGGCGCCAACATTTACACTGGTCGGCACCGCAACTGATTCCGCTGGCGTGCCGCAACCAATCACCACATCGATCAACTTAGCCGAATTGAATGGTTCGTCGCAGTTTCTGTTTGTTGGCACAGGGAGGCTGCTGGGCAGTACCGATTTGACAAGTACCCAGACGCAATCCGTGTACGGGATCATCGATACGCTGTCAAGCACAACGGTGTATTCAAGCCTGCGTGCCGGGCTGGCACCGCAGCAGATTAGCGGTACCGGCAGCACCACCCGTACCGCGTCCTGTACTGGTACATCGTCGCAATGTGCGGCTGTTTCCACCACTGGCTGGGTTGTCGATCTGCCGAACCCAGGTGAGCGGGTGAACCGCGATATGAATTTGCAGAGCGGGACGATCAGTTTTGCGAGCAATCTGCCGAGCAGTTCAGCGTGCAGCGGCGGCGGGACAGGTTTTATCACCAGTCTTAGTGCGCTGAATGGGTTGGCGGTACCCGGTTCTACCGGAATTTCTACCGCGTATAACAACACACTTGTGGTGGGCCTAAGTGTCGTGCTGGCTGCCGGCCAATTGTATGCCCTCCCCACTGGGGGTACACCGAGTACGTCAGTTCTTACGGGAACCCAACTTGCCCCCCTGAAAATTCCAACTGCACCAGCGCCGCCTGTGGGCAAGCGCGTCAGTTGGCGCGAGTTGTGACCCGATACAGCGCACTTGATGATTGGGTGTCGACCGGACGCTGGATGGGGAGGCTAGGTCGTGGCGAATTCGCTGAGGATGTTCAGACCCCAAAGCCGTTCGGCCTGGGCCTCGCAGTTGCGGTCTCGACCGTCTTGCACTTGGGATTATTGTTGGCTCCGACTCAGCGGGTACAAGGAGAGGGAGAGGCCAATGTTGAGACCGCGCAGCAATATCAAGCGGTAATCGTGCAGCGAACACCCGTCTCGGCTTCTCCAAGGGAGGTTCGGATTCGCGCACCGGCAGTTGAATTAGCTCAGCCGATCAGACTTGGTGACGATAGTCGAGACTTGCGCCTAGCCCCAGCCTCCCAACAAGGCGCACAGAAGCCCATGGAAAAACGTTTCAGCGAATACATTCCTAGATTGCACCTCGAGAGACCACCGGTGCCGATTGATGAGGTTCAACTTGAATATCCCCCCGAAGCAATGGGGCAATCAGGCACCGTTGTACTGCGCCTGTTTATCAATGAATTTGGGACAGTGGACGAGATGGAGATTATCAGCGCGGTTCCGCCCGACATTTTTGATGCGGCGGCGAGGCGGGATTTTGCCCGTGTCAGATTTGCCCCCGGTACGCGGTTTGGGCTTGCCGTGAAATCACAACTTCAGATTGAAGTTGCGTATACGCCAACGAATCGCGGCAATAGCGTTGAAGCACCACGATGAATAAGGTGCCGACTTAGTCACCAACCTTGACTGAGGAGTTTCCTAGCGGGTGACTAGAGTTTGATTGCCGCGAACGGTGTTAAAATTTTAGGCTCGCGACGCCCGAATAGCTCAGTTGGTAGAGCAGCGCATTCGTAATGCGAAGGTCGTAGGTTCGACTCCTATTTCGGGCACCAATAAAATCAACGGCTTACGTGAGTAAGCCGTTTGTGCTTGTGGGTTGGCTTGCATCTGCGAGGATAAGCGCTAGTGTGCGCGTTGAAATTTTGGTGTCGGCTTCCTAAGACGAGAGCGCTGGACGGCGCTGAGACAACGTGATCGATCAATGAAACCTCGCGGCTTTACGCTCTTGGAAATGCTCCTCGTGTTGGCGCTCATCGGCGTCATGGCAGGTATCGCATTGCCGAATTTTTCTCGTTTTTTGGACAGTTTTTCTGTCAGGAACCAGTGGGCTGGGGTTGAGCGCGAATTGGCGGACATACCATATCAAGTGTTTGTGTCGGGATCGTCCTTCCGGTTCGACAGTAGTTCGGCTGGAAAGCGTCTTACATCCCTTCCTGAGGGTTGGCGGGTCGAGGTCGCTAGCCAGATCTTGTATCGCTACAGCGGCTGGTGCGAAGGCGGACGTCTCGCTGTGGTCTCGGCCGGTGGTGAACGTCGCAACTACCAGTTGGCCGCACCGGCCTGTAGCCCAACGGTGATTTCGGGATGAGTTTTGTTTCCGCGCATCGGTGTCAACCCTCAGACGTCAGTGGCTTTACGTTGCTTGAGGCGATTGTGGCGCTGGTGTTGTTGAGCACCGCAGGGCTGGTATTGTTTTCGTGGATCAATGCCAGTTTTGACGGGCTGGCGCGGATTGAGCAAAGCAACGCGCGAGCGACCGCAGAACTCAACGCGATGGAGTTTATGAAAACCGTGAACCCGATGCAGCAGCCGGAGGGCCAGATACAGCTTGGCGAGGTGCAAGTGAAGTGGCGCGCCAAACCGATAACAGACTTAGTCCCGAATCGGACGGATAGCCGGGAGCCGGGGCCGTTCACTGTTGCCCTTTATGAAACCGAAGTCTCGCTGGACGGACGTCCGAACATGCAGCCGTACACGATCAAACTCCGTCAGATGGGCTACGTGCGCTCGATGGCTGATCTAGAGGACGAGGCTCCACCATTAAGTGCGGGTTCGCCTCAGGTGCCCGGAAAACGGTAAAATAGCGTGTTGTCAGCCCGCATAGCTCAGGGGTAGAGCAACCGCCTTGTAAGCGGTAGGTCGTCTGTTCAAATCAGACTGTGGGCACCATCTTCACGCACATCGCCGCGAACGCTGACCAATCCTTCTGGTCAATAGGGTAGGCTGCGGGAACCTACGGAGGTTTCCGGTCGCATCCTTCGAACAAAACCCATGAGGTATTTAGCGGCATGATTTCCTGCGCGCATTGGCGGTCTGCAACCCGGGTAGTAATCCCGATCCTGCATTTGCAACGTGCTGCTGCCATGTTGGCGTCGATGGTGGCGTTAGTGGCGATTGGCATGAGTGCCGGTATCAGCGCCGCCGAAGTGGTCAAGACACCTCATGTCGAGGCACAACTGGTCGCTCGACACACTACGTTTCAGCCCGGCAAGCCCATCGACGCTGCGCTGCGCTTGAAGATCATCGATCACTGGCACACCTATTGGCGTAATCCCGGCGATTCCGGGCTGCCGACAAAGCTGAAGTGGACCCTACCGGAGGGCTTCGCAGCGGGCGAAATCGAGTGGCCATACCCAAAAAAGCTTCCGCTTGGACCGTTGATGAATTTCGGCTACGAGAGGGAGGTGTTGCACTTGGTGAGTATTCAGACGCCGGCAGCTTTTCAGCCGGGCGCGAAGGTCACTTTTAGAGCCAAAGCGGATTGGCTGGTCTGCGCGGACGTGTGTATTCCCGAAGAAGGTGTGGTCAGCCTATCCCTGACTGCGGCTGACTCGGCTCCGGCTGTCAATTCACGATGGGAGGCGGCCTTCGCGCGTACCCAGGCTGCGTTGCCAAGCCAAACCCTAAGTAATGTCTCGGTAGCCATCGACGGCATGACGGCAACGATCAAGGTAAAAACGAAAGCGATGATTGACGCTTCCGCCGTCGCGTTCTACCCGCATCGCGATGACGTGATGGCCAATGCCGGTAAACAGGGTTTTTCGAAAACGCGGGATGGCTTTACATTGACCGTGCCACTCGCTGAGCCGAGGAATAATGACCTAAAGGCATTCGACGGGGTTCTCGCTGCCGAAGAGGCCGACAAACGTGCGGTCAATTGGGGTTCCGGCATCTCCGCGCGCGCGGTCACCATTTCCGCACCGGTGGTTTATTTGGGCGGCGCGAGTTCGTCAAAGTCTAGTAACGGCGGGCAAGTCCAGGCAAAAATGCCTGAAACCCCCCGATCTGAATTGAGTTTGATTATGGCGCTAGGATTCGCATTTCTTGGGGGATTGGTTCTCAATTTGATGCCGTGTGTATTTCCTGTGCTGGGCATCAAGGTGATGGGTTTTGTCGAAAACGCACATGGTCAAAGCCGTTTGCTGCGCCGTCAGGGCGCGGCCTATTTCGTCGGTGTACTGCTCTCCTTCATGGCGCTTGCCGGGTTGATGCTCGCCCTCCGTGGCGCGGGGCAATCGATCGGCTGGGGTTTCCAAATGCAGGAGCCGTTGTTTGTTGGCGCGCTCGCAGTGCTGTTTTTTGTGATGGCTCTAAATCTTTCTGGCGTGTTCGAATTTGGCACGTCAATTCAAGCGGTGGCGGGCGACGCCGAACATCGTGCGCAGTCTAATCCGCTGGTGGGCGCACTCATTTCCGGGGTACTGGCGACCGTTGTCGCAACGCCATGTATGGCGCCCGGTCTCGGTGCCTCGGTTGGCTTTACGCTCAGCCAATCGGCACCAATCGCGCTGCTTGTGTTTGTCGCCATGGCGGTCGGATTGGCGTTACCGGTATCGCTACTCTCGTTTTTCCCCGCGTTGCTACGATATTTGCCGAAGCCCGGTGCGTGGATGGATACCTTCAAGCAGGTGATGGCCTTCCCACTCTATGGCACGGTCGTCTGGCTGGTATGGATACTCGGCGCGCAGACGGGCAACGATGGCGTTGCCGCACTACTAGCCGGTCTCACGGTACTCGCGTTGGCTGGGTGGGTTTACGGACGGATGCAAATGCGGAAACCGATGGCAGCCATTGCGGTTGGTCTGGCGCTCGGAGCCGTGGGCTTGTGGTTTGCTTGGATGGGCACCGCCATCGTTGCACCTGATGCAGAGCCCGTTTCCGGCTCAACGCCTGCACCGGTTTCAGCGTCAGATTGGGTGCCGTTCTCGAAAGAGAAAATCTCGGCGCTACGCCAAGATGGAAAATCAGTGTTCGTCGATTTCACCGCGACTTGGTGTATTACGTGTCAGGTCAACAAACGTGTCGCGCTCAATGATGAAGCTGTCGTTGCACAGATGAAGGCGCGCAACGTAGTGCGAATGAAAGCCGACTGGACCCGGAAGGACCCTGCGATTACCGCAGCGTTGGCGGAGTTTGGACGCAATGGCGTTCCCTTATATGTGCTCTATCCGCCTAGCGGGGAGCCCGCGATTTTGCCGGAGTTGCTTACGCCGATGTTAGTGTTGGAGTCGATTTCCACAATCCCTTGACGCAGGCTTTGCCGCGGTGGGTTGACACCTAAGCGCAACTCAGTTGAATGGCGTGGCTGGTTCCGGGGTAGCGGGCTTGTGTTCCTGCGCCCATGCACCTAGCTGCTTGCGGAATGCATCTGTCACGGCGCGTGCCTCGCCATCATCGCTGATGATGTAAGGCGTGATGAGAATCACAAGTTCATTGCGCTTCGTCGAGTCTGTTGTTTTGCTAAAGGCTTGCCCTAGAATGGGAATGTCTTTAAGGAAGGGCACGCCGCTACGTGTCTTGTCAACATTGTTGCTGATGAGTCCGCCGAGTACATAGGTCGATCCATGCTTAAGCGTCAGCTTGGTGTCAAGGGAACTTTTGTTGATTGTCGGCGAGTTGATCCCGCCAGTGGTGTTGTTGGCGACGCTGCTGACCTCTTGATTGACTTCCATATCAACTTGGTCGGAGGAGTGAATCACAGGCTTGATCCTCAAGATCGTGCCGGTGTTGCGGTATTGCACAGATGAGATGACGCCGGTACCCCCCGTCGCAGAACTTGTCTGCTGGCTCGTCAGGACGGGAACATCTTGTCCAACTTGGATACTTGCTGATTCGCCATTTCGTGCGATCAAGCTCGGATTTGAAAGAACTGTTACCTTGTTGTCGCTTGCCAAGGCATTTAGGACTGCGCGCGGTTGGCCTAGACGATCAAGTTGCGTGATGGCGAATCCGGTAAAGCTGTTGAACGCGGTGGCAGCACCACCGGTATTGCCGCCGAGTTGGGTGACATTCAGGCCGCTGTTATTGAGGTTTTTGAAAATCCAGTCAACACCAAGCGACTTTGACTCATCGACCGCCACCTGCGCCACGGTGACCTCGATGAGCACTTGTCGCGACGCTCGATCGAGGTCGCGCAGCAAGCGAGTGATGTCGGCAAAATCATCGGCGGAAGTGCGAAATAGAAGCGTATTGGTTGCCTTGTCCACAACGACACCACCGCTAGCCGCAGCTACTGGTGCGGCGCCAGCAGTTGCCGCGCGAGCAGGCCCAGACAAGAGCTGCTGCACGGTCTCCGCGAGTCTGGTCGCGTCGGTGTTCTTCACCTGATAGCTGAAGAAACTTCTCCCGGCACTCTTCTCGACCGGCCTATCTAGGACGTTCGTCCAATCCAAAATGTGCGCAACAACTTCTTTCGATTGAGCGAATACGATGACACAATTTACGGTGGGAACGGGCAATAGTGTGATCGGGAATTGAACGCCGCCTTGGGAGCCAAGGCCGATTGAATAACCCTCCTGAGTCAGGATTTCCGTCAACCGCCTTGCAAGCTCCTCTGCGGAAAGAAAAGTCGGTGTAATTCTGATCGAGTTCCGCGCTTTGAAGAGCGGTTGGTCAAGGACCTGAATGGCTTCTAGTGCAGCCTGCACGTCATCGCCATTGCCGGACATCAAGATCGAATTTCGCGTTGGATCTTCTGTAAATCGAATTTTTTCGCCGAAGAGGGTTCGCAGGTAACTCATGACATCTGGAGGACGAAGGGCGACCAACTCGGCCAACAGGAACACGGGGCGCATTGGCAGAGGCGTGTCCGGCAGAGCCCTGCCACGTCGAATTTCAGCAAGATACCCGGTCGAGGCGTTATCGGGAACAAAGCGGATCAGCCCCCCTAAATCTTGCACTGCGATGCCGTAACTCTTGAGTAGCAAGCCCGCCGTCGACTCGGCTTCAATCGCAGTTAACGCTTTTCCGCCTCTAAGTGTGACCAAGTCTTTGCGGGCGGAGATTGCTGGGTCAATGCTAATGGTGCGCTTTAGTGCGGTAGCGTACACTGCTTGAATAAACGCTGGTAGCGGGAGTTGATCAAAGTTCAGAACGATGTCGGACGGGCCGACATTGGCGGCAGGAGTAGGCGGCGTTGGGGGTTTTCCAACGCTTACCGGCGGAGAAGGGTTGTCCAATACCAGTGTGCGTTTTTGCTCAACGCCGCGTTCGCTCGCAGCCAGCTCAGTTGCGGGCATTGTGGTTCTTGGTGGTACTTGCAGCGCTGGGCGGATGACTGGTGGCGTCACACATCCCGCCGTAATCACGGCAAAGAGCGTTGGCGCAAAACATCTTGTCAATGACGAGCGAGTTTTCATATTCTGTAATCGACTATGGGCTACCAAACAATTGGTGGCATTTGTCCATCAATTGGCAAGAAGCGTCGCTTGCCGCTTAGTAAGACACAAATCCCACGATCACGCACTTCAGAAATCAATGTGCCATCTGGAAACTTGTCGCCTGCCTTGAGTTGCTGAATGCGGTCATCACCAAACTGGACAATGACATATCTTTCCGACGACCGACCGGTTATCCCAGCAATTCTCCAGCGTGACGCATTCTCGTCAACACTATTGGGGCTATCAGCTACCGCGCCCCACAGTCTACTTTGTACTAAGTCACGAAGCACGCCAGTTGAGTTGCTGGACGGCGCTGAAGCTCTTGGGACAAACCATCCATCGTCGGTGGCGCTTGTTTTGCTTGGACTGATCTGGGGTGGAGGGGCAAAAAGCAAGATTACAGCGGAGACGATAACCAACCCCAACAAATATCGTTTGATCAAGGGGTTCACTTCGGGGCTCCAGCCGCTGGCGGATTGATTGAAGGGGTATTGGCTGACAGTTTGCTCGCCTTGATCGCGTAGCCAACAAGTTCCATTTCTACAGTCGCCGGCTGTCCAAAGCTGGCGGCACGAATAATCAAGGATTCAACAAATACTGTAGGTCCCTTGTCAAATTTTTGTCGATTCATGGCGCTCAGCCAAGGATAAAGTGCCGCGACACGAAAATCAGTTTGAACCCGGGCTCGCAGCTCGATAAGACCCAGTTGGCCCGCAATACCTGCGCCGTCCGCTGGGGTCGATGAGCGAATCGATGATCGAAGCATAACTCCCGATTGCGAAAGCGACTGCGAGATGCGTTCTTCAAACGAGGCTTGTGATAATCCAATGCTACCCTCGCGCCAAAGAAGTGTCTCGAGGGCTGCGGTCGCAAGCTTCACCTCTTGCGCTCGAATCGACCAGTCTGCCGCCGCCGCAGTAGACTTTGCTCGCGCAATTTTCGACTCCATCGTCTCCCATGCACTTTGTTCAGCCGTGGCAACATCCTTCAAAAGTAGAATGCCGTAGAGCCAAAAGATGCCGAGCAAAACATATACTCCGATTCTCAGACGAAGGCTTGCGCGCCACTCAGCTCTAATCTTCGGCAACAACGGATAAAGACTTTGGCCCGCCATCTATGCCTCCCGCTGCAACGCGGTCGCCTCGATAGCGTGCCACGCTAGAGCGCGTGGCTGTTCATAATGGACAGGTACCAAGGAAGATCCGACAGCAGCTTTTTTCAGTGGTGCTTCGTTCGTGGGCGTTGGTTGTGGGCTAGGCACCTGAGAAGAAGTCTTGCCGCCGGGCATTAGCTTTAGTGTGACGTTGATGCGAGAGCCATCAAGTTTGGCCTCAACATCACGAAAAATTGGTACTCGTTCAAGCGCCTTGACAAAGGTTGTTGCCGCCGGGGGTGTACCGGTAGAGGCAACCAATGAAAATTTCAATAGTTGCGGACGTACCTCCCACTCGTTCAACTGTAGAGTGTTTGGGGCTGAGTTTTGGACGACGATGTCATTTATCAGGGCGAATACTTGAAGATGATCGACCTGATCCAAGAGGTCTGCCAATTTGGCTGCGCGGTCTTGGGTTGAGAGGGCAACCTCACGCGAATTCAGCACCGAATCAAGATCCTTTTCGGTTTGGCGCAGGCGCTCCCTGCTCTCCTGCTTCGCAGCGTAGATTTGACGTAACTGATTACCATACCAAACCGTTGGAATCGTAAGCGCGAAAGCCACTAACCAAACGACGAGAGCCTCCAATGCGGAGAAATTCGATGCTTGGGCGTTTGCAGGGTAGCCGCTTGCTTGACTCCGCCACTGGGTGTTTTGGGGCTCCGGGGGAACCGTTTCCGATGACGTTGCGAGGCCAGCGCTACGCAAGAAATTCTGCCAGTGCGCAGGTGTGGGTAATTCAGGCCACCACTGTTCTGCGAGAATACTGTTTGCGCTCAACAACGCACCGGTGTAGCCATCTAGGGAAGAGGTCAGGTGTGCGTACACTTCGTTTGGCTTGCCCGCACGCGAGGCGAGTGCGACCGCTAGTCGTAGCGCGGTCTCGGGAACGACGCTGATACCCTCCTCGGATACGCCAGTCTCTTGCAGCGCCTGCCGAGTGAGCAATGTGTCCCACGCGCACAATATCGCGCCTTGGTCTGTCGGAATGATGTAGTGTGAAGTGTCGGTGAATGGTGACCACCCAGAGATGGCGAGGCGGATTGCTGGCTCCCGCTTGGCGGATGGGACATTGGCCAAGTCAAGAATGCGAACGGCATAACAGCCGCGCGATAAGAGCCAAATAGGCACCCGATCACTGCTTTTTTTCGTCGGCGACCAATTGGTGGGAAGCTCTATACCGCGACGTGTTTGGCGAAAATGTTCGTCCAGGCTAAATGGTTTGTTTCCCCGCAGGCTATCGGGGAGTGACCGCTTCAGCCAGCCACCTAGGGGCTGCTGATTCGTCGGTATGGATTGCGTCGCGTTGGTCATTCCTAGAAACAGTAGTGGACGGCTTTTGTGGTGTTACTTCCTCGGAGACGCGCGAGTTTGATTGTTGGGCCAGCGCACGTCGAAACTCATCGATATCTGTCGACCGCTGCGCTGTACCCGGTCGTCGAAAACATTCCTTAAGGCGAGATGGTCGGTCACGGGCACTAGGCGTGATTGTCAGATGACATTCTAACAGGAAGGGTAGACCTGACTTGCGCAATGCGACCCGAAGATCATTCGCGCCAACTAGTCCCAAGTAGTCCTGATCGATTGGCCCGTTTGTGAATGACGCGAGTTGCGCAAGCGAGGTGAACGCCTTTGCACGTCGCTGGTCCAGCAACGCCCCGATTCGCTCAGGTGCAATCCCCGGCGCGGTCGCGAGAACGGCGGCAGGTGCGGAGTTGAGATTTAAACCGAAATGCCGCCCCGTCGAAAAGAGATCTATAAACCGCGATTCTATCCCCGGGTTTGTCGATTGGCCGACGGTCTCTAATTTACCGAGAATATCGCTCCAACCCATAATATCGCGGAGTTGTTCCCGATGACGCAGAAAGTCGTTTGTTGGTGGCGGGCGATTTGCACGGTCGTATTCCAGCTTTTCCGCCCCATTCAGGCGTCGCAAGTCATCCACATCCATGAAGTCGAGAAGTGCGTCAGCCAGTCGTGCATGCTGCTCACTAGGTATACCAATGGAGTGTAGAAAACGCGCGATTGTGCGCTCGTCAAGTGTGTTGATTGCCAATAGGCCTCTCTCATCTTGAACGCTTAGCACGACGGTGCTTGAAATCCTATGGGGGCGTCCGTCCGTTGATAGCACAGTATTTTCAAACGCCAATCCGCCTTCCTCGCGAATGCCTCTCGCAGTGGCAAACATTAATGTTTCACGCAACAGAAACGCCTCGCGTTCTGCTTCTGCCCAAACCTGCATTTGCCCGGCATTGGTGCGCAACTTATCAACTTGGGTGGCAAAGTACGCGGCACCGAGACTGATAATCGCAATTGCAATCAAAGTGGCGACCAATACAAACCCGGCAGCGGGGCGGCGAGATAAACCTCGACCGACCGGGAGTCCGGTCACAGAAGTCCGCTTCGTGGCCCATTCCCCGCCGACAGTAGGCGGATTTGTAATGCGTCTTTGGTCTTTGGAGGCGCTTAACGCGTTATGATTGAGCACTTGCATAAGCAAGAATCATACTAGAGTTTCGCACTTGCGTCATTTGCCCCCGAAAACAGCCATGAAAGCCGTGCAAAATTGGTCCTTGTCTCTGCTATTTCCGTCTCCTCGTCAGCTACAGCGAGCGAGTTCTTTGACGCATATGGTGAAAGACGCAGTCCGGCAGTCAGGCTTTACTTTGTTGGAGATACTTACCGCGATGGCACTCTTTTTTATGGTGGCAGGTATCCTAGTATCCGGGGTGGCGCAGGCTATCCGAGTTGCAGAGGCTGGCGCAACCGAGTCCGCCAACGCCCGCGACCAAGCCATGCGGCTCTCGTGGTTCCGCGAAACGATCGGTCTTTCCGTGTTGCCGCCACCAAGTTCCAAGCTTGCCCCACCGCCACCGCTCTTGGGTGATGCACGAAGTATCAAGGGACTTTCAATCAACGTGCCGAACGCGAGGTCGCATGGACCAACGGCGTACAAAATTGACATCGTGTTTAATGCAGAGAGTGGAGAGAGTCAACTGCGCCTTGAGTCGCTGTTGGAAACGCCACTGACACAAAAAGACCCGAATTCGGTCGGCGTTCTAGCCGCTTGGCGAGGCAGCGAGGGACGATTCTTCTTTCTCGATGAAGCCGGTGTGTGGCGGGACCGATGGCCGGTACTTGACGCCGCTTCGACGGACGGACAAAAAAAACTGCCTCTAACCTCGCCACTGCCAAAGGCGATCGAATTCCAGTACGGCACCCCGGCTAGGAGCGTGATAGCCGCGATCCAAGATCGTAGCATTCCCCCCCCTTCGCTAGCGGAGTTGATGCAGTGAACGGACGCTCAATTCCGATACTTCCGCTTGGAATGCTCGTATTCTTGATGTTGCTAACATTTTGGCTGTCGAAATACGTAAACCCAGATACCAGCGCCGGTCGTGAATCAGACGCGAGTGCCCCTGATGTGGTGGTCGAGCGCTTCATTTCGAAAATGTTGTCACCGACTGGCGCAATACAATATGTACTAATGGCAGAAAGGATGACGCACTATCAAGTTGGGGACCTATCAATGATGGAGCAAGTCGTGTTTACCGCAACGACACCTGGACAGCCGCAGCTGGTTGCAAAATCACCCACTGCCAGACTTATCTCTGGAGGAAATGAGGTAGTGATGGAAGGCGGCGTGGTTATTGATTCGAGCGCATTCGGAAATACGCCAGCGATGAAACTACTTACTCCGCGTTTGACGGTGTTACCGGAAAAAAACACGGCATCTTCGAACGAGGGCGTTCTGATCGAAAGCTCTCAAGGCGTGATGAACGCATCGAGTTTTGAGCTCAACAATCTTACTAAAACGTTGCGCATGGAGAAGATGCGCGCAACGCTTACCAGTGGGAAATGATATGACGGTGGATTACGCGGATTGGAGGTCGAGGATGAATGGGCGGCGACTGCTTGCGGTATTGGGTGTGGGATTGCTTTTGGTGCCAATTGGAGCTGTGGCGGAAAAAGCGGACCGATCCAAGCCAATCAAAATTGAGGCGGCGACTAATTTGCTTGACCAGTCAACCAATGTTCTCGTGCTTGAAGGTGAGGTTGTCTTGGAGCAGGGCACAATGCGAATCACTGCCGAGCGTATGCGGCTTAAGCGTGACGCGCAAGGCAATATTTTTGCAGAATTGTTTGGCAAGGCTGGCGGCCAGATTACGTTCCGCGAAAAGCGCGAGGGGTTTAGCGACTATATGGAAGGAGTCGCAGATCGCGCCGAGTTCGATGACAAGGCCAACACACTGAAGCTATTCTCGCGAGCCCGGTTGAAGAATGGCACGGATGAGTTAACGGGCGAGTATATCTACTACAACTCGCTGACCGAAGTGATAGGGGCCGACGGTCGGATCCCGGACGGCACGAAGGATCCAAAAGCCACAACTCCCACCGGCAGCAATCGTGCGCAATACATTATTCAGCCTAGACAAGACGTGGCAAAAGAGGTGCCGCGTGAAAACCCTGCTCCATTAACCGCAGCAACCCCAACAAAGAAATAGTCATGGATGCCGCACACGAGCTTTCCCCAGTCGAAGCCGAAACCGTTGAAGTTGCTGAACCGGAAGTCAGTGTGCTGCGTGCCCAACATTTACGCAAAGGGTATAAGAAGCGAGTGGTAGTGCACGATGTCTCATTAGAGGTAAAAAGTGGAGAAGTCGTCGGGCTACTCGGCCCCAACGGCGCGGGGAAAACAACCTGTTTTTACATGATTGTGGGGCTCGTTGCCGCCGATGGCGGCGAAATTCAGCTGAACCAACACGTCATGACCGCTATGCCCATCTATCAGCGTTCGCGATTGGGGGTAGCGTATCTTCCCCAAGAGGCTTCCATTTTTCGCAAGCTCAGCGTTTCTGAGAATATCGAGGCCGTTTTGGAGTTGCGCGGGTTGAGTAGTGAGGAGATCGTAAAAAAACGTGATGCGTTGCTGGACGAACTGCACATCAGCCATCTGCGCAACAATCCTGCGGTGAGCCTCTCGGGCGGAGAACGTCGCCGGGTGGAGATCGCGCGTGCCCTAGCGGTTGATCCGAGTTTCGTATTGCTTGACGAGCCGTTTGCTGGCGTGGATCCGATCGCAGTTATTGATATTCAAGAGATCATCAAATTTCTGAAGAAACGCGGCATCGGGGTGCTTATCACCGATCACAATGTTCGCGAGACGCTTGGTATTTGTGACCATGCTTACATCATTAACCAAGGACGTGTGCTCGCGACGGGCAAACCTGCAGACATTGTCGCCGACGAGACTGTGCGTAAGGTTTACTTGGGCGAGAATTTCCGGCTCTGACCGAGACCATGAAGGCAGCGCTCCATCTCAAGCTTTCACAACATCTTGCGCTGACGCCCCAGCTACAGCAGTCCATCAAACTGTTGCAGTTGTCGACAGCGGACATGAATCAAGAGTTAGAAAAGTTTTTGCTCGAGAATCCGCTGCTTGAGCGGGAGGATAACGAGTCGCGCGAAATAGATTTAGCGGCGCGTGACGCAGCCAGTGATCGCATGGCGGATGCCGCCGCTGTGGGTGCGTTTAGCGACTCAGACTACGCGCCGGGTCAGATGTCGGCAACCGTTGTTGCGAACGAAACTTCCGAGAAGCGGGAGTTTGAATTCGATAGTAGTGAATTCAGCGTAGCCGGTGGTTATGACGGTATGGGTGGATCGGGTACTCCAGCTAACGGTGACGATGGTGACCGACCTGATCGTGACGAATACGGTGCTGCCGCAGCATCGTCAATATCGTTGCAACAACATTTATTGTCGCAGCTCGGCCTCATGCCGCTGTCGTTGCGCGACCGGCAAATGGCGGCCTTCATCATTGCGCATCTGGATGATGACGGTTATCTCTCCTACGAGCTCGACGATTTGGTGCAAATGCTGGCCGCCTCTGGTGATGAAATGCTTGCCGAGATTGGTGACGAAGACGTCGAAGAAACGCTCCGCAGCGAACTCAATGTGGCGCTAAGTCACGTGCAGCACTTAGAACCTGCTGGAGTCGGCGCACGTTCGTTGGCGGAATGTTTGCGCCTCCAACTGGATCAGTTGCCAACTTCAACGCCGCATTTAGCGGATGCAAAGGCGTTGGTGATGGAGCACCTTGCTGTCCTTGGGCAGCGTGATTTCGCAAAACTGAAGCGGGTTCTACGCTTGTCCGACGACGAGTTGCGCGCTACCCGCGCACTGATTGTGGCGTTGGATCCTAAGCCTGGGCGCGGCTTCGGCCAGGGTGACACGCGATTTGTGATCCCTGATGTCGTCGTCAAAAAAGTGCGCGGCAAATGGCACGCCATGCTCAATCAGGCTGCGATGCCGAGGCTACGCGTAAACCAGTTCTACGCCGACCTGCTCCACAAAAGTCGCGACGCAAAAGGGAAAAATCTTACCGGCCAGTTGCAAGAAGCGCGTTGGTTAATTAAAAACATCCAACAGCGGTTTGAGACGATCCTCAAGGTGACCGAAGCAATCGTCGAAAATCAACGCCACTTCTTTGACCACGGCGAAGTGGCCATGCGTCCATTGGTGCTACGTGAAATTGCGGATCAAGTGGGGCTGCATGAGTCAACCGTTTCTCGCGTGACCACCCAAAAGTACATGCTCACTCCGCGGGGTATTTTTGAGCTTAAGTATTTTTTTGGTTCGAGTGTCGCTACCGAGACAGGCGGGGCATGTTCGGCAACGGCTATTCGCGCCCTAATTAAGCAGTTAGTTGAGGCGGAAGACCAACGTAAGCCCTTGTCAGATAACAAGATTGCAGATCTATTGTCGAATCAGGGCATTTTGGTTGCGCGTCGCACAATAGCCAAATACCGCGAGTCCCTGCAGATTCAGCCGGCGAGTTTACGTAAATCGCTCTAACTGGCGCCGTTTTCAAGCGCAAACGATCTGCCGGGTGATTGCCCACCTTTTCAAGTTGCACGCTTTGCGGAATGGGCGTATCTTGAATCCATCAAAAGCTTTTTGCGTCCCTGAACGGGGATGGATTAACCGGGCACATGATGTGTCCATTTGAAAGGAGAGCGGCATATGAACTTGCACATGACAGGTCATCACCTCGAAATCACCCCTTCAATGCGTGATTACGTGGCCTCCAAAATGACCCGAATAAATCGCCACTTCGACCATGTCATAGACGTCAACATGATACTCACCGTTGAAAAGTTACGACAGAAAATCGAAGCGAATGTGCACCTTTCTGGCAAGGATATTTTTGTAGAATCTACAGACGCTGACATGTACGCCGCCATCGATTTGTTGGTGGATAAGTTAGACCGTCAAATCGTCAAGCACAAAGAAAAAATCAAGAGCAAACACATTGCTGAGCCACCTAAGAGGATGGTTTTGGACTCTTGATCCCGCGCTACTTTGTATTGCGCTAATGCCGCTCGACTTTTCCGCCTAGGCGGGGAATCGAGCGGTTAGTGCTGGTGCCCTCGCCATACCGATAAGTGATCGAGCTTGCATCTAATTATCACTCCGGATGTGGAAAATTGTGGTTACGCACGTCTGTCCTACCGGCGCGGCGTAGAATGCCGCATCAGAACTTCTGAACCCGCACTATGCCAGTCGCGTCATTTGCCAAATCGTTACCCGTAACTCGCGTCCTACTCGACTTGGACGTTTCAAGCAAGAAGCGCTTGTTCGAACAGATTGGTTTGTTGTTCGAGAATGAAAACAAGATCGCGCGAGCAGCTGTTTTTGACGCGTTATTTGCTCGCGAAAAGCTCGGTTCCACTGGGCTAGGGCACGGCGTCGCTATCCCCCACGGTCGTATCAAGAATCTGCGTGATACCGTGGCAGTGTTTATTCGCACCAAAGACGGCGTGCCGTTTGAATCTCCGGATGGCGAAGCCGTGCGGCTCGTGTTTGCAATGCTTGTGCCGGAACACGCCACCGAACAGCACTTGAATTTGCTGTCAGAGCTGGCGCAAGTCTTTAGCGACGAGGATTTGCGTGATGCGCTGTTGGCCGAGCGTGACCATGTCCGTGCGCACGACATGTTGATTTACGGCGCAACCACCGGCTCGATAAATGCCGCAGCTCAGCGTTCAGCGGCTGTTTGATGACCGCCGTGACAAGCTCTCGCTAACTTGGGTTGGCGGGCAGCGCGGCGCATCGCGTGCGCTGGATCATGAGGCGCTGAATCGTCCCGGCGTGGGGCTGGTCGGACACCTCAACCTCATACATCCGATTCTGATCCAGGCGCTTGGTCTGTCCGATATTGAGTATCTTGAGAATCTAGACCAAGCGGAACTCGCGGCAAGCCTTGAGGCGCTTTGCACAAATGAAACGATGGCCATCTTTCTTTGTGACGGTGTGGATGCCCCAAAATTTCTGATCGAGGCTGCCGATCGTTACGGCACACCGCTGTTTTTGTCACTGAAAAAGAGCCGCATCTTTGTCAATCTGCTGCGCCCGTATTTGCAGCGCGAGCTCTCTGTGATCACCACATCGCATGGCGTGTTCTTGGATGTGCTCGGTTTCGGTATTCTTATCACCGGCGACTCACAAATCGGCAAAAGTGAACTTGCGCTGGAACTCATATCGCGTGGTGCCGGACTTGTTGCCGACGATGCGGTCGAGCTTTATCAGGTCGGACCCGAAACCATTCAAGGTCGCTGCCCACCCTTGTTGCGGGATTTTCTCGAAGTCCGTGGAATTGGTGTTTTGAACATTCGCGCTATCTTTGGCGAGACAGCCGTCCGGCCTCGCAAAACCTTGCGCCTCATTGTTCACTTAGAGCGGCCAACCAAAGAGTATTTTGCCGGGCTCGATCGCCTACAGACAAAGTCCAGCACTACCACCATCCTCGGTGTGGAGATACCAACCGTCACGCTCGCCGTGGTTGCCGGTCGCAATCTCGCAGTGCTGGTAGAGGCGGCGGTACGGCACTACATTCTGCAGACGCGCGGATACGACTCAACCAAGGATTTCCTAGATCGGCACGAGGCGGCAATGCGCGAGCAGTTGGATGAATCCCGCCAAGAGGTGACAGCCCGTGTCCCAGTGAAAACCAGCTTTGACCCGAATGCCACCGCGTCTTTTGATGCATTTGCTCCAGAGTAACGCGGTGCGGTGAAATGAAACTCGTCCTCGTTAGCGGTTACTCGGGTTCAGGCAAAAGTGTGGCGCTGAAGGCGCTTGAGGATGCTGGCTATTTCGCGGTCGACAATCTCCCCGTTGCCATGGTGGAGGGGTTGCTGCGCGAATTACATGGCGTTAAGCAAGTTGCTGTTGCCATCGATATCCGCGCAGGGGAATCAGTCGGCGCACTACCGGCGTTGGTCAGTGGGCTTCTAGCTCGTGCTGTGGACTGTCGTCTGCTCTTTATCGAGGCGAGTGATGAAGCCATCGCACGACGGTTCGCCGAGACCAGACGCCCGCATCCTCTCGCCGAGCGAATCACCGGCGGCGTGCAGGCGTGTATCGCGGAGGAGCGGCGATTGCTTGCGGACATCGCCGAGCTTGGCCACCGCATGGACACCTCCGGCGTAAACGCCAACCGCTTGCGAGACTGGATCAAGGACTGGTTGCAACTTGATCGAAGCCGTATCTCGCTGACGTTCCAATCATTTGGCTTTAAACACGGCATCCCGATGGATGCTGACATGGTGTTTGACGTTCGTTTCCTACCAAACCCCTACTACGACACCGCACTCAGGCCGCTAACCGGCCGGGATGAGCCGGTAAAGAAATTCCTCCAAGCCGATGCCGACGTTGCCAAACTTGTTGACGATGTCGCCGGATTCCTCGGACGCTGGTTGCCTTCGTTCGTGCGCGATCACCGCGCCGCCGTCACAGTCGCAATCGGCTGCACTGGCGGTCAGCACCGGTCGGTTTTCATTAGCGAGCAACTGGCGAGGCGCTTCCGCGAGAAGCAGCAAGTTTTGGTTCGACACCGGGACATCCAATAAAACAAAACTCGCCTATTGGCGGGCACTTCGGGGCAAAAAGCCGCGAAAATGCCCGTGGATAATAGGGTTTAGTCGGTTCGCGCCAGAAGAATTTTCTTTACCGGTGCTGGCAGCGCCGCACCTGCGACATCATCCATGTTCAGCCACATCACCCCAGGCTCTGCAAGGTGAGCGTTGCGTTTGGCTACCGCAATTTCCATCGGGTAGATGGTCAGTGAGTAATGCGTGAAGCCGTGTTCCACTTCGGGCAGTGGGCGAGGCCGTCGACCTTTACTGAGCGTAACGCGATACTTCTCCTTGGCAATCGAGGCCACATCCGCTTCGACCGGGACCTCGGGTAGTGACCAAAGCCCGCCCCAGATGCCGGTGGGTGGGCGGCGTTCTATCAATACCTCGTTTGCCGAAATCAACACCAACATTTTGGTTTGCCGGTGCGGCGTTTCTTTCTTCGGGCTCTTGCCGGGTAGGTCAGCGATGCGACCATCATTGAATGCAACACAGCCATCACGCAACGGGCACAACAAACATGTGGGGACCCCCCGCGTGCATATCGTCGCACCGAGATCCATCAGCCCCTGAGTGTAGGCCTCGATGTGTTTGTTTGGAACTTCACGTTCAGCGACTTCCCACATCGCCACTTCAATTGCCTTGGCGCGGATGTCACCCTCGATGCCGAAATTGCGCGCAAACACGCGTTTGACGTTGCCGTCCAGTATGGCGAGCGGCTCGCCGTAAGCGAAGGCGCAGATCGCGGCAGCAGTCGAACGGCCGATGCCGGGCAGAGACCACACCTCTTCATGTGTTCTCGGAAACACGCCACCAAACTCTTCGACGATGGTCACGGCGGCCTTGTGAAGATTTCGCGCACGCGCGTAGTAGCCGAGCCCGGCCCAATGCTGCATGACGTCGTCGATTGGTGCTGAGGCGAGCGAGGCAATATCGGGGAACCTCGCCATAAATCGTGCGTAGTAGCCGACGACTGCGCTGACTTGCGTCTGTTGCAACATGATTTCGGATACCCATATACGATAAGGGTCACGTGTGTTTTGCCAAGGCAAATCGTGGCGCCCGCTTTGTTTTTGCCAGCGGACGATGTTTTCAGAAAATGAAGGCATGGTGGCATTTTGGCGTAGGTATGGCGTTTCGACGTGAGCGACGTTTTGTTCATTTGCATTAACTATGGAAAATATAGAATCTATCTATTTGACCAATGAAGGCAATTGCACGATAGTCACAGTCTGCGCAGTAAATGGAAAACCTGCGTAGTTGCAGAAATCTGTTCCAACCCGTTTCAACCGCTGTTTTTACCCCCTTTGTACAAAGGAGTTACACATGAGTCTTAAAGGCACCAAAACCCATCAAAACCTGAAAGATGCATTTGCAGGTGAATCCCAAGCCAACCGTCGCTACTTGTATTTCGCGAACAAGGCTGACGTTGAAGGCCACACCGAAGTTGCTTCGTTGTTCCGCAACACCGCTGAAGGCGAAACCGGCCACGCACACGGCCACCTGGACTATCTCGCTGAAGTAGGCGATCCAGCGACCGACATGCCAATCGGCTCTTCCGAGCAAAACCTGAAGTCCGCTGTTGCCGGCGAAACCCACGAGTACACCGATATGTACCCTGGCATGGCCAAGACCGCGCGTGACGAAGGTTTCGAAGAAATCGCTGACTGGTTCGAAACCCTGGCAAAAGCTGAGCGTTCACACGCAAACAAGTTTGCCAAGGCGCTTGAAGGTATCGCAGCGTAAGTTGTTGTTTAGTGGTCGGCAGAGGCGCTCAGTTGCAGTTCATCGAGCGCCTTTGCCGATGTCTCCCGAGTCAATAGACCCAGAAATTCGTTTTTCCGCAGAGAGTCATAAATGAGTGAACGCGAAGGCAGTCTCGAAGCCCCGACCCGACATCCCATCGATTGGCAGAACCCCGAGTTCTATTCAGTCGAATCCGTGATGAAGGAAATGGAGCGCGTGTTCGATATTTGTCACGGTTGCCGCCGCTGTGTCTCCCTGTGTAACTCCTTCCCGGTGATGTTCGATTTGATCGATGAAAGCCCGACGCTAGAGGTCGATGGTGTGCCGAAGGAGATGTATTGGAAGGTGGTCGATCAGTGCTACCTGTGCGACGTTTGTTATATGACCAAGTGCCCCTACGTTCCACCACACCCGTGGAATGTCGATTTCCCACACTTGATGCTGCGCGCAAAAGCGATCCAATTTAAACAAGGCACTGCGACTAAGTTTCGCGATGTCACGCTGTCCTCAACCGACCGCAACGGCAAACTGGCAACCATTCCGGTGGTGGTGCAGTTCGTGAATGCGGCAGAAAAGATGCCCAGTCTTCGTGCGTTGGGCGAATCCGTAATGGGCGTCGACAAAAACGCTTGGGTTCCAGAATTCACCACCAAGAAATTCCGCTCACACTACACACCGAGCAAAGCCTACGCGCCAAAAGACGGCACCAAGACCAAGGGTAAGGTTGCGATCTTCTCAACTTGTTATGTGAACTACAACGAGCCGGGGATCGGACATGATTTGCTGAAGGTGCTCGATCACAACGAGATTCCGTTTGTGGTGGTCGAGAAAGAAGCTTGCTGTGGCATGCCGAAGCTTGAGCTTGGCGATATCGATTCAGTGATCGCGCTCGGTCGCAAAAATCTTCCGGTACTCGCCAAATTGGCGCGTGAAGGTTATACGATCGTCACGCCTATCCCATCGTGCACGCTGATGTTCAAACAAGAGCTTCCGCTGTTGTTGCCCAACGATGCTGATGCACAGGCAGTCAAGGCGGCGATGATGGATCCATTTGAATACCTGATTGGCCGCAATAAAGACGGATTGTTGAAAACACAATTCTCACAACCTCTGGGACGTATCTCGTATCACATCCCCTGCCATTCGCGTGTGCAAAACGTCGGCCAGAAAACGCGCGAGATGTTAGAGCTTATCCCCGATACCAAAGTCACGACTGTTGAGCGCTGCTCAGGACACGCCGGTACTTGGGGTGTGAAGAAAGAGTTTCACGCGATGTCGTTGAAGATTGGTAAACCTGTCTTCAAACAAATGTCAGATGCCACGCCTGACTACATCTCATCTGACTGCCAGCTTGCCGGGCATCACATCGAACAGGGTATTGGCCTTTTAAAGAAAGACCAGCCCGCCACCAAAACACAACTTGCGCACCCGCTTACGCTGGTACGCAAGGCCTACGGACTACCGGAGTAATGTAATGAACAACCAAGCGACAACTGCCATGAACAAAATCACCCGTGATTCACTGATGACCCTCGAAGCCTACGCCAAAGCGCGCCCTGAATTTCGTGCCAAGGCCATCGCGCACAAAAAGCTGCGTACCGTCCATATCGGTGACCACGTTACCTTGTTGTTTGAAGACGAGCTCACGTGCCGTTACCAGATTCAGGAAATGCTGCGCATTGAGAAAACCTTCGAAGAGCAGGGCATCTTGGATGAGCTCGAAGCCTACAACCCGCTGATTCCCGGCGGTCGCGATTTTCGCGCGACGATGATGATTGAATATGGCGACGAAGCCGAGCGCCGCGTCGCACTCACAAAGCTAAAGGGAATCGAGCGCAAGACTTGGGTGCAGGTCGAGGGGGCCAAAAAAGTCTACGCAATCGCCGACGAAGATCTTGAGCGCGAGAACGAGACCAAGACATCTGCTGTCCACTTTATGCGCTTCCCGTTGACGGAGGAGATGGCTGCCGCACTCAAATATGGAGTCACCTTGCAAATGGGGGTTGATCACCCGCAGTACACCGCGGCGGTGGATGTGAATGCCGAAACGCGTAATGCGTTGGTGAAAGACCTGAAATAGTTTTTCGCCTCTGACCAAAAAAATACCACGCTGAGGCGCGGTATTTTTTTGACTATCGCTAACGCGCTCTGCTACCTGCGCTATGCCACCTGCACTTTGCTAACTCGCACCGGGATCGTGATTTGTCCTTTGCTAGCCAAGCTGGCTGTGGTCACGGCTTCCGTCGGATGTCTTGGTTTACATATCTCGGATTTCCCCTACTATGAAGTAGGGAATCTCGATGCTCAGGCGGCCACCGGCTGAATTCTTGCCGACGCTGGGCATCTGGCACGGGCGATTTTTATGCGAGTTTTTGCCAAAGAAAACTGCTAGAAAGTGCCACGGACCTCGTGTAGCATAAGTGTGTAAGGAGATGGGAAAAAAAGAATATCGCCGATAACACCAGTTGTCGGTGCCGCAAACTCGAATCCGACTTTGCATACTCAGCTTATTGATCGAAGAAGTAGAAAATAGATAAATACATCAAATAGTTATCCAGGCTATCTGTTGAAGCGCGACCGACAAAACTTTGAAAAGAATGGGGCCCGTGCAAGAAGGTAGTTGGAACGGCTGCACGCAAACCAATGACGATGACGAACCGGGACAAATCACTTTTGATCGCTGCGAAAAGGGAAAACTTGTGAACTACATTGCTTGTAAGCGTCTTCGTCCCCACCTCGTGCGCATGTTCTTGGGTGGCTTGGCCTTGTTTATGGCAGCGAGCGTTTGGGCGCAGGGTGGCAACGTAATATGGCCAACGCCCCCGCGATCCTTCGGCCCAGAGTGCGAGCAGAACGGCGGTGCCTACGAGTGCCGCCTCGGCACGCTTGACCAAGCGACGCATTGGGCTATCGACTCCATGTCCGTAACCGGTGGCTGTCCTGGCACTGGACCGCGTTCGTTTGAAACGGCGGCCGCGTGCGTTAAGCGCTACTTTGTGGTCGATTTTGGCTGGCAGTTTGGTTGTATGGATCTCATCGGTGTGATTCCTACAGCACCCTCTGACTATCGAACCAACCTTGGCCACTATATCGAATGGCAAGGCTACTCCCGGTGGATAAGTCGCTACCGGAGCGGTTCTGGGATTGGCTGCGGGCAACAAGACACGCTTCCATACAGATCAATACTTTCGCGCTGGTCACGCAATGCTTACTGCCCTGCAGGCTGGGAAGCGGTGGGTTACTGCCGCAAACCTCCGAAAGAGTGTTGTCGGCGCACTGGCAATCCCATCGACCCCGGCTCCGGCGAAAAAATTCAGACTGAAGTCGATGTTGCTCCTGCTTCCGTCACCGCGCTTGGACTTAGCCGGACGTACCGGAGCCAAGGTTTTGTTCAGCCCCCCGGAGGGAATTCATCGGTCCCCATCATGGGTATGTTCTGGCGACACAATTACCAGCGCGAGCTTGTCTTCTACAACGGTTCCACGCCGGTTGTATTCATCGTTGACGCGACGGGTGAGCGCGTTACGTTCCGTAAAGTCGCCGGTGTTTGGCGGTCGCGGTCATTTTCGAACGAACAACTTAGCGAAGTGACGGACGCTTCGAACAATCTCACTGGTTGGAAATACACTACAAGTAGCGATGGGATCGAAGAGTACGATCTTGGCGGACGTATCGTGCGGATGACAGACCGCGCGGGGATGCAGCTGTCCTTCACTTATACGGATGGAACGACCTTACCGCCGAACGGGGTCGCTGCGCTGGACGACCCGAGCGCGGTAATGTCCGGTTTGCTTAGGCGTGTAACCGATAGCTTTGGTCGAACGCTTACGCTCGACTACCTGCGCGGCGGAACTCTTTCGCGCGTCACGGACACCGCTGGTGCACAGTACAACTATACGTACGACGATCAGGGGCGTCTCAAGCTGGCGTCAAGGCCTGACGGCACGCGGCGTACCTATATTTACTACAGCGAAGACGGCTTGCCCACGATCAGCAACAGCAGTGGCTTGCTCACCGGAATAGTAGACGAGAACAACGTCCGCTTCGCAAGTTTCGGCTACGATAGTTTGGGGCGAGCGACTTCCACACAACATGCGGGAGGTGTCAACCGCTATTCCGTGTCCTACTCTTGGAGTGGCGTCATTCCAGCAACCGCAGGTAGTGTTTTGGCGGGGGTTGTGTCAGACCCGCTCAACACTCAGAAGACATCCCGGCTCACGCTGGTGAACGGCGTGTTCCGGGGTGGCAGCGAGACCCAACCCTGCAGTTCTCCGGGATGCGTCGGCACTGTGAGCACGAGTATTGGTTATGACGCCAACGGCAACGTTGCGTTTCGGACAGACTTCAATGGAAACCGTATCAACTACCTCTACGATGCTGCGCGCGCGCTGGAATCCTCGCGTACGGAAGCGTTGACTGCAAGCGGTGGCATTACCCCTGCGACGCGCACTATCTCCACCACCTGGCACCCAACCTTCCGGCTTCCGGCGACGATCACGGAACCCGCTGCTGGCGGCACTAAGACTACGACCAACACTTACGACGCGAATGGCAACCTAACGCAGCGGCAAGTGACGACGCCCGCCGGTAGTCGAAATTGGAGTTGGACGTACGACACGTTCGGTCGTGTGCTCACCGCAACTGACCCGCTCGGCCGTACGGGTGTGAATACGTATTACCCCAACACAGCTGCGCAGAACACGAGCATCGCGAACTCAAGAGGCATGCTCGCGAGCACTACCAATGCGGCGGGTCATACCACCACCATCACGGCATACAACGCGTACGGCCAGCCGTTGGCGATGACGGATGCGAACGGACTCCAGACCACCATGACCTATGACGCTCGTCAGCGGCTGACCAGCCGAACCGTTGGCGGCGAGACCACGACCTACGAATACAGCCCGATCGGGCAGCTCAGTAAGGTGACCACACCGGATGGCAGCACATTGCAGTACACCTACGATGCTGCGCAACGGCTCACCCAAATTCAAGATGGCCTCGGCAACAAGACGGTCTACACGCTCGACCACGCTGGCAACCGTATCAAGGAAGACGCGGTTGACCCGCTCGGCGCACTCGCCCGCACTCGCAGCCGCGTCTACGATGGCCTGAACCGTCTGCAAAAGGATATCGGTGGGCTTGGCGCAACCCAAACCACCACCTATGCCTATGACGCTAACAACAATCAGACCGGCATGACCGATCCACTCAATCGTGTGACGACCAATTTGTACGACGCGCTCAATCGGCTCATCCAAGTCAACGACCCACTCAATGGCGCGGCCGCACCAACCAAGTACGAATACGACGCACAAGACAACCTGACCAAAGTCACTGACCCAAAGAACCTCGCCACCACCTACACCTACAACGGGTTTAACGAACTCGTCACCCAAGTCTCTCCGGATACGGGCACCACCAGCTTCACCTACGACTCTGCGGGCAACATGCTGACCAAGACCGACGCGCGTGGTGTCACAGTGACTTACAGCTATGACGTCTTGAACCGCGTGAAGAGCATCAGTTATCCGGCGACTACCGGTGCGACCGGCAACAGCGCCGCGCAGACGGTGAGCTACGTGTACGACAGTTGTGGCAACGGCAAGGGCCGCTTGTGTAGCTTTACGGACCGCACTGGCACCACTACTTACTCCTATGACCAACAAGGTCGCGTGCTCTCAAAAGCGCAGAACGTCAATGGCGTCACCCAAACAATCGCCTATCGCTACAACGCCGCCGGGCAGATGGACGAGATGACCATGCCATCCGGCAAACGCGTCGCAGTGAATTACGTCAACAACCGCATCACAGGTTTGACTGTGGACGGCCAGCCGGTCGTAAAGACCGCTGAATACGAACCGTTCGGCCCGATTGGTGAATGGACGTGGGGCAATGATTCAGTTGCCAGTCCAAACAAACACACGCGTTACTTTGACCTCGACGGTCGCAATACCAAGATTGAATCCGGCGCGGCGGGCAACAGCGGCATCGACCCGACCATCATCGTTTATGACGCTGCCAGCCGTATCACTGCGCTACAGCGCTTGACCAGTAACACGGTGGACCCGAGTAAGAGTGCGAGCTTTGGCTACGACAATTTAGATCGCCTGACTACTGCCACCCCGGGCGCGGGCAATGCCGCCAGTGCCCAGAGTTACGGCTACGACGCTATCGGCAACCGTCTCACCAACAACATCAACGGTAGCTTGACCAACTACAGCTACGGCAGCTCCAGCCATCGACTCAATGCCCTTACCGGGTCGACGGCAAAGACGTTTGGTTACGACGCCGCCGGCAATCGCCTCACCGATGGCATCCAGAGCTGGATCTACGGTGGTGATGGAAGACCGAGTGCGATCAGTTTGGCAGGTGCAAACCCTACCAGCATCCAATCAGGCATCAACGCCTTGGGCCAACGGGTCCTGAAAACCGTTAACAGCGGATCGAGCGGCAGCACCACTCGCTTTGTCTACGACGAAGCGGGGCGCTTGATTGGCGAATACGATATCGACGGCAAACCCATACAGGAGACGATCTGGCTCAATGATCTTCCTGTTGCTGTTTTGAAGTAAGGGAGACGATCATGAACATGACACGCTCCTTAGCTACTGCCGCGATCCTTGCAACCTCACTTGCAAGTTCATTCACATACGCACAATCTGCGCCGAATTATTGCGGCCCGACCACCGCAATCGCCGACAGCACAGCCGCCGCCTCCTTCACCGCCTTTGGTGGCAATGAGCGCCTAGAAGTCCGCTCCGGCCGCCTGAATGCCGCCGATTGGGAATGGGGCTTAGGAACCAAC
Source organism: Usitatibacteraceae bacterium (assembly GCA_044346745.1). Classification (GTDB taxonomy): domain Bacteria; phylum Pseudomonadota; class Gammaproteobacteria; order Burkholderiales; family Usitatibacteraceae; genus UKL13-2. The sequence goes on along the minus strand of JBIIYQ010000022.1, from coordinate 1,296 downwards.
ACGCAAAGCGCGTCCTCGTTTCAAAACATCAACAACATCAACTGGCCTAATGGAAACACGGGCGGACTGCCGATCAACTTTACGTTGACTTACAACGCCGACGGCAGCGGTGTGATCACCTTGTTTGACAACGCCACGAACGCCCAGCTTGCTACCAAGACGTTCGCTGCGCCTGCCGCGCCGGCGACAGGGCTGCGGGTTGGCAACGCCATTCGCTTGTGGGTGAAATCAAACGCCGGAATTGGTATCGGCGCCAAGATCAAGGGCACGATCACTGAAGTTGATGGCGTCGCGCTCGGCGCGCCAATTGCGTTGGAGACCGCAGGCGACAACAACTACAGCGAACAAGCAACAGTCATCGCTCTCGCCGCTCCCGCAAATACAGGCACCATGACGGTCAAAGGCAACATGCTGCTCGGCTGGACTGGTGCGGCATCTGCCATTCCGACCGGTAGCCGGCTAAATGCCGCCATCAACGCAGGCACGATTACTTGCGGCAGCGGTGGTGCGCCACAATCCCAAGCCATCACCAACTTCACCAGCACCCCGTCAAGCCCCGTCACCTACGCCGCTGCACCAAACAACACACTTACGCTGAGCGCCACTGGTGGCGGCAGCGGCAACCCTGTGACCTTCGCAAGTACGACGCCATCGGTCTGCACGACCGGCGGCACGAATGGTGCAACAGTGACGATTCTGTCCGCCGGTAATTGCGCCGTCACGGCCGACCAAGCGGGCACCACCACTGGCAACCCGACTTACAACGCCGCGCCTCAAGTGACACAGAGCATTACCGTCAACAAAGCGGCACAGGCCATCACCGGCTTCAATCCCGCAAGCCCCCTCAGTTACCAATCCTCCCCCAACAACACCTTTACACTTACCGCGACGGGTGGTGGTTCGAGTAGCCCGGTTATCTTTGCCTCTACCTCACCAGTGGTATGCACAACCGGTGGTACGAATGGCGCAACGGTAACCATCCTTGCCATCGGCACTTGTACACTCACCGCCAACCAAGCCAGCGACACCAACTACACCGCCGCCAGTGAAGTCACCGCCTCGGTCACGATCAACAAAGCCGCACAAACTATCACCGGCTTTAGCCCCGCATCCCCCATCACCTACACATCCACCGCACCGGGGAATACAATCACCCTGACTGCCAACGCTTCATCGGGTTTACCTGTGACCTTTGCCTCCACCAGCCCCAGCATCTGCACCACCAGCGGCACCAACGGTGCCACGCTGACCATTGTCGCGGCAGGCACGTGTTCACTCACCGCAGACCAAGCCGGT
>JBIIYQ010000021.1:0-33715 GCA_044346745.1 Usitatibacteraceae bacterium | reverse complement strand
GCCCGTTATCAAACTTACAGTTCGCCTTGCGAAACTATATTATTAAGGCTCAACGTTTGTGATCCTAAGTGCGCCTCACATTATCCAGAGCGAAGCCCGTGAAACATGCGGCTTGACCATGACAAACCTCTTCAACCGCATTCCGCTTCATAGGGTCGATTCCGGCTACTTGGCTGGGCTTTCGTCCCATCAGGTTATCGTCGTGTTCGCGCTGGGAACACTCAGCGCGTTCGGCTACGTGTTCGCGAATATTTTTTGCCAATCATCCTGGGTTGAAGTCTGGGCGTTGTGCAGCGCGTCGGCATTGGCGTTGCTGCTGGCCTTTGTGACTGCAGGAAACCTGAACCTTCGGCATCTCAATAGAAACGCATGCCGCATCATTGCGATGCTCTTCGTCGCCCCGCTTTGCGCGTTAGTGCTCCTCGTTGGCACAAATGATTGGAGCTTCGAGACCTTTATGCGATCAGGGAGTGCGACTTATGGCTGGCGTATCCTGACGTTGACGGCTGTCACGGTGGGGGTGACGGCGGCATTGGTCGCGATGCTGTTGGAAAACCTGCGCGCAGCAGAACGCAAGGCGCTGCAAGTCGAGCTCGAAAAGAAAACTTTAGAGAGTGAAGCGCTGGCCGCACAGATGCGCCTCATGCAAGCGCAAGTGGAACCGCATTTCCTGTTCAATACCCTCGCGAACGTGCAGCAGCTGATCGAAGATAACTCGCCCACGGCATCGACGATGCTTGCAAGCCTCATCGCCTACTTGAAGGCGGCGGTACCGCAAATGCGCACTGACCTGACTACGCTCGGGCAAGAGCTGGCGATGGTGAGTCACTATCTTTCGATCATGCAAATGCGCATGGGCAGTCGGCTTCGCTGGTCCCTCTCGCTCCCGACTGACTTGGCGAAGTGTAAGATACCGCCGCTGATTGTCATTACACTTGTAGAAAACGCCGTGCAACATGGTATCGACCCAATGGAACACGGTGGCGACGTGAGCCTTGTTGCGCGCACTCAGGATGATGTGATCGAGATTAGCGTGTCTGATAACGGCAAGGGTACCTTCGGCGCAGTGCGTGATGGATTTGGCCTCAGCAACGTGCGTGAACGGCTCCTGACGCTGTGGGGGGCGCGCGCTGAGTTGCGCATTACGCCGAATCCGAGCGGCGGTACCGTTGCCAGCATTTTGATTCCGCGCGCGGATCTGTCAACTACTGCCTCCGGGGCCTACGCGTCAGCACTATGATTCCCGCCAATCCGACCGCTATTGTTGCCGACGATGAGCCTCTACTGCGCGCACGGCTAGTCTCGCTTCTCTCGATGACGTGGCCCCAGCTTACCATCCTGCCACAGGCGCAGAACGGACGTGAGGCCGTGGAATTATGTGAAACACATCGCCCAGACATTGCATTTCTCGATATTCGTATGCCGCTGATCTCCGGCATCGACGTCGCGCGCATGTTGCCATCGTCGACGCGGGTTGTTTTCGTAACCGCCTACGATGAGTATGCGGTGCGTGCCTTTGAGGCGGGTGCGGCGGACTATCTGATCAAGCCAATCGAACCCGCGCGCCTTAGCGCAACGGTTGATCGACTGAAGGCCTCACTACATCAAGCCTCGATCAAGAGCCGTGACATGGAGGTGTTTCTCTCGGAGTTATCTGCCAAGATTCGCCCAGAACAGCCAAAGTTCTTGGAATGGATACGCGCCTCGGTTGGCCAGCGCGTGAAGCTCATTAACGTCGACGATATCCTCTACTTTCGCTCCTACGAAAAATACACCCGTGTTGTCACTTCAACGACAGAAGTCTTGATACGCCGATCTATCTGCGACCTCCTGGGTGAGCTAGAGCCCAAGCGATTCGTACAGATCCAAAGGGGGGCGATAGTGAATCTGCACGCGATCGATCATGTTGAGCGCACCGACGCGGACTGGTTGTTGTTGCACGTGAAGGGCGTCAATGAAGCATTGCGGGTTAGCCGGAACTTCGTGCACTTGTTCAGGCAGATGTAGCATGGGTTGCCGCTGCGGATGCTTCCGCACTTCCTTCTGCCATTCAGCATGCCAAGCGCATTTGCTCATAACATCTTGCTAGCGCCGACATTTCGCATTTCGGGTGCTTACCAATCTGACAGCAAATTTGCTGCGGACTAAATGCGGGGTGACTGATTTTGGTGCGGCGGATGTGTGAGTGTATCTTTGTACCAACCTACATCAAGTGTTGCCACTTCCCCAAAGGTCGCTTTGTGTTTGATCGACAGCCAAATTATTTGTGAGGCGGTGAAGGTCATGGTCCAGAAGGGTAGCGGATCGCGCCAAGACCAGGTGACATCTTTTGCCTGGATGAATTTATTGAGTAGTGGGAAAAAGTTGGAGGTGAACATCGCTTTTTGTACTTCGGTGAGGCAAGGGTAGAACTGCTGCAAAAAAATCTCGTCGCGAAAGGCTATGTCGCCTGGTTTCATGGTCGGGTCGACCACTGCGTGCGCGAGGTCATCAATGTGTACGAAGTGCGCGCCGCTGGTCGCCCGTGGGTTGCACTCGATTGCATGCACATGGCCAGCAGTGTCTTCGACAAAATCGAATGAAATAAATCCAGTGAAGTTGAGTGCCTTCACAAATTGGTTTACCCATTGCAGTATGGCGATGTTACCGGGTTCCGAATCCGCAACGCGTTCGAACGCGACTGAAACCGAGCCTGACATCACCGCGCCTCGGTAGACGACCGTGGTGAGCACAACTCCCGAGCGAGCGATGGAAAAGGTGCTGAGCACATTGCCCTTCACCCATCGCTGCACAATCATCGGTGCGGCAGGATCAACGGCTGGCAATGTGTCGCCGCGCTGATGAAAGGTCACACCACGTCCGGAACATGAAAAAATGGGCTTGCTGATGTAGTCGCCCGCAGCGGCGATTTCCGAAGCGCGTTCTTCGGCCAGCAGCGCCGTTTCTGGGGCGCTGACGCCAATCTCGCGGCAAACGTCGATGAAGGTCCGTTTGTTGTGCAAACGAAGCAGTAGCGCAGATGGCATGGCATACAAGGTCACACCTTCGGGCAGACACTTGCGCAAAAACGATACATGCAGAATTTCTTCTGAAACGGGAACAACTAGGCTTACTTTTTCTCGCTGGATGATGTCGGTCAGCTCTGACAGGTATTTTTCCCGGTTGGTGTTCGGCGCAGTGAGCCGAAACGTTTTTGCCACAACATTGGACATGCGGGTGAGATGCCAAGCAAATGGCTCAGCAACGATGACCCGCCACCCAAGCTTGTGAAAGCTACGGGCGATGTCGAGACACTTTGGTAGCCGGCCTAATGTGATGAGGATGGTTTTGGTTGATTCGCTCATGTGCGTTTGCAGACCTTGAGCATCATCTGCTGTTTTGGGCGAGTGGTGAGGCGGGCGACTGGCCGCACTGTCTCCGCGTTCACGGCGGTAAAGTCGAATCGTCGAATCAGGCGCGCCATGATAAGGGTGGCCTCGGTGGTGGCGAAAGCGGCTCCCACACACACGCGGGGGCCAAGTCCGAAGGGAAGATACGCACCGGCGACCAACTCGCCTTCGCGTTCTACGCTGAAGCGGTCTGGATCAAACGCATTGGCATTTTTCCAGTAACGTTCATTGCGATGAATTGTCCACGGCGAAATCATAATCATCGCGCCGCGTTTAACCTTGTACTTGCCAATCTTGGTCGCTTGTAACGCAACGCGCGGAATGAAGGTAATGGGCGGATACAACCGTATGGTCTCGCGGAACACATTACGGATGAAAGTGAGGCTTCGGATGTGTTCGAAACCGACCTCGCCGTCGCCAACTACGCTGTCGATTTCAGCGCGCATGCGTTCAACAATCCGCGGTTGTTGGGTCAGAATGAAAAATACCCAGGTCAGTGCACTTGCTGATGTCTCGTGTCCCGCCAAAAACATGACGCCGAGTTGGTCGATGAGTTCGTCTCGGTTAAATGTCTTGCCTGTTTCGGCATCGTGAGCATTAACGATCTCGGTGCAAATGTCGTTGGGAGGCACAGCCTGTTGCTGGTGATTGTCGAGCATTTCGCCTAACAACTTGCGGATGTGCTGACACGCGGCTTGGACTTCGGGCTTCTGCGGTACCGGTGTCCAAGCCGCATCAAAGATAAGCCGTTTCCATTCGACCTGGGCAACACTGCGTTCAAACAAGGCGAAGGCGTCAAACACTTCGCGCGAGGCCTGTGTGGCAAAGGAAGTTGAGAACACGGTGCGGCAGATGATGTCTGCGGTGAGATGGCTCATCGCTAGATCGAGTGAGAACGACTCGCCGCTGGTCGCAAGCGCATCGAGTTCGGATTCATACGCGGCCACCCCAGCTGCCATCGCGGGAAACGCTGCGCCCAGTCGCATATGTGAAAACGTTGGGTCAACCATGCGGCGTTGTCTCCGCCACTCGTCCCCGCTTGAGACAAAAATCGAATTACCGACCAAGGGCGCAAGTGCATCCACCATCAGGTCATTTTTCGGGTAGCTGTCAGCGGGGTCGAGGAGGATCGGTTTATATAGTTGGGGATCGTTAACGATCAATGTCTGACGGCGTGAATAACCCAGATGTCCAACCGGCATCCGATAGGCGTCCGCAGGTAGCAGGCTGAGCAGATCGCCGTCGCCTTGTATGATCAGACGCATCAGCGAAATGATCGGAGAAAGCGCTTGCGGCCTTGGCGGGGTATAGGGAGGGGGCGATGCGTTTTGGTCTGACGCGGGGTTGTTCGATGTTTGTGCAGTCATCGGCGGGTGTTGTAACGTCCATTTTTTGCCACGCGAAACAACGACACGCGGCAGAATTGCATTGATATGGCTATGCTAGTGTAAATTCTGTATTGCAGAAATACGTGTCACAACTTAACGCTTTGCCTCCGTGTCTGCCGGAACGACTACCTCCTGCCTATGACCATCCTCGACTTGTTTCACGTTTTTGTTGCGGCGCACATCATTACCGGTGCCGTGGGCTTGGTGCTGTTTTGGGTGCCGGTGATTTCCAAAAAGGGTAGCGATGCCCACAAACGTGCTGGGCGCATCTTTAACTGGTCGATGATTGCGACGGGTGTATCGGCGATCTTGATGAGTCTGTGTACGGTCTATGACCCGATGGGCACTCATCCGCAGCTTGAGAATCATGCGATTTTCGGCAATCCTGCATTGGTGAAAGCGATATTTGGCTGGATGATGTTGGGGCTCGCAATCATGACCATTAATCTGACTTGGTATGGTTGGTTGTGTGTAACTTACCGCCGGGACCGTATTGCGAGCCGGGAGTGGCGGTCGATGGCGCTGCAGGTGTTGACGTTTATCGCGGCCACCAATTGCGCCTGGCAGGGTTATCTGATCGGCCAGCCCTTAATGCTTGGCATGTCGTTTATTGGCTGGGCGACGGTGGCGACGAATTTGTTCTACCTCTATAGGCCAAGTGTCGGGCCAAACGAGTGGCTGAAGGAACACGTCAAAGGCTTGGTAGGAACAGGAATTTCCGTCTACACGGCATTTTTTGCCTTCGGTGCAGTACGGACTTTCCCGCAATTGGCGCTCCATCCTGTGTTGTGGGCGATTCCGCTGACCGTGGGGCTGGTGATCATTCTTTACCATCATCGTCGTTTGTCTAAGGTTATGCAGCCGATACCTGTTGGCCGCTAACATGGCGGCCAAGCGAATCGCTGTCATCGGCGCGGGCATGGGCGGGCTCGCAGCAGCGGCCGATCTTGCGCGCCAGGGCTTTGACGTTGAGGTGCTTGAGCGTGCCTCCTCGCCGGGCGGCAAAATGCGGGAAGTGAAGGTCGGCGAATCGTATATCGATGCTGGGCCGACCGTATTCACCATGAAATGGGTGTTCGAGTCACTGTTTCACGACGCGGGGTCGAAACTCGAAGAATTTTTGGAATTGCAAACCGCAAGTATTCTTGCCCGCCATGCTTGGCGCAATGATAGTCATGCTGGCAGCCGCCTCGACTTGTTTGCCGACATCGAACAGAACGCCGCAGCCATTGCCGACTTTGCTGGTGGCCGCGAGGCCAACGGGTACCGCGCGTTTTGCAAACGCGGCGCTGATATCTATCAAACCTTGCGCGACACCTATATGGCGGCGCAACGGCCGTCTCCCTTCGAGCTTGTGCAGAGGGTGGGTTTTGGCAACCTCGGTGCGATGTGGCGCACGGCGCCTATGAAAACACTGTGGGCAGAGCTCGGCAATTACTTTCATGATCCGCGCTTACGCCAATTGTTTGGTCGGTATGCCACCTATGTCGGCTCGTCTCCCCAGTTTGCACCGGCAACGTTGATGTTGATCGCACATGTCGAACAGGAAGGCGTTTGGATTGTTAAAGGTGGTATGCGACGGGTGGCTGACGCGTTGCAGCAACTCGGTGAAAAACACGGCGCGCGTTTTCGCTTCAATACCCACGTAGATGAAATTCAGATTGCCCAGGGCAGGGTGGAGGGGGTACGACTGGCCGGGGGGGAAATCCTTGCGTTTGACGCAGTGGTCTTTAATGGTGACATTTCGGCGCTCGGCACAGGGCTGCTGGGCGCGCCTGTGACAAAAGCGGCCAAGCCAATTGCGCGTAAAGATCGCTCGCTGTCCGCCGTGACATGGTGCGTGAGTGCCAAAACACGCGGCTTTCCGCTGCATCACCACAATGTGTTTTTTGCCGAAGATTATTTAGAAGAGTTTGATGCCGTGTTTCGCCGTCGTACGATCACCTCTGCGCCGACTGTCTACGTCTGCGCGCAAGACCGCGCCGACGCCGCAGTTGATCAGCATATCGAGCGCGATAGTGACCGGATGTTGGTGTTAATCAACGCCCCGGCAGATGGAGATGTGTCGTCGCTTTCAGAGGTCCAGATCGCCGCGCTCCAAGAAAACGCTTTTGTCGTGATGCGTCAGTGCGGCTTAGAGATCGATGCGTCGACAATGTCATCCGTGGCCACGCCGCCTGAGGGCTTCAACGCATTGTTTCCGGCAACGGGTGGTGCGCTTTATGGCCGGGCGAATCATGGCTCGATGGCGAGTTTTGCGCGACCCGGCGCGACCAGCGGTATTCGCGGACTATACTTGGCTGGAGGATCGGTGCATCCTGGTGCCGGTATCCCGATGGCAACCATTTCTGGCAGGCTAGCGGCGCAACGTTTTATTGCAGATTTAGGCTTCTAGCGCCATATGGGTAGGCAAATGCGATCGATTGTTTTCCGCACACACTTCAATTCAATATGAGTGCGGAGACCTTCGGTATCATCGAATTGATCGCCTTCTTCGGCATTGCGCTTGCGCTGCTGGGTCGCGAATACTGGTCACTAAATCGCGACAACAAACGTGCCGCTGAGGAAAAGCGCAAGCAGCAGCAGGCCGAGCAGCCGCCGGCTGAAGGGTAGGGGTGTAGGTTAGCACCCAAGCCCGGCTATCGCCGCCGTGGCATCTTGAAGGGTAAGAGGCACTGTACCCAGCGTGAACTAAAGCGCTTTAGCGATAGGCTTTCGTGTACGGCAATCATCGGTTCGTGGTTTACCACTGACCGCAGCACCGAACGTGCATAAAACGGGGTGTCCTCCACGGTCTTGACGACGGTAGGTGCCGCGTCGTCGTCACAAGCTGTGGCACGCTTAATGCCCCAGCCAGTGGTTGGTAGTTTTTGGTGCGCTGGCGGAATGAAGTCAGCTGTAGCCGCCTGCAGAGGTGCCGGCACGCTGAATTCCTTCGCCAGTGTCAGCCGCGTGCCATCAACACGATGCACATCGTAGACCACAAAGGTTGGGGCGGGCGACTTATTGGGGTCGCTATCGTTCCCGGCAGCGTCAGTTTGTTTGCCGCGCGACCAATCCCAGCTCACAAAGGCGCTTTCGAGCGGCGCGCGGCCGTGGTTGGAGTCAACATAGGCTGTCCCTTGCCACGTCACCTTTGGCTCTTGCATTTCAACAGTGACTTTCGCAATCGGCGCGATGGGGCGCCAGTGATGTTTGGCCTCGGCGTCTAGTGGGTAGGCTTCGTACCAGATTGCACGTGGTTCAACAATCACACGGCCGCGGAGTCGTGCCGGGATTGGTAGAGAAACTTCGTCGATATCCATGATCAGCTTCCTACCATCCCACGAAAGTGCACTTGGGCCGACGCGAAATGATGTATCGCTCACATCGACGTGGCGTGATCCGCGTTCTGTCATCGCCCAACGATGGCCGTGGGAACCCTGGCTTGGCTTGTCTGGAGCAAGCCCGTCATACAGCGCGACGTTGATGGCGCAGTGTTCCTCTGGTGCCGCGCCTCCGGGCCGCTGGCGCGCCCATGCGTAGTAGGGGGAAAACACGCTACCGATGAAGGCGATGATGGTCAATCCGTAGCGGCCATCGTCGCTCAGTGCGTCCACGTACCACCAAACGTAGCCGTTTCGATCCACCTTTTCAGTGAATAACGGGCCGCCATTTTGACTGGAGGGGCGCTTTTTGACGCCAAAAATCGCGTCCCGAAAGGAATGTGTCACAAAAAATTGACGGTTTAAAATTTGGGGTGTATAACAAATCTTACACATAGTATGTCACTTTTAATTGACACTATGTGAAGGCGTTCGCCTAAGGGCTTTGGCCGGGCGGAATGGCTATTAGGGGTACAAATGTCGACAAAAGCGACTGAATCTCACCTTAACTTGGATTGGGGTACGGAAGATGACAACAAACGAGCAAATTGAACTGGCGATGGCAAATACGATTGAGCATACCCTCGAGGCCGCGTTTAGCGCCTCTTTGACGGAAGATGCGCCACCGCTACTCGCACAGGCGATGCGTTATGCCGTTTTTCCAGGCGGTGCACGAATTCGCCCTCGTTTGAGTTTGGCTGTTGCCTGCGCCTGTGGCCAAGATGATCCAGCCGTCGCCTGTGCCGCCGCATCGGCGATTGAACTCATGCATTGTGCATCCTTGGTGCACGATGATTTACCTTGTTTTGACAACGCGGCGACACGGCGCGGCAAAGCTTCCGTACATCGGGCATTCAGCGAGCGGTTGGCAGTGCTGGCGGGGGATGCCCTGATTGTATTGGCGTTTGAAAGCTTGGCACGCGGCGCGGTATCGAAGCCCGCACGGTTGGCGACGTTGGTCGGCATCTTGGCAAGATCGGTCGGCACCCCGCTGGGTATTTGTGCCGGACAAGCTTGGGAGAGTGAGCCGATGGTCTCACTGTCACGCTACCAGCAAGCCAAGACCGGCGCGCTGTTTGCCGCTGCCACCATGGCCGGTGCGGCCGCAGCGGGCCACCGGCCGGAAGATTGGCGGATGCTGGGCGAACGGCTCGGAGAGGCTTATCAAGTTGCCGACGATATTCGCGATGTGGCGGGTAGCGAGAAAGATCTCGGCAAACCAATTGGGCAGGACGTGGCATTGGGCCGACCCAGCGCCGCCCGCGAACTAGGTATTGAGGGGGCAATCGCCAGACTGGATTATCTGATCAGCGGTGCTCTGGCCTCAATTCCACCGTGCCCTGGTGCCAACGAGTTACGCGCACTGATTCAGCAGGAGGCCGATGGGTTACTGCCAGTTGGTTTACAGCGGCGCGCCGCGTAGTCGAGACGGAACCAAGTCGGTTTTCTGCCTTTGTCGATGGTGCCTTTAATGTCATCTGGGAGCCCTGAGTCCTCCTGGATTGGCGTAATAGGGGATTGGTTCGCAGCGCGTCGTAACGCGTTACTCACCAATGCCCGATTTCAGTATTGGGCTACACGTTTTCCGCTGACGCGGCTGGTGGCAAATCGCCGCGCTCGCTCGGTCTTCGATCTCGTCGCCGGATTCGTCTACTCGCAGATCCTACTGGCTTGTGTGCGACTGAAGGTGTTTGAACACTTAAAGGATGGTCCGCTCGATTCGATCACGCTCGCAGGCAAGATTGGCCTAGATCGTGACGCGACTGAGCGGCTACTGGATGCTGCCGTTTCGCTGCAACTCGTCGAGCGTCGCAACCAGCGAAAATTTGGTCTCGGTCCGCTCGGTGCGCCAATTGTTGGCAACGTTGCCATTCAGGCAATGATCGAACACCACGCGATGGTGTATCGTGATTTGCACGACCCAGTCGCGCTGCTGCGAGGTGAACGAGGTGAACAGTCTGAGACAGGGCTCGCCAACTACTGGCCGTACGCAGGCGCTGAATCGCCAAATTCATTGTCCGACGAGCGGGTGGCGGCGTATACCGCGCTGATGTCGGCCTCGCAGCCGCTGGTGACCGAAGAGATTCTCGATGCTTACTCGTTTGCCGGACACCAGCGCTTGCTCGACATCGGCGGCGGCGACGGCACTTTCTTGAGCGCGGTAGGCAAACGTTATCCGCATTTAGAACTGGTGCTGTTTGATCTCCCAGCAGTTGCTGAGCGCGGTCGCACGCGTTTTGCCGACGCCGGGTTTAGCGATCGTGCGCGAACCTGCGGTGGAAATTTTCTCGCCGACCCTTTGCCGGGAGGTATGGATGCCATCTCACTGGTCCGCGTGATCCACGATCACGATGACGAACGTGTACGGCACATCTTGGCGGCGGCACGAAAAGCGATCTCGCCGGGTGGTGTCATTGTGATCGCGGAGCCGATGGCGGAGACGCCGGGCGCGGAGCCGATTGGCGATGCCTACTTTGGTTTTTACCTGCTGGCGATGGGTCGAGGCCGAGCGCGGACCCCTAAGCGTCTTGCCGATTTGCTGGTTGAGGCTGGATTTGACACGCCGCGTCTGATTCCAACCAGAATTCCGCTACAAACGAGTTTGATGATCGCTCGGGCGGGCGCAAATATCGCAGCTAGTCCTGTCAATAAAGCGCATTAATTCATATGGTTATGTTACCTTCCGATAAAGTGTACATAAAACTTGACATAGTAAAGTGTCAGAGTATTATGACATTCGTCACACAGGTGTTTTTTGCCTGTGACTGGCGCTACCCCCAAGTCGGAGAACTTGAGTGAATCAGACCAAAGCGGTTGTGTTGGAGCAACCAGAGCAACTCGTAATCAGCCATTTGACGCTGGATGCTGCGGGTGATGCCGACGTCGTCGTCGATATTGATTGGAGTGGCATCAGCACCGGCACGGAGCGATTGTTGTGGTCTGGTCGCATGCCGGCATTTCCGGGCATGGGCTACCCACTAGTGCCAGGCTACGAGTCAGTAGGGCGCGTGGTGCAAGCGGGCAAATCCTCCGGCCTATCCGAGGGGGACAATGTATTTGTCCCGGGTGCCAAGTGTTTTGGTGACGTCAAAGGCTTGTTTGGCGGAGCGGCGCAACGGGTGGTCTTGCCCGGCGCAAGAGCGCTACGGATCGATAGCCAGCTCGGCGAAAATGGTGTTTTGCTCGCCTTAGCGGCGACTGCTTACCATGTCACTTCTGGTGCCGCAGCCGCGCAACCTGATTTGATCGTTGGCCACGGCGTGTTGGGTCGCGTACTTGCCCGAATTGCTGTCCTGTGCGGTGGAAATCCTGTTGTTTGGGAAACCAACGCAGAACGAAGGCTCGGTGGCGAAGGCTACGAAGTGGTTGATCCCGCCACTGACGCCAAACGTAACTACAAAGCCATTTGTGACGTCAGCGGCGACTCAAATATTTTGGATTTGCTTATTTCGCGCATGGCTCCGGGCGGCGAGATCATGCTTGCCGGGTTCTACGATGAACCGATGTCGTTTGCGTTCCCACCTGCATTCATGAGGGAAGCTCGTATCCGTATTGCCGCCCAATGGCAGCCTAGTGACCTCGTCGCAGTAAGAGATCTGGTCGCATCCGGGCACCTTTCGCTGGATGGCCTGATCACACACCGCTCGTCGGCTGACGACGCGAGCAATGCCTACCGGACCGCATTCGGCGATCCGCGCTGTTTGAAGATGATTCTCGACTGGAGAGATGCATGAGTGAAGCCGCTGGAACAACCATATCGCCCGTGCAGTTTATGAAAAACAACCTGCGGGCCGAAGCCTCGATCGAGCCAGACGCGGTGGCAACCGGCCCGGTGACCAAAGCGACGCAGATCATCGCGATCTATGGCAAGGGCGGAATCGGCAAGAGCTTTACCCTCGCCAACCTGTCGTACATGATGGCCCAGCAGGGCAAGAAAGTACTGCTTATCGGTTGCGACCCCAAGAGTGATACCACTTCACTTTTGTTTGGTGGCAAAGCCTGTCCGACAATCATCGAAACCTCATCGAAGAAGAAGCTTTCCGGTGAGGCTGTCGCGATTGGCGACGTATGTTTTAAGCGTGATGGTGTTTATGCGATGGAACTCGGTGGACCAGAAGTTGGACGCGGTTGCGGCGGTCGCGGCATCATCCATGGCTTTGAAACGCTCGAAAAACTCGGCTTCCACGAATGGGGATTTGATTACGTATTGCTTGATTTTTTGGGCGACGTCGTTTGTGGTGGGTTTGGTCTGCCGATTGCGCGAGACATGTGCCAGAAGGTCATCGTCGTTGGATCAAACGATTTACAGTCGTTATACGTCGCTAACAATGTGTGCAGTGCGGTGGAGTACTTCCGCAAGCTCGGCGGCAACGTCGGTGTGGCCGGGATGGTGATAAACAAAGACGACGGTACCGGTGAAGCAGCTAAGTTTGCCGAAAGTGCCGGAATCCCCGTGCTCGCCGCGATACCGGCGCACGATGATATCCGTCGTAAATCAGCAAGTTATGAAATCATTGGTCGCCCCAATACGCAGTGGGGTCCACTCTTCGAAGAGTTGGCGAAGAATGTCGGCGAAGCGCCACCGGTGCGGCCAACACCGCTTACCCAAGACCAATTGCTCGGCCTGTTTTCTTCGGACGTTACCGGTCGGGACTATGTACTAGAGCCCGCCACCCAATTCGACATGTGCGGCAAGACCGAAGACAAGCGCGCTTCCCTCGAAGTGGTCTACGACACCGTATAGGCCAACACGATGCAAGATATCGATCAAACACCAATCGCGAACCCTGAGGCCATTAAGGTTGACGGGCTTGGCTGCCACTCCGGCAAAGAGCAGATGCTCTCTGCCGCCAAAAGCGCAGGCAAGACCGAGACATTGGATCAGTACGCAAAAGACTATCCGAAAGGACCACACGACCAGCCACAGTCGATGTGTCCCGCGTTCGGATCCTTGCGCGTCGGACTCCGCATGCGGCGTACGGCGACGGTTTTGTCGGGCTCAGCTTGTTGTGTCTACGGATTGACATTCACCTCCCACTTCTACGGTGCGCGTCGAACGGTGGGCTACGTTCCGTTCAATTCGGAATCGTTGGTCACCGGTAAGTTGTTCGAAGACATCCGCGAGGCGACCTACAAGTTGGCGGATCCCTCGCTGTATGACGCTGTTGTGATCATTAACTTGTGTGTGCCAACGGCCAGCGGCGTGCCTTTACAGTTGCTGCCTAAAGAAATCAATGGTGTTCGGATCATTGGAATCGATGTTCCCGGCTTTGGCGTGCCAACACATGCCGAAGCAAAAGACGTTCTTGCTGGTGCGATGCTCAAGTACGCGCGTGGCGAAGCAGAGCAGGGGCCGGTGCAAGCTCCACGGAACGGCAAAAACGAAAAGCCGACAATCTCGATTGTTGGTGAGGTCTTTCCGGTTGACCCGATGACCATCGGCATGATGTTGGAGCCGATGGGGTTGGCGGCAGGGCCGGTAGTGCCGACACGCGAGTGGCGTGAACTCTACGCCGCACTTGATTGTGCCGCCGTCGCCGCCATTCATCCGTTCTACACCGCAAGCCTTCGTGAATTCTCCGCTGCTGGACGCACTATCGTTGGCTCTGCGCCGGTTGGTTACGACGGCACCGAATCATGGTTGCAAAACATCGGTGTAGCGACAAACACGCCGCAAGACAAAATTGATGCGGCAAAAAATCGCATTCTTCCAGCGATTAAAGGTGCGCTATCGGCAATGCCCATCAAGGGGCGCATCACCATGAGCGGCTACGAGGGATCAGAACTGTTGGTCGCACGCCTGCTGGTGGAGTCAGGTGCGGATCTCCGTTACGTCGGTACTGCATGCCCGCAAACCCAGTGGAGTGATCTTGATCGTGAGTGGCTGGAGGCACGCGGGGTGCATGTGCAGTATCGGGCTTCTCTTGAGCAGGACCTCGCAGCAATGCGTGAATTCAAGCCCGACCTCGCAATTGGCACCACGCCAATTGTCCAGGCAGCCAAAGAGGCAACCATTCCAGGTTTGTATTTCACGAATCTGATTTCTGCCCGCCCGCTGATGGGGCCTGCTGGTGCCGGCTCACTCGCAACGGTGATCAATGCTGCGCTGGCGAACAAAGGCCGCTTCGAGACCATGAAAGATTTTTTCACCGGTGTCGGTGAAGGCCATACCTCAGGTGTGTGGGAAGCCGCCAACGGCGTGCCGCAGGATCGCCCTGAATTCAAGGACTACACAAAGCGACAAGTGATCAAGCTGATGAAGATGAAAAAAGCCGAGGAGATGATCTGATGCTCGTGCTTGACCATGATCGCGCAGGCGGGTATTGGGGGGCGGTGTATGTTTTTACGGCCATCAAGGGCTTGCAGGTTGTAATCGACGGCCCGGTGGGTTGCGAAAATTTACCGGTTACCTCCGTCTTGCACTACACCGATGCGTTGCCGCCGCATGAGTTGCCGATTGTTGTAACCGGACTGGCGGAAGAACATCTTGGACGTGATGGTACCGAGGGCGCGATGAAACAAGCGCACTCCACACTTGACCCAGACCTGCCTGCAGTGGTGGTGACCGGGTCGATTGCGGAAATGATTGGCGGCGGTGTAACACCAGAAGGCACCAATATCCTACGCTTTTTGCCACGCACCATCGACGAGGATCAGTGGCAATGTGCGAACCGCGCAATGTACTGGCTGTGGACGGAGTACGGCAACAAGCGCGGCGCAGTGCCTGAAGCGAAGCCGCGCACTCCCGATGCTGATGGCGTCGTTCGCCCTTTGGTGAACATCATCGGACCTGCTTACGGTACCTTTAACATGCCAAGCGACTTGGCCGAAATTCGTCGTTTAGTCGAAGGCATTGGTGCCAAGGTCAACATGACCTTTCCGCTGGGCAGTCATCTCGCCGATGTGCGCAAGCTTGCCGACGCAGAGGTCAATATTTGTATGTATCGTGAATTTGGACGCATGCTGTGCGAGGGGCTTGAGCGTCCCTACCTGCAGGCACCAATCGGCCTGCACAGCACCACCAAGTTTTTGCGCAGCTTGGGTGAGCTGTTGGGCCTTGACCCAGAGCCATTTATCGAGCGCGAGAAGCACACAACCATTAAACCCATCTGGGATCTGTGGCGTTCAGTGACGCAAGATTTTTTTGGTACAGCAAGCTTCGCCGTGGTGGCGAACGAAACCTACACCCGCGGCATTCGCCATTTCTTGGAAACTGAAATGGGCCTGCCTTGTCACTTTGCGATTCCCCGGCTGGCTGGCGCTAAGACAGATAACGAAACAGTGAGGCAACTTGTACGCGAGAAGCCGCCGTTGGTCATGTTTGGGAGCTACAACGAACGCATGTATCTCGCCGAGTGTGGCGCAAGGACTTCATACATTCCAGCTTCGTTTCCAGGCGCGATTATTCGCCGCCATACCGGAACGCCGTTTATGGGTTACTCGGGTGCGACCTATCTCATTCAGGAAGTATCGAATGCCCTGTTTGACATGTTGTTCCATATCCTGCCACTGGCAAGCCAAATGGATAAGGTGGATGCGACGCTCGCCAAACCAACCAAGGCGTTGCCATGGAATGACGCTGCGAAGGCGCTGCTCGAGTCGATGGTTGACGATCAACCCGTCCTGATTCGCATCTCGGTTGCCAAGCGGCTGCGCGACCGCGCAGAGCGCGAGACCCGGCTGGCCGGCGGTGAAATTGTTTTGGAGTCCCATGTTGAAAAAGCGCGCGATGCACTCTTGGAAGGAGCGACTGCATGAATACGTCACACAGCACCCCCGTTGAGGCCGATAGGCAGAATCTGAAGAAGCGTGATGAGCGTTTGTTTCAAGTTCTATTCCTTATCAGCTTCCCAATATTCCTTGTCCTTGTATTGGCGACAAGACTGGTGCCGACCGCCGGCGATGCAAAAAAACATCCTTCTATTTTGGGTGAAGCGAGTAATCAAGCGCGTTCAACATTAGCAATGGCACTGATGGATTAGCTGCCAAAGAATATGCCTTAGAAATGGGGCGTTAATCATTCGTCGCGCAGTTCGGTGCCGGGTGGTGATCCTCGCCGTACGGGATTCGTACGGTGCTGTACCGGACGGTCGAAAGACAGTTTGGAACTTCATGAAGGAGGTTTTATATGTCGGAACAAGGTAAATCCCTATCGGGACTATCCGCTGAGGAAGCAAGAGCATTTCACGGTTTGTTTGTCTCCAGTATGGTGATATTCACGGTGATTGCGACTGTGGCTCATGTGTTGGTTTGGAACTGGAGGGCATGGTTTCAGTAGCTACCGGCACGTTTCGTTAGAAACAAACTGGTTTGATCTGTAACTGTGTCGCAATTTTTTAGGAGGTAGGAACATGTGGCGAATTTGGACGTTATTCGACCCGCGTCGTGCTCTCGTAGCGCTGGCGGCGTTTCTGTTCACTCTGGCAATCGTGATTCATTTCATCTTGCTCAGCACGGACAGGTTCAATTGGCTTGCTGGCCCTTCGGCGAAAGCCGGTCCGGCCGTCAGTCAGATGGCGCCGGCGCCGAAGTAATTGGCAAAGGTGCATTTGTAGTAGGCGGGCGAAGTCGGGTGCGGCTGTTACGTACGATCGATTGAACACTTCGTTACTGACTTCGTCCGTTGTTTCATCAAGTTGACGTATGCACAAGTCACGAATTTATAAATCCCGAACTCCATCAGGAACTCAAAGGTCTCCTGAGGGTTCGTTAGCAAAAATCAGACACGTCCGAGGAGTGCGCCATGGCGATGCTAAGTTTTGAGAAGAAATACCGAGTTCGCGGGGGAACACTTCTAGGCGGCGATTTATTTGATTTTTGGGTCGGGCCGTTCTACGTCGGATTCTTTGGCGTCACGACGATATTTTTTTCGGTGGTCGGTACAGCGCTCATTTTATGGGGTGCCTCGCAAGGCACAACGTGGAATGTGTGGCAAATCAACATTGCGCCGCCCGACCTCAAGTACGGGTTAGGACTGGCACCGCTAATGGAAGGCGGGCTTTGGCAGATAATCACCGTGTGCGCAATCGGTGCATTCGTCTCTTGGGCGTTGCGCGAAGTCGAAATATGCCGAAAGCTGGGAATGGGTTTCCATGTCCCGTTTGCGTTTGCCTTCGCGATTCTTGCCTACGTTACCTTGGTGGTGATACGCCCCTTGCTGATGGGAGCGTGGGGTCACGGTTTTCCTTACGGCATCATGAGTCACCTCGACTGGGTGTCGAATACCGGTTACCAGTATCTGCATTTCCATTACAACCCGGCGCATATGATTGCTGTCAGTTTTTTCTTTGCAACGGCACTGGCACTGTCTCTACATGGTGGATTGATCCTGTCGTCTACCAATCCCGCTAGGGGGGAGCCGGTCAAAACCGCCGAGCACGAAAACACGTTTTTCCGCGACGCGATCGGCTACTCAATTGGCACCCTTGGCGTACATCGCCTCGGCCTGTTCCTCGCGCTGAGTGCGGTGTTCTGGAGTGCTGTTTGTATCGTGATCAGCGGACCATTTTGGACGCGCGGCTGGCCCGAGTGGTGGGGCTGGTGGCTAAACCTGCCGGTTTGGAAATAAGGGACGGAGACAGATATGGAATATCAAAACATCTTTACTAGAGTCCAAGTCCACGCCCCGTATGACGGGGTTCCGCTGCCGAAGAGTGACTGGTGGGGACGCGATGGCAAACCATTCTTTGTTTACTGGTTTGGCAAATTCGGCGACGCCCAAGTTGGGCCGTTTTATCTAGGCGGCTTTGGTGTTGCATCGATACTGTGTTTTTTCATCGCATTCGAAATCATCGGCCTCAACATGATGGCATCGGTCAATTGGGACCCGGTGCAGTTTGTGCGGCAACTGTTTTGGTTGGCACTTGAGCCGCCGGCACCCGCGTATGGCCTGCGTATCCCGCCATTGAACGAAGGTGGGTGGTGGTTGATGGCGGGCTTTTTTCTAACCATGTCGATCTTGTTATGGTGGGTGCGCATGTACCGACGTGCAAGATCGCTCGGTATGGGAACCCATGTCGCGTG
Source organism: Usitatibacteraceae bacterium (assembly GCA_044346745.1). Taxonomy (GTDB): domain Bacteria; phylum Pseudomonadota; class Gammaproteobacteria; order Burkholderiales; family Usitatibacteraceae; genus UKL13-2. The sequence goes on along the minus strand of JBIIYQ010000021.1, from coordinate 15,550 downwards.
GGCGTTTGCGGCCGCGATCTGGCTCTATCTCGTACTCGGCTTTATCCGCCCGGTCATCATGGGCAATTGGGGTGAAGCGGTACCGTTCGGTATTTTCCCTCACTTGGATTGGACGGCAGCGTTTTCGATTCGATACGGAAATCTGTTCTACAACCCGTTCCATATGTTGTCGATTGTTTTTCTGTACGGATCGGCACTGTTGTTCGCCATGCACGCCGGTACAATTCTTGCGGTGAGCAGGTTCGGTGGGGAGCGCGAAATTGAACAGATCGTAGACCGTGGTACAGCCTCCGAGCGTGCAGCGCTGTTCTGGCGTTGGACGATGGGTTTCAACGCCTCGATGGAGTCTATCCACCGTTGGGCTTGGTGGTTCGCTGTGTTGTGCCCGCTGACTGGTGGAATCGGAATCTTGTTGACGGGTACCGTAGTGGACAACTGGTACTTGTGGGCGGTCAAACACGGCGTTGCGCCTATGTATCCTTCTGTCTACCCGGGGCCTGTGATTGATCCCGCCTTGCTGCAAGGAGCGCCGAAATGAAGACATTTTCAAGACTAGCCGCAGTATCCGTTGCACTTCTTGGCACGTCTTTGTTAAGCGGTTGCTGGGAACGGCCGCCAGTGGATAGCTACCAGCGCGGCTTCCGTGGGACAGCAATGGTCGAGCTCAACAATCCTCGCGATGTCCCGAAACAACTGGCGGCGAATGCAGTTCCTGAAGTCATTCCGGCGATTGCAGACGGGGGGCCTCCAGCCAGCTCGGTGTACAAGAACGTCCAAGTGCTCGGCGGAATTAGCGTGGGTGAATTTACCCGCACCATGGTGTCGATTACGAACTGGGTGTCCCCCAAAGAAGGGTGTAACTACTGCCACGTGGCGGGCGAGGGCTTTGAGGCGGACACGCTTTACACAAAAGTGGTTGCCCGCAAGATGTTGCAGATGACACAAGCCATCAACGTCGACAATAAAGCACACGTTGGTGCCACCGGCGTGACATGTTATACCTGCCACCGGGGTGAACATATTCCCGCGAATTTCTGGTTCACGCCGCCGGCTGCCAAGACAGCTTCACGCGTGGTGGGAGGTGATGGGTTGCAGAACAAGGTCGCCAAAGATGTTGGTCTCAGCTCGCTGCCTGCCGATGGATTAACACCATATCTCAGCCAAGCAATGGAAATTCGTACGAATGGTACGACGGCGCTGCCGATGCGCGGGGAGACGCGCAATTTGCAGACCACCAAACAAACCGAGTGGACCTATTCGTTGATGGTGCACATGTCCGAGGGTTTGGGCGTGAACTGTACCTATTGCCACAACACGCGCGCATTTTCGTCGTGGGAATCCAGCACGCCGCAACGGGTTACGGCTTGGCACGGCATCAGGATGTCTCGCAACCTAAACAATGAGTATATGGAGCCACTCACCTCCGTATTCCCTGCAAGCCGTAAGGGGGAGGGTGGCGACGTGGCAAAAGTGAACTGCGCCACTTGTCATGCCGGAGCCTACAAGCCACTGTTTGGCGCGCAAATGGCAAAGGACTTTCCGGCACTTATCAGCAAGACAGACGCCCCCGCCGCGCCTGTGAAAGTTGTGTCTAAGCGTTAGCCAAACTGTTCTCTTTGGTAGTATCAGCATTTGCGGCCTCCGGGCCGCAAATGCTGTGTAGAGTAGGACGCCACCAACACATACTCGGTCAAAACTAGCCTACGCAGGTTTTGCAATAATTGCCGCAAAAGAAATTCTCATTCTTCCGCACGCAGCAAAAGAATGGCGACCAATTGTCCTGTAGTCTCGGGGCGTTGTTTGTGTCGAAGGCACATCAAAAATGAACCGCGTTAGCCGCAAAATAATTGAAACGTGGGCCAATCTCGGACCGCGTTATCTTCCCTTTGCAGACGTTGCCACTGCGGAAGTGCCGCTGAGTCGGTTGCTGCGCCTTTCACTGTTTCAGGTGTCGGTAGGCATGGCGCTTGTCTTACTAGTTGGGAGCATAAATCGCGTGATGATTGTTGAGCTCGGCGTTTCTGCTTCGCTGGTCGCGATCATGATTTCGCTTCCGGTGATTGTGGCACCATTTCGCGCCTTGATCGGACACAGCTCGGACACACACCGATCTGCGCTCGGTTGGAAGCGGGTCCCGTTCATCTGGCGCGGAACAATGATTCAGTTTGGTGGCCTAGCGATCATGCCCTTTGCGTTGTTGGCGTTGTCAGGCGGCGGTAACGCACAAGAATGGCCGGCCTGGGTGGGGCAGGCCGGTGCCGGTTTGGCGTTCCTCCTAGTCGGTGCGGGTCTGCATACGATTCAAACCGCCGGGTTGGCGCTCGCGACTGACCTTGTCTCGGAAGAGTCGCAGCCAAACGTGGTAGGGCTGATGTACGTCATGCTACTGTTCGGCACCCTTGTCAGTGCGCTGGTGTTTGGCTGGGCGTTAGCAGATTTCAGTCCGTTACGTTTAGTTCAAGTGATACAGGCTGCCGCAGTCGTAACGATGGTGTTAAACATCATTGCGCTTTGGAAGCAAGAGCCGCGCAATCGCAAATCCGCGATGTTGACAGAGATGCAGCCAAGCTTTCGTCAAGCCTGGAATAACTTTACCGAGCATGGACGGGCGCTTCGTCGCTTAACTGCTATTGGGTTGGGTACGATGGCGTTCAGCATGCAAGATATCCTACTGGAACCCTATGGTGGCCAGATCCTCAACATGTCCGTTTCTGCGACGACACGTCTCACGGCTGCCTTGGCGTTGGGAGGCCTGATCGGCTTTGGCTACGCATCACGTGTTCTTTCCCAAGGCGCTGATCCGTTTCGAATCGCCTCTTACGGAGCAGGCTTCGGTGTTCCTGCTTTTATTGCGGTTATTTTTTCGGCGTCCTTTTCGTCCCCGCTACTTTTTGCCTTTGGCGCATTCCTGATTGGTTTGGGCGGCGGGTTGTTCAGCCACGGCACGTTGACGGCCACGATGAACCATGCCCCCAGCGATCAACGTGGACTAGCGCTTGGTGCATGGGGGGCGGTACAGGCAACGGCAGCAGGGGTCGCGGTGTCGTTGGGGGGCGTGTTACGAGACGTGGTTAGCGGCATTACCGTGGTCCGAGGTGACAGCGTCGTTCAGGTGTCACCCGAAAGCGGTTACGTGTTTGTGTACATTCTGGAAATAATTCTGATGCTTGCGGCATTGAGTGTCATGGCGCCACTCATAAAGCCTGCCGAGCACTCATCCCTACACTAGCCGGGTTGTGATACCCAGCATTGTGTTGGCGTATCCATCTGCGACAAGTCTCAGGCAGGTAAAACGGAGGGCAGGATAGTAGCATCCCGCCCCCTTTCGGTCCCGCCCAAGCGCTACTGCTCTACTTGGACTTTGCCGCTGGTGCCGCAGGCGCTGCTGCCGCTGCGGCCGGAGCCGCCGCTGTTGCTGCTGCGGGTGCCGCTGCTGCCGCTTTCTGGCCGCCCTTAAGAAACGCCGGGAACCAGTCAGTGTTCAGCAGTATCGACGTGTGAATCGACAACGAGGCAACGACTATCCCGGCAAAAAACACCGGGATACCTACTGTTGGCTTCACGACCAGCCACATTTTTCCGTTGTTCATGTGTCATTCCTCCTATTTGAGCCATGGCGTGTAGATGTACGCCATCAGGTGCGCAATGCACGAGATGAAAAAGAAAATGCGCGTACCTTCGATGATGTGTCTGTGAAACTCTTCGGCTTCGGATACTGTCAGGCCGGATGGCCAAACTTTTTCAGCGTCTGACATAACTATCTCTCCTTGATCAAACTACACCTGCTATCGTGCTGAACCCGCACGCGGGTATTAAGTGGCCAACAACACCACTAATGGGGAGCCACAAGTTTTGCGGCGTATCTTTGTTTGTATGCCTGCAATTGCGGTTCGAATGCCATATTCAATTCGCATCACGTGATCGCATTGCCCAGTTCCACATCTTTTCGACGGGTAGTGGAATGATCAGAAACCAGTGCTCCAATACTGCCAGGGTCAGTAGTGTCGCCAACAGGCTATAACCGACGTGTTCAAAAGGCGTCGCAGTTGGTGCAAGCGCGGTTTGCCAGAGGAGGAAAGCCACGACACTCGACGCGGTAACAACTACCGGAAAGAGGAAGTTGATACTCCGCTGGCCGAAATAGCTATTGAGATAGGAAAGTTGTTCCGGCAAGAACGATTCATATTTGTTGCGCACACCGAAGAACAGATTCAATTTGGCAGACAGCCGCATTACCCAAAGAATGAAGAAGGTATGGGCGCCGACCTGATTCGGCTGGTGCCAACTTGCTGCGAGCAGAGCTAACATACAGATCACAAGCGCCACTTCGTGGTAGATGATTGACTCAGTGGCATACAAGAACTTCTGCACTTCCGTCGCATGCGGCGGGCAGGCGGATTTACGTGAACCCGTGACAAATCCCATCAAGAATGCCATCTCCTGCCAACCCCAAATAACGAGGGCGGCTGAAAAGCCGATGTAAGCATTGGCGACTGCTGTCGAGTGGCTGGAGAGCGCCAACATCATCAACGCGCCGATCGCTAATCCGGTTGCACTCGCCATGCTGGTCAAATAGGTTCTGGCGGGTAGCTGATCAAGAAACAGAATCGCACCCGTGCTGAACCACCATGCAAGCAGCACGAACACAGTGGGATAGAGAACGGGGGAGGTTTCGATCATTGGAGTTAGACCTGTTGGGTGCTGATTACCAAGCGGGAACCATGCGTATTTCTGCCGGCAGCGCGTGATGTTTCACCGGGAAAAAATACAAGCGTGTGAAGGTGGCGAGCCCTGCGACCGCCCAAACTCCTTGCTTCGCCAATCCGACCAACCCACCACGTGCTTTTGCGGCGGCAATGTTGTCCGATATTTGGTGAAGACGCTCTAAGCCAGCGCGGAACGATGGGTGATCTGTATCCAGAGAAATCGGGAAGACTTGTTTGGTGATTTCCGTTGTGATGCGGAACACCGTGTAGTCGTATTCCTTGGGATCGAGTCCCATGGCGATGTGCAACTGTGGCCGAGTGTGGTCACGAACATACATGGTTGCGTAGACCGCGACCAAGAAAAAGCGAATCCAATAAACGTTGAGCCCGGTGAGCAGCTTTGGATTTGCGCGCATGATGAGTGCAAACGATTCGCCATGCCGAAACTCGTCGTTACACCAGCGCTCGAACCATTTAAAAATCGGGTGGAAGCGTTTATCGGGGTTTTTTTCAAGCTGACGAAAGATGGTGATGTAGCGCGCGTAGCCGATCTTTTCCGATAGGTACGTCGCGTAAAAAATGTACTTAGGCTTGAAGAACGTATACGACTTTGTCTTCTTTAAGTCACCCAAATCAACAGCCAGTCCATAGTCGCGTAATGACTGATTGATAAAACCGGAATGGCGGGACTCATCTCTTGCCATGAATCCCATCAATGCCTTGATGTCCGGATTGTTAATGTTTTTGCGAATTTCATTGTAAAGAATTTGACCGGAGAACTCTGAGGTAAGCGAGCTAACCAAAAAGTCCAGAAATTCCTGCTTCAGTTCAGGCGACATGTCATGGATTTCCGCGCCAAAGCCAGGGTCGCGCTGGAAGTGATCATGGTTATTGTCACCTTCATATTCAAGCATCATCTTGTCCCACTCCGCTCTTACCGAACTGACATCTAGTCGGTCCATCGCGTCAAAATCGGTCGTGTAAAAACGCGGGCTGATCATGCTGTTTGCTTTGGCACGTTGGCTGGCTGCTTCTGGGGTATCAATTACAGTTGTGATTGACATATTGATCCTCGATTCCTGATTATTTTCCGGTGAACAATGGTGCAAATGGAATTGCATTCATCGGGACTGCATTGGGATCCCGGGGTGTTGGTGTTTGCTGGGTCAAAAAGCGTTCAAATACTTGCGAGTTGGACGGGCCGAACGACTTGAGATCAACCTGACGGGCGGTGGTGGGATCGTCCAGCGTGAGTCTGCCGTCCGTCCGCGACACCAGTACGAAAGGTGGTTCCGCACCAGCGCTGGTCCGTTTGCGCTCTCTGGCAAGCCCGCGCAGCGCACCCCGCAGAAACCCATTGGTGCCTGGCGAGACAATTTCGATCACAGCATTGTTTTTGGCATCGATGACTGCGATGCCGCCGTCTTTCTGATCTTCGAATCGCAGCGAACGCTCCTGGATCGGCGTTGCCGTCGAAACATACGACGTGCTGAGATTGCCGAAACGCACCACCGCGACGCCAACGATGGTCAATACCACTGCGGCGGCCGCGATGTAGAGCGGCGTGCGCGGAAAATTGTCGGAAACAATGGCCTGTGTTGTTGTGCTCATGCGGCGGTTGCCCATCCGTCGCGTTGTTGTCCATTCGCTTCCGCTGCTGGAGCCTGCGTTTGTTTGATCGTAATTGCGACGCCGCCAGCCGCAGCCTTCATTGCCTGACTGAGAGTGTTAGCTACGGTGGCAACCTCGGCGATGGAGCGGAGCATTGGCTCAGGCTTGGCGAATTTCCAGGGGCGTGCATGTGGCCACAAGTGGAGGTACGCAATATGATCCTTCGCACCAATTGTGAGAGCCAGATCGCCTGTGCCGTCGGTAAAGCGCTTGAGGCCGACACTATCCAACGACTTGAAGGGGAGGTTGAAGGTCACCGAGAGGACGATGCCGATGCGCATCACGATGCGCTGATCTGTAATGGTGTACATGGATGTGCGTGCCGTCAACCAGGCCATGAACGCCATTAGGCCGACTGAAATGCCGGCGAGTGGTGTCAATATCGCCAGGGAAATGGCAAGTTCGACGACGTTGCCGCCCTCAGACAGCACAAACAGAGTACGCAACAAAAGGATAATGGCGAAATAAACAGCAAGCTTTCGCACGTGAAATGCCTGTACTGCAAGAGTCCGCCATTCGGGTGAGCCTTGCCAGAGCAATACTTCTCCCTTTGGCAGGGGTTCCGGTAGGCCTGGCTGCGCCTCAAATTCGTGCTCCGGCACGATGAAGAGTGGACGGCTCATAGCAGCGGCTCGGCGCGCTCAGGTGATGCATAGAGGGTGCCTGCACCATAGTAGGCCATGATCCGCTCTTCTTCCATCAGTGTGATGGTTTCTGCGTTCTTGGTGCCTGGAACGTCTGCAAAATGTTTGGCAAATATGGAACGCACCTTGACTTCCTTGTTGGTGATGCGCGCAAAGTTGTTGGGGATGAGTACGGTACGCCCGTTGCCCGCAACTTTGACTTCCAAGTAACGAATCACGATCTCGGCGCGGTCAACCCAAACGTCTGAGATTTGACCTGCGACGTGTCCGTCACCCGCGATGACGTTCATGCCGATAGGGTTGGGATCACTCGACTCAAGGTGGAAATTGGTGGCGACCCGAAGCGGCACAATCTTTGGTTCTTGATCGACCGTCATGTCCGGAATATCAGGGCGAATCGCATATGAGCCTGGTCCAACACCATCGAGCATTGGGTTGCCGGTTGGAATCAGCGGTGCGCCTGGATAAGCATTGGCTGGGATGGCCTTTAGGTCTTTGTCGAAACCATTGTTAGCGGCATTAGGCGCAATACGTGTTGTGCCGTCGCGCAACACGTAGGTCTTTGCATCCGGAATCGCCGGGAAGCCTTGCACCTTGATCCGATGAGAAATGTCGGACTCCAGGGGGTAGCCCTCGCGCTTGCCCTCTTGGTGAAGGTAGTAAATGAGGCCGGCGAAGAACGCCCAGAATAGATAGAGAACTAACTGCGCGACATCAATGTACTGTGTGATTGCACCAACCATGTTTATCCTCCTCGGGTAACGCAAGAAAACTGCACCTGACAACCGTTTCTATTTCTAGCCAGGAAACTCGGCCAATCCAAATTTCCGTTGCTGTGAATCTTTGTCGCCCGGTAGGGACGGCAAACTAAAGCTATATCGTGCCATCGGACCGATGACGACCAAAGTCGCAAACAACAGGAATATTTCAATGTGGTAAACCATGCCATACGCATTAGCCGGCTGGGCGAGCACTTCGCCCAAGTAACCGAGTGCGCCGTGGTGCGCGATGATGTCTTTAAGCGCACCACCGATCGCAATGGCGAGGCCGCCGGCGGTTGCCTGCACGGCTCCCCATGCGCCCAGCGCAAGACCGGTGTAGCCGCGTGACTCCACGCTCATCGCGGATGCAAGTGTGGCCACTGCAAACAGGCCGCCGCCGAAGCCGATCAGAAGTGCGCCGAGGCGAAAGACATTGGGAGAGGCCATCGGCGCAGAAAAAATGACCAGGCACAGCGCGACCACACCAATCAACACGCCGCAGGCCGCGAGTCTATGCGGATTTGTTTGGCCACTCAGCAGTTTCGCCGCAATCGCAAATGCCGCCAGCGAACCTACCGCCTGAATCGCCGTCAGCATCGAAGTTGCCGACACGCTGAGTCCGAGTATCTCGCCGCCGTATGGTTCCAGGATGATGTCTTGCATGTTGAATGCGGCGGTGCCGAAACCTACCGCTGCCAGCAGCCGAATCGCGCCTGGCTCATGGCGGAAAATCTCCCAGACCTGTCTGAATGTCGGCGACTTTTCCTCGGTACCGTTAGCCTGCCGAGGAACTCTCGGCTCCTGTTTCCAAAGCGCGATCACGTTTAACACCATGGTCACAACCGCAGCACCCTGAATAACCTTGATCAGACGTATGGCGCTGAAGTTTTCAAGGAAGTAACTAAAAGCAAAGGAACTCAACACCAGTCCAACCAACAGCATAACGTACATCAGAGCGACAACGCGCGGCCGTGATTCAGGCGTCGCTAGGTCGGTCGCAAGCGCCAAACCCGCCGTCTGGGTGGTGTGAAGTCCCGCACCAATCATCAAGAATGCGAGTGCCGCGCCAATATGTCCGACCACGATTGGGCCTTGCGAGTCGCCTGAGAGAATTAGCAATGCGAATGGCATGATGGCGAGTCCGCCAAACTGGATGAGGCTGCCAAACCAAATGTATGGGACTCGCCTCCAGCCCAGTATTGAGCGGTGGGTGTCTGACTTGAACCCGACCAGCGCGCGGAAGGGGGCGAACAACAAGGGCAGGGCAATCATCAGAGATACCAACCAGGCCGAGACGCCGAGTTCGACAATCATGACGCGGTTCAGTGTTCCCACTAGCAAAGCGGTAGCCATGCCAACGGTGACCTGGAACAACGAGAGCCGCAACAACCGCCCTAGCGGCAGTTCTTTGGTTGCCGCGTCGGCAAATGGCAAGCATTCGCTGCTGGCGTACTGCCAGCCGCGACTCATCTTGTCATTAATCGACTTGAGCGGCAGGATTTTCATGCGCGAACCAGCTCCAATGCCTGGGAGGTGTAAAAGCCGCGTGAAACACGTTTTGTACGGCCGGTATTCCACTCGGCCATCGAGTCACTGGCCAGTAACAACTTGTGCAGACGTTTGGTCGCAATCGGCGATATCCATGGTGCGCGATCCTTGCGCGGCAATAACCGGCCGACCGCAATCATCACCTCGAGAAATGGGTTGCTCGGTGCGTAGGTAAAAAGAATACTGCCGCGAGTGCGCGCGGCTAACCCTTCGAGCACCTTGACCACATCGCCGGTGTCATAGTGGATGACGGAGTCCATGCCGATGACGTGATCAAACTTGCCTAGGGCAGGATCGAGCATGTCGCCAGCTCTGAACTCAATCTTGCCCAATTGATTGGCGAATTGTGTCGGTGCACGGTCACGTGCGAGATCGACAAGCGTGGGGGATAGGTCAATGGCGACAACACTTGCACCGCGATGTGCCGCCTCAACTGCCAATGCACCTGTTCCGCAGCCTGCGTCGAGGATGCGGGCACCTTCGAGGTTTTGTGGCAGCCATCCCAACAGCGTACTACGCATCTCATCGCGTCCGGCGCGTACCGTCGCACGGATCTTGCCTACCGGCGCATCAGACGTGAGTTTCTTCCAAGCATCGACCGCAGTCCGATCGAAGTAGTGTTCGATCTCACCCCGGCGTTGTTGATAGGAGATGTCAGACATTAATCGAATCCCAACAAGTCAAAGATATCGCGGTCTTTCATTGGCATGGCGTGTAATGGATCGGTGCCTGCCCAGAGTTTTGCCGCCAAACGAAGGTACTCGTCTTGTACTGCACGCAACTCAGGTGAGTCTTCCATTTCGAATAGAGTTGCTTTTTTCAAGCGGCTGCGGCGGATGACATCGAGATCTGGAAACTGCGCCATGGTTTTCAGGCCGATGACGTCGTTGAACTTATCGATCTGGTCCGTGTCCCTGCTGCGGTTCGCGATCACACCACCCAACCGGACGTTGTAGTTTTTTGACTTGGCTTGGATCGCCGCCACGATGCGGTTCATCGCAAAGATCGAGTCGAAGTCATTTGCGGTAACAATCAGTGCGCGATCGGCGTGTTGAAGTGGAGCCGCAAAACCGCCACATACGACGTCACCCAAGACGTCGAAGATCACAACATCGGTGTCTTCAAGAAGATGATGTTCCTTCAGTAGCTTCACCGTTTGGCCGACGACGTAACCGCCGCAGCCGGTACCCGCCGGTGGACCGCCTGCTTCAACACACATCACCCCGTTGTAGCCTTCATAGACGAAGTCTTCTACGCGGAGTTCTTCCGAGTGGAAATCCACAGACTCAAGAACATCAATCACGGTCGGCATTAATTTCTTGGTCAGGGTAAATGTTGAATCATGTTTTGGGTCGCAGCCGATTTGCAGAACACGTTTGCCGAGTTTTGAGAACGCAACCGACAGGTTGGACGACGTCGTGCTTTTACCGATACCACCCTTGCCGTAGACGGCAAAAACTTTGGCATTGCCAATTTTGAGGTTCGGGTCAAGTTGAACCTGGACACTGCCGTCACCGTCGGGCCGTTTAGGGAGACTGGTGCCATCTGCGCGCTTGATATCAGAGAACGGTACGGTTGCTACACTCATAGGAGTTCCTTAGTGGGGGATTCAGGCCGCCGCGCGCTGTAGCGGTATTGCGGGTTTGTCGGTTGATTCAAAAACGCCTTCGAGACGGTCTTCCAGTTCTTCACCAGCCCGCTGCAACGCTTCGAGCATTGCGGCGTCTGGTTTCCAGTATTGGCGTTGTGATGCTTCAAGCAGGCGATTTGCCACACGTGCGGAGGCGGTTGGATTGAGTTTGGCCAGGCGATCACGCATCTCCGGATCGAGCATGAAGGTTTCGCTCAGCTGTTGGTACACCCATGGCTGCACTTGACCTGTGGTTGCAGACCACCCCATGGTGTTGGTGATATGCACTTCAATTTGGCGTACACCTTCGTAGCCGTGTTTGAGCATGCCTTCATACCATTTTGGATTCAGCATACGCGTGCGTGTTTCGAGTGCGACTTGATCAGTCAGGGTGCGCACGGTGCCGCCACCAAAACTATCGCGGGTCTGGTCGCCGATATAGACCGGCGCGACTTCTGCGTTAGCGCCTTTGGCGCGTTTGATGGCGCGACTGATGCCGCCGAGCGTGTCGAAGTAGGTGTCGATAGTAGTCACACCGAGCTCGACAGAGTCGAGGTTTTGGTAGGCGAGATCAACATTGGATAGCACGCTTTGCAGCAGCGCGGCTTGTTGGACCGGTTTGCCGGCTCGTCCGTAGGCGAATCCCTTGCGACGACTGAAGGTTTCGGCGAGTTCGTCGCCGTTTTCCCAGCGGCTGTTGTCGATAAGACTTCCGATGTTTGCTCCGTAGGCACCGTCTGCATTGCCGAAAACGCGCAGTGAGGCGGCTTCAATATCGCCACCGTGCTCGGCAACATATGCCAGCGTATGTTTGCGAATGAAGTTTTGGTCGCACGGTTCGTCTGCGCTCGCCGCGAGAAATGCCGCTTCCGCGAGAAGCTTGATCTGTAGCGGGAGCAGGTCGCGAAAAATGCCGGAGAGCGTGATGACAACATCGACACGCGCTCTGCCGAGCGTTTCAAGTGGAATCAACTCAGCGCCAGCAAGACGGCCATAACTATCAAATCGCGGTTTGGCCCCCATCAGCGCAAGCGCCTGCCCGATCGGGCCACCTTCACTCTTCAGGTTGTCGGTTCCCCACAAGACCATCGCGATGGATTCAGGGAAGCGGTGGCCGTCGGCAAGATGCTTTTGCAGTAAACGTTCAGCTTGACGGGCACCGTCCTGAACGGCATAGGCGCTGGGGATGCGGAACGGGTCAAAGCCATGCAGATTACGACCGGTCGGCAAGATCGCCGGTGTGCGCAACAAATCGCCGCCGGGCGCAGGACGCAAGAAGCGACCATCAAGAGCGCGCAAGATGCCATCAATCTCGTGATCTTTTTCGATCAAGCGATCTGTCTTTTGTAAGCTTTCAAGTAGCTCGAGCGTTTGTGAGGCAGGCACTGACTGGCCCAGCGAGAGGGCATACTCGATCGTGCTGCCCGCGACCAGGGCTTCAACTACCTGACGCTCAGGGCGCGCATTAAACGATGCCTCCGCAAAGGAGAGCAGGAGGTCGACGCGCTCTGGTGGCGTTGGCGCGTTGCCAACGACGTGCAGTCCGTACGGGATAAGTGTGTATTCGAGCTCCAAAACCGCTTCACTGAGTCGACAAATCTGTGTTTCAGTATCAGCTGTCCAAAGCGGCTCTGCCGCAACTAACTGCAATTCAGCGGCTTGCATTTGAATCATTACCGCAAGTTCGGCGCGCTCGTGCTGAGCTTCGGGTTCAAGGCCGCGATATCGCTCTAGCACGTCCTTGAGTTCTACCAGACCTTTGTAAAGGCCGGCCTGCGCCACTGGCGGTGTCAGGTAGCTGATCAGCGTTGCGGCAGCGCGACGTTTGGCGATGGTTCCCTCTGATGGATTGTTAGACGCATATAGATACATGTTTGGCAAATCGCGAATCAGACGATCCGGCCAGCAATTGGCGGACATTCCCGCCTGCTTGCCAGGCATGAATTCCAACGCACCGTGGGTGCCGAAATGAAGTACGGCATTCGCACCGAAGTCTTCGCGAAGCCAGCGGTAGAAGGCGGAAAACGCGTGTGTCGGCGCAAAGCCGCTCTCGAACAGCAAGCGCATTGGATCACCTTCGTAACCAAACGCAGGCTGAATGCCCACAAAGACGTTACCGAAGCACTCGCCAAGAATGAAAATGCTGCTGCCATCGCTTTGCTGCTTGCCTGGTGCGGAACCCCATTGCGCTTCAATTTCTTTCAGATGCTCTTCACGGCGGACGTGATCATCAGTAGCGATCCGCGCATGTACGTTTGCCATTGCGCCGAAGCGAGCGGCATTGCCGGTGATGAGTGATTCACGAAGTGCATCCACAGATGCCGGCATGTCCACCGTGTAGCCTTCACGCTTTAATGCAGACAACGTGTTGTAGAGCGACTCGAAGACCGACAAAAACGCCGCCGTACCAGTTGCGCCGGCGTTCGGTGGGAAATTGAATATCACCGCAGCCACTTTGCGATTGGCGCGTTCGGAGCGGCGTAAATCAACCAACTTACCAACACGTGAGGCAAGTCGGTCAGCCCGTTCAATGCAACTGTGCATGTCGTGGGTGTCCGCGACGTTCGTGAACTTGCACGCATGTGAACAGCCAGTACACGCAATTTGCTGCGAGCTGCCCCGACCGCCAAACACCATCGAGCCGGTGGCACCGTCGAGTTCGGGAATCGCAACCATGATGGTCGATTCCACCGGCATCAAACCGCGGTGCGAACCACCCCATTGATCCAGCGTTTGGAACTCCACCGGGTGGACAGCTAAATAGGGAACATCAAGCTTTGCTAGAACTTCTTCGGCCGCCTTGGCGTCGTTGTAGGCGGGGCCACCAACCAGCGAAAAACCCGTGAGTGACACTATTGCGTCAATCGTCGGGCGGCCGTCTTTCATAAAAAACGCATCAATCGCAGGACGGCCATCGAGGCCGGTTGCAAACGCTGGGATCACGCTCAGGCCGCGCGCTTCTAACGCCGTGATGACACCATCATAGTGGTCTGCATTGCCGGCGAGGACATATGATCGCATCAGCAGCAGTCCGACCGTACCGCGTTTGCCGGCGGTGGCAAAACTTGGTAGGGCGTCGACTGAAAGTGCCATTCTGCCAACGGCGGTACTGTGTTTCATTTTCGGGTGATACACGCCGACTTCAGGGTATTCCACCGGTTCTGCTACGTTTGCCAAGCCTTGAAGAGATTTTCGTGGCCCGGCCGCATACCGATCAACGAGGAAGTGAACCATGCTGCCAACGTTTTCTTCAGAGCCCGCTAACCAGTACTGCATGGTCAGGAAAAACGCGCGCAGGTCCTGTGCGGTTCCGGGAATAAAACGAAGAATCTTTGGCAGGCGACGCAGCATTCTCATCTGCTTCGCACCGGCCGTGCCGGAGCCGCCTTTATTCGCACCATCGCTCGGTTTACCACGGAGTTTCTTGAGAAATGCCATCGCCCCGGTGGCGGGGGCATGCATATCCAGCTTGCCCATACGGGTGAGTTTGGAGACTTCCGGTGCCGACATGATGCAAACCATGGCGTCGCATTGCTCACGCCGCGCTTTAAGGGCGGGTAACACCGGAAGGAAATGGTCTTCCAAAAACAACATGGTGGCGATCACGATGTCTGCACTTGCAATATCTGCGGTGCAGCGGCTAATCGCTTTGGAATCGTCACTCCACTCGGCTGCGGCATGAACGGTAAACGATAGTCCGGGCATGGTTTTGACGAGCTTTCGATGCGCGCGCTCCGCCGCATTGGCGAGGTGACTATCCATCGTCACCAACGTGACGCGGATAGGCGTCCCGCCATTGGGTACGGGCTTCGGATCAGCGACCGAAGTGAGCTTTAGCATCATAGAGTGTCTCTACCGTAATTGGTGCTACCGCGCGTTCTTGCGCAAATCGTTCGGTATTCCGGCGAGCTTTGCCGCGAACAAAAAATGGAATCTTGCCGAGCTCTTTTTCTGCATCTGCATCCCATACAGCAACCCATGGGCCGTTTGCTGCGGTCGGTGTGCCAGCCGGGTTGTTGTCACTACGCGCCGTGGCGGTGACAGTCACGGTCGCAGAATCGCCAATAACGCCTATTGGCGGGCTATTTGGAGCATTTGTGGCTGAAATAGTTCGCTCTTGCTGGGGTTTTGTTTCTGCTTTTCCTTTACTAGCGCCGAGATGTGAAAGGTGTGACGACCCTGCATCATCATGAAATTCGAAGTCTTCGCGGAACATGCCAAGTAGATGTTCCTCGAGGCCCATCATCAGCGGATGGACCCAAGTATCAAAAATGACGTTGGCGCCCTCAAAGCCCATTTGCGGCGCATAACGAGCAGGGAAATCTTGTACGTGGACTGGAGCGGAAATGACCGCACAAGGAACGCCAAGACGTTTGGCGATATGCCGCTCCATTTGTGTGCCGAGGACAAGCTCAGGCTGCAATTCGGCGATACGCGCTTCGACTTCCAAGTAGTCATCAGAAATCAACGGCTCGACGTCATACAACTTTGCGGCCTCGCGTATGTCACGCGCAAACTCGCGGCTGTAAGTGCCGATGCCAACAACTTTGAAGCCCATTTCTCTGGCGGCGATTCGAGCGGCTGCCACCG
>JBIIYQ010000235.1:0-3177 GCA_044346745.1 Usitatibacteraceae bacterium | reverse complement strand
TCGCAGCCAATGTATCGAAGAAACGGATGTGATGAAGAAACTTGGAACAGGAGCGGTATCTGGATTAACCTGATTGCATCAACAGCGAGAAATTCGTTCGCTTACTTGACACGGGCCAGCTAATGGGTGGCCCCTTTTATTCGCGCCTAGTTCATGCCTGAGATAAAAGAAATCGGCGCCGTGATTGCGTCAAGGGAAATGGAGTTTCGCTACGAAGACGGAAGAACTGAAAAGTTCTGGCTGAAAGTGGGTGCGCCTTATGGGCATGGCAATGGTTTCGATTGGTGCTGCCCATATGAGTTTGGAACCGATTCGGATCGAAAGTTATTTGGCGAGTTCGGGATAGACTCACTACAAGCTCTCGAACTAACCATGAAGACGGCCAGGGTTGAAATTGATTATTGGGAAAGAACGAGGAAGGGGAAATTCCTCTTCCTCGACGAAGAGGGCGCAGGAATATGAGCCGCTATACGCATAACATTGGGGTCAAACGCTCCCTTCGGTCGCTGGACGGCGCAAAAGCGCGCCGCCTTTTACCTTAGTCGTTAAAGGTCGGCTTTCTGGAAATCTGAATAGCCGCTTTGGGTCAGCCGCTGCCGTTTCCCGCGGAAAATAGCCGACATACGAGCCATGCCAGCCTGGTGACTTGAAATCATGTGTGTCGGCATGACTGTAAAATACTGACTTCAATCAGTCAGCCACCATGATCAAACAACGTACCGTCAAAAACAAAGTCCGCGCCACCGGCGTCGGTGTTCACCTCGGCCATCGGGTCGAGATGACCATTCGCCCCGCCGCGCCGAATACCGGTATCGTTTTCTGTCGCACCGATATGCCGGGTGCGCCAACCGTGCGGGCGCACGCGCTGAATGTGAATGACACACGTATGTCGACTCGAATCGAGGACACGACGACTGGTGCAAACGTCGCCACCGTTGAACACTTGATGTCGGCCCTTGCGGGCCTCGGCATCGACAACGCCTATGTGGACTTAAATGCGGTGGAAGTGCCGATCATGGATGGTAGCGCGGCACCGTTTGTGTTTCTGATGCAAGCGGCTGGGATAGAAGAGCAGGCACCGGCGAAGAAGTACATTCGCGTGAAGAGGACCATCGAGTTGAAGGACAAAGACAAGCTCGTGCGGCTTGAGCCGTTTAATGGTTTTAAGCTGAAGTTCTCGATTGCCTTTGATCATCCGGTGTTTCATGGGCGGCAGAATGACGTCGAGGTGGATTTTGCCGAGACGCGGTTTGTGAAGGAAGTTGCCCGTGCCCGTACGTTTGGATTTACCAACGAAGTCGAAGCGATGCGGCAGGCGGGCCTTGGGCGTGGCGGCTCACTGGATAACGTGATCGTCATTGATGACTTTCATGTGTTGAACCCCGATGGGCTGCGGACCGAAGATGAGTTTGTGAAACACAAGGCGCTCGACGCGGTAGGCGACTTATATACGCTCGGCCACCCGTTGATCGGTGCCTTTACTGGCGTAAAATCCGGGCACGCCATGAATAACCAACTGGTGCGGGCATTGTTGGCAGATGAGACTGCCTACGAGATGGTGACCTTTGATCGCCGCGACGAACTGCCCGCTGCCTTTGGTGTGATGGCGCTTAGATCAGCGCTCGAGACGGCCTGACGCTATGCTTATTGGCCTGCGCTTTTTGTTGTTGTTCGCGGTGATGGGCATATCCATCACGTTCTTGGGTTATTTGTTCACCAAGAACCCGCGGTTTCTGGCGGCAACCAAGATGATCATTAAGGTGACGCTGGCGTTTGCCGCACTCATTGCGGTGATGTACATCGTGGAACGACTACTTTTTGTTTGATTTAGCCTTGTCGGTAAGCGCCCGCTTACTTACATTCTGCCGCTTGGCTTGAATCTTTCCCAACGCCCGCTTGAGCGGCGAATCGGCCAATTTCTGCGTCAAATCATCGAGTTGCTGAGCGCTCATGGGGGTTTTGGCCGAGGCTAACTTGACGGAGGTTGGGGTGGGTGGCCGCCAAGTCGAAATCTCGGGTTGCACGACGATACGAATTGATGTAACCTCTTGTTCCTTCATTGTTTTTTTCTCAAGAACGTTCCGAAAATTCTCAAGAAGTCGTGGCGAGTAAGCTTTCAAATTCGTCGCAACGGCCCCGTTGGCCGCCGCAATAACCACCGTCGACCCTTCCAGTGCAGCAACCCGGCATAAGGAATTCCAACCGGGAGGGAGAGTGTCCTCAAACAATTGTTGAAGGCGAGAAAGACGTCGATGCTGCGCCACCACAGGTGCCATGAAGTCGTTCTCTCCGAGTAAGGCTCTAATTGGTTTGGCGTAAGTCTTCAACTGATTCGGGCAATAAGAGGTAAATGATGAACATCATTCTAGTCTCAGACAGTCTGGCAAAAAGCCGCATCGTGACGATCTCGCAATCGCAGATGATCATGGCTGCCATGGGCTTCGTCAGCGCCGGCTTTATGTTTGCGCTGGGAACGTATTGGGTCACAATGAAGTACGCGGTCGACATCCAAAACCCCTTTATCCAGAGCCTAATCTCCACGCTCACTCAGCAAAACGCGCAACAAGCGGAAAAAGATATGCGTGAGCAGTTGAATTCGCTCGCCGTGAAACTCGGTGAGCTTCAAGCGCGCATGATGCGTCTGGATGCGTTTGGCGACCGGCTGGCTAAGGTGGCGGGTGTAAGGGGTGAGTTCAATTTCTCTGAGACGCCGGGTGTTGGTGGCCCGGCACCGAGCGCCAGCATGAGCGGTGACGTGAGTTACAAAGATTTCTCAGCCAAGTTAGCGGACGTATCAAAAGTGCTCGATGACCGCGCGGATAAACTCGGTGTACTCGACTCTATCCTGATGCAGGGCCGTCTTGCGGCAAAGGCCATTCCAACGACGCTGCCCGTGACGAGCGGTTACTTCTCCTCAAACTTTGGCTATCGCATCGATCCGTTCAACGGTCGTAGCGCGTTTCACGCGGGTGTCGACTTCATCGCCGCACCTGGCTCAAAAATTCTTGCTGCTGCAGGTGGTGTGGTTTCTGCATCCGAGTGGCACAATGAATACGGCAACTTGGTCGATATCGAACATGAGGGCGGCTTGACCACGCGCTACGCGCACTTGGCGCAGAAGCTTGTAAAGGTCGGTGATGTCGTGTTGAAGGGCCAAGTGATTGGCAGCCTCGGTCA
>JBIIYQ010000234.1:0-3198 GCA_044346745.1 Usitatibacteraceae bacterium | reverse complement strand
CCTCCAGGAAAACGCATGGGCCATGCTGGCGCGATCATCTCAGGCGGCAAAGGCACTGCCCAAGAAAAGCTAGCGGTGATGGAAGAGTGCGGCATCAAGGTGACAAAGAACCCTGCCAAGATGGGCGAATTGCTCAAGTCCGTTCTAAAGTAATCTCAGTCTTTTTAAACGGCTGCTTCGGCAGCCGTTTTCATTTGCAGAAAGCAATTCATGTCATCTCCTTATCCCCACCTTCTCGCGCCGCTTGACCTGGGATTCACGACCCTGAAAAACCGTGTGTTGATGGGTTCAATGCACACGGGGTTGGAAGATAAGGTGCGCGACTTTCCACGGCTTGCAGCGTATTTTGCGGAACGGGCGAGTGGTGGTGTCGGCCTCATTGTGACGGGCGGTTTTGCGCCCAACGTGGAAGGTTGGTTGTCGCCGTTTGGTTCACGGATGGCGTCGAGCGGCGCGGCGCGCTCACACAAAATTCTTACCGACAGCGTGCACCAAGCGGGTGGCAAGATCGCGCTACAGATTCTGCATGCGGGTCGGTACGGTTATTCACCATTTTCGGTTGCACCGTCGAAAATCAAATCGCCGATCACCCCATTCACGCCGCGAGCCTTGTCAGCGGGTGGGATCGAACGCCAGATCAAGTGTTTTGTCCGCGCGGGCAAGTTGGCGCGTGACGCCGGTTATGACGGCGTCGAAGTGATGGGCTCCGAAGGTTATTTCATCAACCAGTTTTTGAGCCTCGCCACCAATAAACGCGACGACCAGTGGGGCGGTGCCTACGAAAATCGTATGCGCCTGCCGGTTGAGATCGTCTCGCGCATGCGCGAAGCCGTGGGCAAAGATTTCATCATCATCTATCGCTTGTCGATGCTTGATCTCGTGCCCGAGGGGCAATCGTGGGATGAAGTGGTGATGCTCGCCAAGGCTATTGAAAAAGCGGGTGCGACCATCATCAACACCGGCATCGGTTGGCATGAATCACGTGTGCCGACGATTGCGACGTCCGTTCCGCGCGGTGCGTTTGCATGGGTGACCAAAAAAATGAAAGCGGAAGTCAGTATTCCGCTGGTCACCACCAATCGGATCAACACCCCGGAAGTCGGCGAACAGATCATCGCCGATGGTTGTGCGGACATGGTGTCGATGGCGCGACCGTTGTTGGCGGACCCGGAGTTTGTGAAGAAGGCGAGTGAAAACCGCGCGGCTGATATCAACACCTGCATCGGTTGTAATCAAGCCTGTCTCGATCACGTGTTCCAACAAAAAGTCGCGTCGTGTTTAGTGAACCCACGTGCCTGCCACGAAACCGAATTGGTGTTCACTAAAGCGGTGGCAAGAAAGCGTATCGCGGTGGTGGGTGCGGGACCGGCTGGTTTGGCGTGTTCGACCGAGCTCGCTGGGCGCGGCTACGATGTTGAATTGTTTGACTCAGCTGGCGAGATCGGCGGCCAATTCAACATGGCCAAACAGATTCCCGGCAAAGAAGAGTTTCACGAAACGCTGCGGTACTTCTCGCGGCGAATTCAAGCCACCGGCGTAAAACTGAGTTTGAACCGACGCGTCTCGGCGGACGACCTCAAAGGCTTCGATGAGGTGGTGGTCGCCACAGGTGTCACGCCGCGCGACCCCAAGATCCCCGGCCAAGATAGCCCGAATGTGTTGAGCTACATCGATGTACTGTTGCACAAGAAGCCCGTCGGCAAACGCGTTGCCGTGATTGGTGCAGGCGGTATTGGTTTCGACGTGTCCGAGTTCCTAGTCGAAGACCATTCGCCAACCATGGACCTAGACGCGTGGAAACGCGAGTGGGGTGTGGGTGATCCTGAGGCTGCGCGTGGCGGCTTGGTTAAACCGGAGGTCACACCACCTGCAAGACAGGTCACGTTGCTGCAACGTAAGGCGACGCAGCCGGGCAAGGGCTTGGGCAAAACCACCGGTTGGATTCACCGCGCCGCGTTAAAGAAAAAGAAAGTCGAGATGCTGGCGGGAGTGAACTACGACGCAATTGACGCGCGCGGACTGCACATCAGCTTCGGCGAGAAACAAGAAAGCCCGACACTGCTTGAAGTCGACACCATCGTGTTGTGTGCAGGCCAGGTACCGCTGCGGGACTTGGTGGCACCGCTCGAAGCTGCTGGCGTAAAGACACACTTGATCGGCGGCGCGTTTGAAGCGGGCGAGCTTGATGCGAAGCGCGCGATTGATCAGGGTACAAGGCTAGCGCTTTCGATTTAGTTCGGTCAGTCGGCGCGCAGGCCTTAAGAAAGGACAAACTCGCCTATTGGCGGGCGTTTCCAGCAGCTTCTGCCTGAAAATGCCCGCCAATAGGCGAGTTTTGGTATTTGTTGGCGACGCGGCCGTGTCTTGATGTTCGTCATGGGGCGCGCTGGGCTAGGCCGCTATCCTTACGTACAACAAAATTCTGGTGGTTGTGCCCAGCCAAAGCCACGCCACCAGCAGCGCGCCACGTATCCGCACGGACGCCGAACCCGCCAAGTCCCGGAGAATGTTTCGATGAACGACCGCGTCACCATCGCGATTCCATTAGCCGAAGTCCGCAGCAAGATGAAGTCCCGCAGCACACCAAAGGGCAGGCAGGTCGATCTCGCCGCGCGCGAAGAAATTGCTGCACTACTCGCGGGAAGAGACGCAGTTGGCCAACTTCGCCGCGATCTGCTGATCGAATATCTGCATCTCATTCAAGACCGCTTTGGCCATTTGAGCGCGCCGCATATGGCAGCGCTGGCCGAAGCGATGAAGATTTCGCAAACCGAAGTCTATGAAGTGGCGACGTTCTATCACCACTTTGACGTCGTCAAAGAAGGTGACGCCGTACCCGAAGCGCTGACCGTTCGCGTGTGCGAAACCTTAAGCTGCAGCATGGCCGGTGCGCACGAGCTACTCGAAAAGCTGCCAGGCATTCTGGGCAAAGACGCGCGCGTCATCGCGGCACCGTGTATCGGTCGCTGTTCAGAGGCGCCGGCGGTATGTGTGGGCCAACATGCGTTTGGCCACGCCACGGTCGAGAATGTTGCCGCTGCGGTCAAAGCCAACGACGTGAAGCCGACCGCGCAACAAACCACGACCCACATCGGCCTCAAACAATATCTCGCCGAGGGCGGCTATCAAGCACTGTTCGCGGTAGTGAATGGCCAGCGTGAAATTGAGGCGGTCATCGCCGAGATGGAACACTCGGGT
>JBIIYQ010000098.1:0-10596 GCA_044346745.1 Usitatibacteraceae bacterium | reverse complement strand
AATACACATGACTGTGCCAGACGTCGCGCCTTCCGCATACAGCCGATCAAAACTGTCCTTGATCATCTGTCCGTAACGTCGCGGCTCAATTTTGTTGACCACATAAACGATGGTGTCATTGAGCTCCAGCGAATACGGCATGGAAACAAAACGTTTGCCACTTCGAACGTGAATCGGTGTCGGTTGATCATCATGGAAAAGATCACACGTATACGTGCCACCGAGTTCGGCGAACAGATCAATCGTGACTTCGGAATGAGAGAGTGCCGGTGCGAGATATCCTGCCGGCAGTTTGCCGACAGCACGTTCGATGGTCTCCATCGATTCCAAAATCATGGCGCGCTCTTGCGCTTCCGACATGCCGTAGGTGTAACGCGTGTTGTAGATGCCGTGGGTGAAAAACTCCCAGTCGCGTTCGCGACACATTTCGACGATTTCGGGGTGGTGCGTGCAGAGGGCAGTGGAGAGCGAAATCGAGCCACGAATACCGTACTTGTCGAGCAGCTTCATTTGCCGCATGTGCCCAACCCGATTGCCATAGTCACGGATGCTGTAGCCCGGTACCGCAGGGAACGGATGTGGCCACGCCGCACGTGATGGATTCTTCGGCGGGTTGAGTTCGTAGAACTCGATGTTGGGTGCAACCCAGAAGGCGAGTTTTGCGCCGTTCGGCCACGTAATCTTCGGCCGGTTGGAATACGGCCAGTAATCGTAGTAGCCTGGATCGTCTTTCACGCGCCGTCCTACTATTGGTTGTCTAGCCAGTGGATGACGTCCTGCACGTTCATCACGTCAGCGTATTTCAGCATCATGTCGGTGAGATTGGCGAAGTGATAACTCTCGTGTTTATCCGCAACACACTCCTCGGGCACGATGGTCCGGTAGCCGTGCGCGAGGCTATCCACCACCGTTGCGCGCACACAACCGGAGGTCGATCCACCCGTGACGATGAGGGTATCAACCTGATGCCACACCAATAACGATTGGAGTTGTGTCTCGAAGAATACCGAAGGCATTTTTTTACAGTAAATCACGTCACGCTGACGATCGATGTCGATACGATCGTCGAACTCCGCGCGTCGTGAACCGTGTTTTATGTTCTGCAGTGAATCCGGTGTGTTGGTGCGGGTTCCCCAAACACCAGCGTCTTCGCCTGATTCCATGTATGCAACGTACGTGAACACGACCGGCCAGTTGAGTTTACGGAAGCGCTTCGAAAGTTCGTTGATGTATTCAATCTGACGCGGATCGGTCTCGTACGCAGTCTTGAATTCATCGACCTTGGTATACGCCTTTTGTGGGTCGATGTTGATGAGCGCGGCTTTTTTGCCGAAGCCGAATTTCGCGCGGTTGGGGTTGGCCTTGATGTCCGCCCAAATCTGGCGAGCCGTTTTGTCAGACAGTTCCATGAAAGGCACCGATTAGAAAAATGCGATTAGAAGAATGCGCCTTAGAAAAATGCATTGAGGCCGGTCTGGGCGCGGCCCAAAATCAACGCGTGCACATCGTGGGTGCCTTCATAAGTATTCACCGCTTCCAAGTTCATCGCATGTCTAATGACGTGGTATTCGTCCGCGATGCCGTTACCACCGTGCATGTCACGTGCCATACGTGCAATATCGAGCGCCTTGCCGCAATTGTTGCGCTTCATCAGCGAAATCATTTCAGGTGTGGCGCGGCCTTCATCCATCAAACGGCCTAAGCGCAGTGCACCCTGTAAACCGAGCGTAATTTCGGTTTGCATATCGGCGAGCTTTTTTTGGATCAACTGCGTGGCGGCGAGTGGCTTGCCAAACATCATCCGGTCGAGGGTGTATTGACGAGATTGCATCCAGCAGAACTCCGCCGCCCCCATCGCGCCCCAGCTAATGCCATAACGGGCTTTGTTCAAGCATCCAAACGGGCCTTTGAGTCCCTTCACGTTAGGCAGTAAGTTTTCATCCGGAACAAACACTTGATCCATGACGATTTCACCAGTGATTGATGCGCGAAGCGAGAACTTGCCTTCAATTTTCGGCGCGCTCAATCCTGTCATACCTTTTTCAAGCACGAAGCCCCGAACGGTGTCACCTTCGGAAGAGTCTTTTGCCCAAACGATAAACACGTCCGCAATCGGTGAATTGGTAATCCACATTTTTGCCCCATGAACGATGTAGCCGCCGTCGACTTTAGTTGCGCGCGTGATCATCGATGATGGGTCGGAGCCGGCGCCCGGTTCAGTCAGCCCAAAACAGCCGACCAACTCACCGGTGGCGAGTTTTGGCAACCATTTTTCGCGCTGCGCTTCGTTGCCGTAGGCGTAAATCGGGTGCATCACGAGAGAAGACTGCACGCTCATGGCCGAACGATAGCCCGAGTCAACACGTTCGACTTCGCGCGCGACCAAGCCGTAGCTAACGTAATTCACACCCGCGCAGCCATAACCTTCAATGGTCGGGCCGAGCAAACCAAGCGCTCCCATTTCATTCATGATTTCGCGGTGAAATACTTCATCGCGATTCGCATGCAACACACGCGGCATGAGTTTTTCTTGACAGTAAGCCTGCGCTTGGTCGCGTACCATCCGTTCTTCATCAGACAGTTGGTCATCGAGGAGAAGCGCGTCGTCCCATTTGAAGGTGGCCTTGATGTCGTTTGGTTTCATGTTCGCTCCTAAGGAAAGCTGCTGCGCAGCTGAATTGCGGTGTTGCGCGGTGCTCGGAATCCTCATGGGTACCACATCCATTCCGGTTCCTGTGCTCCGGGCGCCTAGCACTTTAGCCGCTCGCGACTCTTTCTAAGCCATTATTGTGAGATTGTGCAAGTGTACCAAATACGCGATAATTTGTCCGGACAACTCTGCGAACCCTCGGCACATGACGCCACAAACGATTAGCCAGAAGATTATTGCCCGCGCGGCGGGTCGGGCCTCGGTCGCAGTCGGCGAAATCGTCACCTGCAAGGTAGATATGGCAATGATGCACGACTCCGGTGGCCCGCGTCGGGTGGAGTCCAAACTCAAAGAGCTCGGCGTCGGCATTTGGGATCCATCAAAGGTTGTGCTCGTGTCGGACCACTACACACCGGCCATCGACGTGGATTCAGCAGGCATTTTGTCGCTCACACGCAAGTTCGCTGTGTTGCATCAAATAAACAACTTCTACGATGGCGAGGGTATTTGCCACGTCATCCTGCCTGAGCGCGGGCATATGAAACCAGGGCTGTTCGCGGTGGGCGGTGATTCACATTCACCATCGGGCGGTGCGTACGGTGCCTTTATGGTCGGCATCGGTGCGACCGAAATGGCGGGTGTATTGGCGACGGGTGAAATCTGGGTGAGGGTGCCGGCGACGATTCGGGCGGAGTGGAACGGAGCGCTGGGTCGCGGCCTCACCGCAAAGGATATTCTGCTCAAGCTTTGTGCCACTCTCGGCATGAATAACGATTACAAAGTCATAGAATATGCCGGCTCGACGGTTGCGGGTATGTCAATGAATGAGCGACTGACCATGAGCAACATGTCCGCCGAACTCGGCGCCAAGACCGGCATCATCGCGCCGGACGACACTACCGTCGCTGACCTTGCAGCCAAGAGCGTGCAGGTTGAAGACTGGCGACGTCTGTTAGCCAGCGATACCGACTGTAGTTACGAAGCGGTGCATCGTTTTGATGCCACAAGCCTCGCGCCACAAGTTGCCGCGCCGCATACTCCAGCGAACAGCCATTCAGTGGTGGATACCGATAAACGCAAACTCGACCAAGCCTATCTCGGTGCTTGTACCGGCGCGAAAGAAAACGATCTACGCATGGCGGCTGAGATTCTCAAAGGCCGCAAAGTGGCGAAGGGCACACGATTATTGATTGCACCTGCGTCCACACAAACGACCGCCAAACTCGCTGCAGATGGGACCTTGGCAATCCTATTGGAAGCGGGCGCGCAGATGTTGCCGACCGGCTGTGGCGCGTGTGCCGGTTACGGGGCAGGTGTGTTGGCAGATGGCGAGGTTGGTATTGCATCCACCGCGCGTAACTTCAAAGGTCGTATGGGTTCCGCCAAGGCGGATGTTTATCTTGCCTCCCCGTATACCGTCGCCGCGTCTGCAGTCAAAGGTGAGATTGCAGACCCGCGGGAGTTTTTGTCGTGAGCTTGGTTCGCATATGGAAGTTCGGCGACCAAATCGATACCGACGTATTGGCACCAGGCCGGTACATGAAGGGAACAATCGACGAGCTTGCCGCCCATTGTTTGGAAGCAGTGCGCCCCGAATTTGCGGCACAAGTGCGGCCTGGTGACCTTGTCGTGGGTGGCATGGGATTTGGTATCGGCTCCTCACGCGAACAAGCGGCGCAAGCCCTAAAGCATCTTGGCGTTGGCGCGGTGATTGCCACCGGTGCTGCGCGCATCTTTTATCGCAATGCGATTAACTTGGGGCTGCCGGTGCTCGTCTCCGCTGAGACCGCCAAACTCACCGACGGTGCGCTGGTACAGTTTGATCTCGCCTCGGGCAGGGTTCACGACGCCGATGGCGTGCTGCTTGCGCAATGCGAAACGCTACCCGATTTCATGCTGGAAATTGTTCGGGATGGTGGGTTGATCCCGAATCTCAAGAAGCGACTTGTGAGCTAAAGTCATCGTTACCTCACCTGCGGTGAATTCCCCACCCGCGTAGGTGGGTACAAAACCCCGGGCGACCGCTAGAATCGGTGGCATATTAGTCGTCGACGATTTTCGTGAGCCCTGCATTGTGGAAAACGTCATTATTGATCGATAAATTCGCGTTTCTGTACGTTAAACCCCCATTGAGCTTATGCCTATGTTTCGACTAACGAATTGCATGTTGCTGGTTTGCGGCGCTCTCGCGAGCGCGACGATGGTCTCGTTTCCCGCGACCGCGCAGACGCCCAAGCCACTTTCGCTGCAAGGCGAAATTGACCTCGATGGTAATGGTAAGAGTGTGCTGTTACTGCGTTCAAACAAAGCGCAGATGCAAGCCGGCAGACTTGTCGGCAATAAATTTCAATTCTCGGACGTCACGGATCCCGGCCCCGACTTCAGACTCGCGGGGGTCGCAGATTTTGCCGGCGACGGAAAATCCGACCTCGTGTTCGTGAACACCACCACACCAGAACGCGGTGACGTTCGAACGTGGACCAATTTTGCGTCGTCTGGTGATCGGTTGCTGCGTCCAGTCAAACACGTCTGGGATGTTCAGGCAGTTGGCGACCTAGACGGCGACGGCAAAGGTGATTTGGTGTGGCGATATGTAGTGGGTGATTCACCGGATACGGGCGTTTCCTACATTTGGTTTACCGATGGGGCTGGCGTTAGCCAGGTGCGAAAACGCGGTGGTGCGCCGCTTGATTGGACGCTGCTCGGTGCGCGCGACCTAAACGGTGATGGTGCTGCCGACATGGTTTATGTCAGCCCGGACGGTGTGATTCGTGTACTCATGGCCACCGCAAGCCGTACCTGCGCGAACTATGGCGCGGGGAATGTCCCGACTGGTTTTACCGCGATGGCATTGGCGGACTTCACTGGAAACAAGCGTGGCGATATCTTGCTACAAAATTTGACGACCGGTGCGGTTCAACTACTTTCGTTGGACGCCACTGGTGTTCAATTACCGCCGCCGACCGCGAACCCGGACGATCCGAACGCATCGTGTACTGGAACTGCCGGGGCCGTGATCGGTACCAAACTGATCGCTATGCCCGGGCTTAATCCGACCGCGACTAATAACCCACAGTTGTATGCGACCGGCGACTTCGACGGTGATGGCATTTCCGATATTTTGTGGGCGCAAGACTGGGGTGAGTTGGTTATGTGGTCGATGCGGTCCAATGGCGTCACCCCGGCCATTGTTTATCAGGCAGGCACTGCGCCCATCGGCTTTGTGCCATTTAATGCCGTTTCAAAACAATCGCCGTACCCGATGAAGATCGTGCCTGCTGCAACCCGCGCGGCCGCGCGGCTGTTGACCCAAACGACGTTCGGTGCAACGAGTGAGGAGATTGATCGTGTTGCCTCCATCGGCACCCAAGCGTTTTTGAATGAACAGTTTGCATTGCCCGCGACATCCTATGTGACGATCGTGCGTAACGATCCGATTTATCGTACCGAACCCTGGGCCTCGACCGGCAGCGCGATATGGAAACAAGTCTTCGAGGGGAACGACCAACTACGGCAGCGGGTTGTCTATGCGTTGTCACAGATCTTGGTGGTGTCGCACGAGAATAATCGGGTAAAGGACAATCCCTGCGGCAGTGCTTCGTATCTGGATGTGCTGGGTAAACATGCGTTTGGTAATTTCCGGGACATTTTGAAAGACATCACGCTCAACGCTGCGATGGGTGAATACCTGGACATGAAGCAGAACGCAAAAATCGACAACATCGGTGGATCTCGTCCGAATGAAAACTATGCGCGTGAAATGCTGCAGTTGTTTTCGATTGGTACTGTTATGCTCAATCAAGACGGGTCTGTCCAGTTCGCGAATGGCAAACCGATCGATACCTATGATGAAGTGCTGGTGCAAGAATTGGCACGCGCACTTACCGGTTGGACATACGCCAAGCTGGATCAGACCAAGCCGTGGAGATGGCTATGGCCGGATATCCCGTGGGCCAATGACCCGAATAACACCCCAGAGCAGGTCACACGGTCCTGCGACGTTTGGGCGGCGCCGATGGAGCCGTGGCGGACAAACTATCGCGCCAATGATGACAAGCGCGACATTGCCGGCTCACCCCATGACACCTTCCCAAAATCGTTGTTGAAGTATCCCGGTTCGAGCAACCGTAAACAGGAACTTCCGGCAGGTCAAACGCCCGAAAAAGATCTCGACGATGCGATAGAGAATATTTTTTATCATCCAAACGTCGGACCGTTTATTGGTGAGTTACTCATCCAGCGACTTGTGACGAGTAACCCCAGTGGTGCCTATGTGTCCCGGGTCACCGCCGCGTTTAATGACAACGGCGCTGGTGTACGTGGCGACATGAAGTCGGTCATTCGTGCCATCCTGCTTGACCCCGAAGCGACGGCGTCGATCGGCAATCAGTCGAGCTCTTTCGGCAAGCTGCGAGAGCCGGTACTTCGGTTTACGCAAGGGCATCGGGCGTTTGGTGCCAAGACCTCGAATGGCAGCTACGACAGGCCTTGGGTGTTCAGCAACTCAGACTCTTTGGGGCAAAACCCACTGTATGCGCCAAGTGTGTTTAACTTCTACTCGCCTGAGTTTGCGCCGTCCGGGGTGCTTGCAAAAAATGGGCTCGTGGGCCCGGAGTTCGAGATCACCAGTAGCGCAACCCTGGCCGGATTTGCGGAGTTCAGTAGATCCAACATTGTTTCCGGCTTCGCGAGTTGGGAAACGGACAAGACCAAATGGATAAAGCCCAATTACGACCCGTACCTAGCGTTGGCACCCAACCCTGGAGCACTCGTGGATGCACTTAACGTTGTGATGATGTCCGGCGCGATGAGTTATTCCTTTAGAACCTCCGTCGTTGACGTGGTTTCGAAAGTTTGGAACATGGGCGGCACCGAGGACCGCAACCTTGAGCGCGTGCGAACAGCGCTGTGGTTAATCCTTAACTCGTCCGAATATTCCATCCAACGCTAGGAGCCGACATGAGCCAATTTGACCTACATCGTGACCGGCGTTCCTTCATAAAATCAGTCTCCGCGATGGCATCGCTTCCATTGATAGGCAACGTGATGCAGGCGGCAAATGCCGCCGGCCCGTTTGATGATTACCGGGCGCTCGTGGTGCTGTATCTATACGGCGGCACGGATAACAATAATATGGTGATTCCGCTGGGGAGCGAGTACGCAGCGTACGCTACACCGCGCGGCAACCTCGCAATCCCACAAGCCAACGTCATTCCAATTTCGGCTGGCGTATCGGGTCGCTCGTTTGGCATGCATCCCAATATGAAGGCGCTGGCGGCCATCTTTAACAACGAACGCAAACTGGCAGTGGCAAGCAACGTTGGGGTGTTGGTCGAGCCAACCACGCTGGCGGCATTTCAGCAAAAGAGCAAACTACCGCCGCAGTTGTTTTCGCACTCCGATATGGTCAGCCACACCCATACTGGCCGCCCGGACTGGCCGGTAGAAACGGGTTGGGGTGGTCGATTGGCTGACATCATTGAGTCGGCGAACGGCAACGCACAGGTTTCAACCTCAATCAGCGTTTCTGGTCAGACCGTGTTTCAGAAGGGTAGCAAGGTTACGTCGTATACCCTTAATGAGTGGCGGGGTGCCAACAGCACGATTGTGGGCAGACCACGAGCCTATCGTGACTGGGAAAACTGGTCGGCCGCCAGAGCAAACCCACAGTTGGCCTATGAGGCCCACCTCGCTGCCGCAGGCACCAACCTGCTGGAACTGCAGTACAAAAGTATGGCGATGCAGGCGGTAAAGACAGGCGACTACCTTACCTCGGTTTTGTACAACGTCGATGCGAGCGGCAATCCGATACGAGGTGCAAATAACAGTGTGACGGAGAAATTTCCGGTCGGTGCTGCACCTCCCTTAAATTTTGTAGATTCGCGCGGCTTTACGATCACCAACCGATTGGCATCGCAACTCAAGTCAGTGGCTAGCCTTATCGCGGCGCGCAACGTGCTTGGGGTGAAACGCCAAATCTTTTTTGTATCACTAAATGGCTTCGACACCCACGGTGACCAATTTAAGGACTCCAACAACGCGACCACGCCAATTCTGAGCGGCCGTCATGCAGATTTGTTGCAACAATTAGACGAGGCCGTTTCGTGGTTTTACAACTGGACTAAGACCACAGGCGTCGCGAACTCTGTGACCACCGCCACGCTTTCGGATTTTGGTCGGACGCTGATTTCCAATGGTGCCGGCAGTGACCACGGCTGGGGTGGGCATGAGTTTGTGTTGGGCGGTGCCGTGAATGGTGGAAAATTCTACGGTGGCCCAAGCGCGGGACAGGAGTTCCCCATTGTAGCGCTCGGCACGACACTAGATGTCGGGCAAGGCCGTCTGATACCGACGACGTCGATTGATGAGTACGGTGCGACACTATCCAAGTGGATGGGCGCGTCCAACAGTGAATTGACCACGGTGTTCCCGAATCTGTCGCGATTTCCGCGGCAGACTGGGATGGGGTTCGTTTAGCGGCTGGATGATCTACGGGAGGATCGTCTCTAGCGCGTTGATGAGTTTTGAGATTTCGGCTTCGGTGTTGTAATGCGCAATCGAAACCCGCACCACGCCGCCCTGTTGGCGAATGCCGATCGCATCAATTAGCCGTTGCGCATAGAAGGCACCAAAGCGAATGCCGATGCCGAATTGATCGACATGACGAACAATGGTTTGACTTTGTTTGCCATGCGCAACAAAGCTGATGGTCGGCATACGATCGTTGTTGGTGACGCGGTCCCGCCCAATGATGCGTACGTTTTTCTTGGTGCGTAAGTAGCTGAGTAACGTTTCAGCGAGGTTATCTTCGTGCTTCGCAAAAAGGTCAAACGCCGCCTGCATTTTTTGGCGCGCAGTTCCCTGTGAGCCAAATGTCTCGCCCATCGTCATCAGGTAGTCGGCGATGCCCGCACAGCCGTACGACAACTCAAAATTCACATTGCCCGGTTGGAGTTTGTACGGCAATACATTTGCACCGATGAAGTGGTGATTCAAGCTGGGAAGTGACAACAGCAAATCACGCTTGCCCCACAACACGGCGTAGTGTGGACCAAACACTTTGTAGAAACTGAACACGTAAACGTCAGCGCCGCTCGCTTGGACATCCACCAGCCGATGCGGCGCGTACGCGACTCCATCAACACACAGTTTTGCGCCCACCGCATGTACACGTCTTGCAATTTCCGCTACGGGATTTACCGTGCCGAGCACGTTTGAGGCGTGTGTGACGGCGACCCATTTGGTGCGCGAAGTCAAAAGGCGATCAAGGTCGGATAGGTCGAGTTCGAGAGTCTCGCGATTTACTTCCCAAACCTTGATGACAGCTCCCGCTTCTTGCAGACGCATCCAGCCGCCGATATTGCTTTCATGATCGGTGTTGCTGATGATGATCTCGTCCCCCGGCTGAATTCCGAGTCGGAGCGCCTGCGTGAATAAAAACATTAGTAGTGTGGTGGCACTACCCATCACCACTTCTTCATCATGCGCGGCGTTAATCAGTGTGGCTACCGAGCGCCTTGCCGCTACCACTCGCGCTGATGCCTCGACCGATGTGGCATAACTCGCGCCCAGTTGGACGCTGGTCGCGGTGAGGTAGTGGTGAATACGATCAGCAACACGCTTAAGCACTTGGGAGCCGCCAGCGTTGTCGAGGAAGACAATGTTGGTGGACAGTGCGGGAAATTCAGCGCGAACTGCGGCCAATTGTTGTGGGGTCATGAATCCGTCCGGAGAAAAATGAAAACCCTAGGAATGGCGGACATTTTCAAGCATAAATGGCTGAAGATACCGGCCAAATGGCGAGTTTGAAAACTACATGGACGGTTTCAGGAAATTAGTGCAACACCTGCTCAACTATGGCTGCCCACGCCTCGTTTGGTGTTTTCCAGCCCAGGCACTCTCGCGGTCGATTGTTGAGTTTCTCAGCAATCTCATCGAGCTGCGCT
>JBIIYQ010000233.1:0-3207 GCA_044346745.1 Usitatibacteraceae bacterium | reverse complement strand
AGCTTCGGAATCAAGTGTGTGTTGCGCCAACCGCCCGATTCACTTTCAATCGCATCGATGATGGCTTGTTGTGACCGCACGATTCCGGCGAGCAATTCAGCGAGTTGTTCTGTAGTGATGCTCATGATGTGTCCTAATTTAGGTCGTTCAAAGCAGTTAAGGGTGCTACTTAAAAACTCGTCGTCCCAGCTCATTTTGGTAACTGAGCTGGGACCCAGGGCTTCGTAACTTTTTGCCACTACGACGGACTGGATTCCAGCGCCGTTACATAACTTAGCTGGAATGACTGGAATTAACAGCTTTGCGTATTCGCCCAAAAAGAAGCAATTGCCTATCGACGGCGGTTTTCAGACATTTTTGCCTGAAAACACCCGTCATTGCTGGGGTTTCTTGGTGTACAGCACACGCAGCAGCTGGGTGTCCGGGCGGCTAAAAAAATCCACCGGGCGATTGGCACCTGACAAATCGTAAATGATTTCCAGATCACGGCCGACCATGCGGTACAGCGCCGAGATACGCTTGGCTTTGTTCGGCCCCACTTCACCGACGGTATCGAGGCGTCGCGGTTGTCCCGCCAGTTCATCACCAAACAATTCAATCCGACCACGATCGTAATAGTTGCCGGCCGGCCCAACGCCGTACCGGTCACCACCAATACGCATTTCGAAATCCGGCGCAAACGCAAAAGGTTTGCCTGCCAGTTCTGCGGTCTTCATCGTCCACACGCCGTTCAACGCTGGGTCGGTGATCACTTCACGCGGGCCTTGGCGCACCGGCTCGCCCAACATACGCACGGCTTCGGGCTTCTTGTCGCCGGCACAACCAGCGAGCAATAACCCGCATACGGCAAGACTCCACAACGTATTGGTGCGAACCATGGCGACCTCTCCAGAACACAAGATCAAATGCTAACCGACTTTGCATGAACGAGAGGATGGCGTAGCATTCGCCTTCTTGATCGATATTACGGAGAGCATCATGGGCAACGGCACATCGGTTTCCACATCAGTTTCCTTCAAGCGCCCCGACGGCGGCAGCACCAACGGCTACCTAGCCATGTCCGGTACGGGAAAACCCGGCGTGGTGGTGATTCAAGAATGGTGGGGATTAAACGATCACATCCGTGAGGTGGCTGATCGATTCGCCGCCGCAGGTTATAACGCAATCGCGCCGGACCTCTACGCGGGCCGCGTCGCCAAAGACGCCGATGAAGCCGGACACATGATGAACGGACTCGATTTTCCCGGTGCCACCCACCAAGACATTCGCGGCGCGGTGGATCACCTGCACGAACTTAGCAGCAAAGTTGGCGTGGTCGGTTTTTGTATGGGAGGCGCACTCACCATCGCCGCAGCAGTCCACGTGCCAGGGGTGAATGCGGCAGTGTGTTTTTACGGCATCCCGCCTGCGGAATTTGCCTCACCCGCCGATATCAAGATTCCTTTCCAAGGCCACTTTGCCAACCGTGACGACTGGTGCACACCGGCGGCAGTCGACGGACTCGAAACCGCAATGGTGCGGGCAAAACTGTCACCGGACATCCATCGCTACGACGCCGATCACGCATTCTTCAACACCACACGGCCGGAAGTGTATGACGCAGCGGCAGCTAATCTGGCGTGGCAGCGCACGCAGTCATTTTTTGGTCAACACCTCGGCTGATACGAATCACCGGGGTGCTGGCAGCAGGAGTCCGTCACAACAATCATGACGGATTTTGTCCGTCACAACAATCATGACGGATTTTGTCCGTCACAACAATCATGACGGATTTTCAGCGGCAGGGGTGAATGCGGCGCGTACAATCGAGGCATCTTCTCTTGTGACATTCTTAAATGGCCATCGACGCTGTCTCTCATAGTATTCAACTCGCGGTTGCACCGGTGTTCATGCTCACGGCCATCGGTGCCATGATCAGCGCACTGGCAACACGACTCGCCCGAATCATCGACCGAGGCCGTGTGTTGGAAGATCGTATGGACGCAATACCGGAAGAAAGCCACGCGGACCAAGCGCATGTCTTCGCAGAACTCGCGCGCCTGCGCAAACGCGGACGGATTGTGAACGCGGCGATGATGTTGCTGACACTTTCGGCGGTGTTTATCGGCGCAACCGTCATGACATTGTTTCTCGTCGAAACTGCCGGCGCACCGACACGCACGCTGGTGCCCTACACGTTCATGGGCGGCATTGTCTGTTTTGTATTCGCATTGCTGTGCTTCTTTGTCGAAACCCTGCTTGCCGGTAAGGCGCTCAACTTCGGCCGACGTCCGCGCAGACTTGCGACCTCTAAACCATCGGAAAAATAATCATGAACCGCCTACTTATCGCCGCGCTGTTTGCAGTCGGCTTTGTATCGTTCGCAAACGCCACCGCAACGGCGCTCTCACCCGCCGAAGAAAAAATGGCCGCTGCCGTCAAAGCACGCACACCCGCCGCACTCACGCTGCTGGAGAAGTCGGTCAACATCAACAGCGGCACCATGAACCACGACGGCGTGCGCGAAGTGGGCAAACTGTTTCGCGCCGAACTCGACGCGCTGGGATTCACCACCAAGTGGGTAGACATGCCACCGGAGATGTTGCGCGCGGGGCATCTTGTCGCCACCCGCGTGGCCAAAGGAAAAGCGAAGGGCAAACGTCTTTTGCTGATCGGCCACCTTGATACCGTGTTTGAGAAAGACAGTCCTGTCACGCCGTGGAAGCCCGACGGCAAACGGATTGCCGGCCAAGGTGTATCAGATATGAAAGGCGGCAACGTCATCATCATCGAGGCACTTCGCGCCATGCAAGCGGCCGGCACGCTCGATCAAGCAACGATCTCGGTCATCTTCACGGGCGACGAAGAGCGTGTCGGCGAGCCAATTGCCACGGCACGGGCTGACATGATCGCACTGGCCCAACAAAGTGATGTCGCACTTGCTTTTGAAGGCATGATCCGCGACGTCAACGGAAACGAATTTGCGTCGATCGCACGGCGCGCCTCTGGTGGCTTTACCGTCAACGTCACCGCGCGCCAAGGTCATTCTTCAGGTGTATTCGGGCCAATCGCCGGTTATGGCGCAGGCTACGAAGCCGCGCGCATTTTGAATGCGTTTCGCGAAGAATTGCAGGAACCCAATCTCACGTACAGCGTTGGGATGATGCTGGTCGGTACCGAAGTCGAATACGACGATGTTCTTTCCAAAGGAACGGCGGCTGGCAAGCG
>JBIIYQ010000020.1:0-34177 GCA_044346745.1 Usitatibacteraceae bacterium | reverse complement strand
CAAGCTTTACGGCTTCCGCGCGATACTCGCTGGTGAATACTCGTTTCGGTATTGATGACATTCAGAACTCCTTGGATTGAAAGTATTTACCAAATCCATGGCGTCCGTTTTACCGAGCCCCTTCCAGACTGGGACCTTGCATCGCTCTTTCTTCCCATTCCTATCAGCCTTCCCCGATATGGCTGTCGGGTCGGCCTGCGCATTGACCTTTTCGAGGCTTGCTCAGCGTTCACTCACGTTACGGCCCGCACACTCGCGCTGTCACCAATTCGTGACACGCTTTACCCAAAGGCTTCAACCATTTCGTTACCTCCATAGTTGCTCCGGGTGCTTCCGGCTGGAGCGGGTTGCCGGGTGGGGCTTTCACCCACTGAAAAGCGCCGCCTTATCACGGCGCACACCAATAGCCGTCATTGCCACCAACTGTCCAATTACGATTTAAAACTCGTCCAATTGTGAGCCTTCTCTTGGGAAAGGCTCGATATTCGTATTGTCTTGGCGTGTTGCTGGACATTAAAGCTGTTGATATACTCAAGACACATTGCACTTCACCGTGCTGGTCACGGTTTTCATAAATCAGGATCATCCTGATACTGCTGTTAGTTCAGCAAAAGTTTGCCCAACGGGTTCGCCCTTTGGGCGACCTCCGAAGGGTTTATCCATAATCCAAAGGAGTTGCAGATGCCGTCAATTAGTATGTTTTATGGCATCGTCATCTACATGTATTTCTTTGATGACGAACGACATAATTCACCGCACATCCACGCGAAATTTCAAAGTGAAGAAGCGGTGTTTTCGATTGAAGATGGCGCAATCTTGACGGGAACTCTTCCCATCAAGAAAGCGAGGTTGGTACAAGCGTGGATAGAAATCCATCGAGAGAGTCTGATGGCTGACTGGACTTTAGCGATCAAAGGTGAAACGCTTTTCCCAATCGAGCCGCTGCGCTGAAAATCATGGAGGCATTCGTGGAATCAGTTACGTCTGTGAAGCCACTTAGTGGTTATAAATTGGAGTTGGTCTTCAATACCGGTGAAAAGCGCGTATTCGATACCGTTCCGTACCTTGGTCGCGGAGTGTTTGGCCAACTCAAGAATATTGAGTTGTTCAATCAGGCGTATGTGGCGTACGGCACAGTGTGCTGGCCGGGCAACTTGGACATCGCGCCTGAAACACTGTACGACCGATCTTTGCCGACCTAAGCGTCAACATAAAACCCCTGAGCTTGCAAACAGCAGCCAGGGGTTTCTTTTTTTGTGAGGCGGATTTCGAGCAACAGCCCCGGTACAACCGGCCCAACCAATTAGCTAGGAACAAGCGATGACACCCAATGAGAGTTCGGTACTGGAGTGGTTGGAAGCCCTGCAGGTCGTGCAGACTCGAATTGAGCGTACCGTTGACGAAGTCAATCGGCGGCTTGCAATCCTAGAAGCCGGAAACGGTCTCATAATTCAGCGCTTGTCTCGTTAGCCGCGATGCAAATTCGGCCAAAAGCAGTCATTGCCAAGCCTGCTCCGATTCAACGATTAAATTCACAATTGCTCCAGAACCTACTCTGACTGCGAACTTGGGAACGCTTAATGAAGACTAGAACAATCCTATCCGTGCCGCTGCTGATTGCGTGCGTTGCATGCGGGTCCTCAGAAAAACTTCCGCGCGGACAGCCATTCGTGTCTCCCCTTGGCGGTTTCTCCTGTGCGCCCTATCCCAAGTTTGAAACAGGGGTAGAGACGAATTTCGGGCCACGCGCAGGCACAGTCCGCCTCACCTTTTTGGATCTTGATATGACTCGCATTGACGTTCAGGAATTCGATCCCAAGATCGAGGATCCAGCGCAGCTGCGAGTGCAAGAACAGGCCATTTATGAGGGGTATCTTAAAGACAATATTTTGCCGCTGGTCAAGCAGGGGGTTCCGAAAGCAACGATCGCAAAACAAAAGCATGCTGAAGTGAATGGGCGCCGCGTGCATATCTCGGCATTGGTGCTCCCGGAGAGTTCGAACACAGTGATGTCCGGCGGGAAACGTGTTGATGGGGTTCGGGCGCAAATTCAATTCACGAACGGGCGCTTCATCTACATATTGAGTAGGATTGACCCAATAAATCTAAGGCAGGATTGGAGCCCCGATCAAAATATCGACAATTCCATTCGCATCATCACGGAGACGTTCGGTAAATGTACTTTTCCGTCTTAGTTTGGCCAGAACCGACGGTTGCGATGTATCGCCCAATTCAGTCATCATTGTCGTTGGTGACAAAAAACTTAATGCTGCTGCAGGTGTGGGTAAGTGCGGAGTTTTGCGCATGCACAATACTCAATAAATGGTTTTTTCGATCACTCTCAAACCAATAGTGCGTCATCCAAAAGGCCGGGGAGACTCCGGCTGTCGTTACAAATTCAGGTGGATCACAAAATGAAACTAAACGCGAAATTTACATTTCTTGTGCTCGCAGCCGCTGCACCTTCCTTTGCAATCGCTGAAGACAACAACCGATTGATTGCTATTCAAGCAAGCTGCAATGAAATGCAAGCGAAGATCATCGCAGGAGATCCGGACGCTGGACTCAAGTTTGTTTTTCCCAAGCTTGTCCAATTGGTTGGCGGACCGGAAAAAATGGCAGCTTTGTTAAGAAAGGGCGCCGAACAGGTACAGCAACTGGGTGCAAAAATGACCTGCTCTCCTCCAACGCAGGTGTCGCAAGTGGGTACGCGTATCTTAGCGCTGGTTCCAGTTCTTACTACAGCGGCCGTAGTAGATAAGGAGCGCGGCAAGGGAGTATTCAAGCAATGGTCGAGTGCCCTCGCAATCTCAGAAAACCAAGGCTCCTCATGGTACTTTCTGACCGTCACTGACAAAGGCGTACCAGCCGAGTTACTTTCCGGCGGCATTGGTAACATTTCCATTCCACCCAAAGATAGGGGTACGTTTGTTCCCGATTGATAGGAGGCTACGCAAATCACATATGTAGAGTGTTGCACGTAGATTGACGAGCACGTTTTCGTGCCAGCGCCTAAAGGCAAAAAGTTCCCAAGTGTGGTCCGCTAGCCAGCTTGTGCGCAGCAGCGGTAGAAAATCGTTTCCCGTATAAACAGACGGCATTCCCTTTTTGATTCAGCCTTCATCCAATCCTATGCGTTCAGTCCTAGCCCCGATAGTGTGCCTCTTGTGCTTGTGCTTCTCCCCTTTGACGGGCGCGGCTGAAAAGTTAGCTTCTCAGACAGTAGTCAAGTTTTCTCGTGGCACACCCTTGCCGAAGTGGGCTCAGGCGCTCGCTGAGCTGCCTGGCACCTCGCGTCTTGATCCAGTTGTCATGCGCCTAGCTGAGACGCAAGCGTGGGTTGGCAATACGCCGGCGATCATCCTGAATCGCGCCATTAAAGTTAATGATCGGGCTGCGCTGAGCCAGATCGGGCAATTCAGCATTCCTTTCTATCCAACTTTTCAGAAGCTTGCTTTGCACCGAGTAGTGATTTTGCGCAACGAGCAATCGCTGGATCGCACTGCCACGGTGAATGTACGCCTGCTCGAGCGCGAGGAGAAAATTGAGGAAGGGGTGTACGGCGGGGCAGTAACGGCTCAGCTGTTGTTACAGGATGTGCGCGTGGGGGACACACTTTGGATTACTTACTCGCTGGAGGGAACAAATCCAGTTTTTGGTAAGTTATGGTCGACAGATTTTGGTTGGGACTTAGATCAGCCTATCGAATTACGTCGGCTTACGGTGATCCACTCGAAGCAACGACCACTCTATTGGCGGCAAGTTGGCGATTTTCGTACGACACCAGTGACACCAATAATTGACGCGATCGGCGAAATGCAACGACTGCGGTTTGAAGAAAGAGCGCTAGCACCTATCGAGTACGAGAGTTCTGTTCCCACAGACTATTTACCAGCCCGGTTTCTTCAGTTTAGTGAACACCCGAATTGGCAGAGTGTTGCAGGCTGGGCAGAGAACCTGTTTCCCAAGGCGGCCGATTCTTTCGCGCTTAAGTCAGTGGTCCTGCAGTTCGCCCCGTTGGGGACAAAAGCTGAACAAGCCGCGGCTGCGCTCCATTGGGTTCAAAACGAAATTCGATATTTCAGCGTTTCAATCGGAGAAAATTCCCATCGGCCGCAATCCCCCGACGTCGTGTTGCGCCGTCGATACGGCGACTGCAAAGACAAAAGTTACCTGCTTGTCAGCATTTTGGCGAGGCTTGGTATTCAGGCGAAGCCAGTCTTGGTTGCAGCGCAAGCGCCAATGTACCCCGCAAAGACAATCCCAACACCGGGATCGTTTGATCACGTCATTGTGCGAATTGAGCTAGACCGCCTAACTTACTACGTAGACCCCACCCAATTAGGCCAAAAAGGTGGCTTAGCCAACTTGCCTCCGTCGTTCCCGGGTGCGGAAGTGCTTTTGGTGGATAAAGCGACGGTAGGGCTCACCAAAATACCCGAGGATTCATCGCTTGCCCCGAGTTTTGAGCATATTGATAATTTTTCAATTGCAGCGTTTGACGCAGACGTTGTTTTGGAGGCTAGAGAGATTTATCGTGGTCCGCTTGCGAGCTGGGCTCGCCAACGTTATCCGTCCATGTCAGCGAGCGAGTTGCGGAAGGACGCGCTTTCGCTTTACGAAAAACAGTATGCCGGGGTCACATTAGTCGGAGAGCCGACGTTTCGAGATGTCGCGGAGGAAGGACACTTTGAGTGGGTTGCACGTTACTCGCTTCCAAAGCCGGTCACGCACAAAGATGGGAAGTACACGATTAACTTCAAGACGGAAGTCATCGACGGGAGCTTGGGTATCCCGCCAAAGTTGGTACGAAATTATCCGTTTAAGCTTCCCAAGGGCAAATTCGCCGGCCGCTACCGGCTAAACATCAATTGGCCCGCGACTCTACGGGCGTATGAAGCGCCTTACGCAAAGATGATCGACACTCCATTCTTCGCAGTCCGAGAAGAATTCGTCCTGTTAGGGAATCAAGTAACTTACCTGATGGACTACCGAGTGAAGCGCGATCAAATTAGTGCACCGGACCTGCCTAACCTTCAGATAGAAGCCAAACGTCTTGATGAATTCATCAGCGCAAATTTTTCTGTTAAGGAGCAACTAGTTGTTAAGCCGGAATCTCTAGACCTTTCATATCGTGATGTTGCGGCGCTCAGATCCACCTTGAGCATAGTCGACTTCGCGAAGACGTATGCAAAGAGCAACAAGAAAAGCGAAATAAAGGTTGCGGAAGCGTGCGATGTTGTCGTTGTAATTCCTGACATGATCGATTTTCTACGTCCAGAAAGCACAGCCGAAATTGCTGATCTCGAGCGAACAATGGCCCAAGAGAAGCGTGAGCCAGGAGTCAAACTTTGTATGGCGCGGTGGCTTGCTGCCAAGGGCGAGTTTGCCGCCAGTGTCCCGCTATTTGAAGCTGAGGAACCGCTTAAGGAAGATGATCCTCTGCGGGTGACGCTTGCCTGGGCGAAATTCTATGCTGGGGATAAAAACGGGGCGATTGACGTCATGCAGAAATTCAAAGAAACCCGGGTAAAAGCCGGAACTTATACGGCAGATAACGCCGCGAATCTCTACGCGCTACTGCAGCGCATGGAGGCGCCTGTACCGCCGGACCTCCAGAACTTGGCGAGCGAACTCGTCGACGGCCCATGGCCGCGCCCGGTCCTCGCGTATCAGCAGGGGATCATCAGCGCTGAACAGCTTTTGAAAATTGCGGAGGCAAATTCCGCGGATGCCCGATCTCTCGCGCTAAATGATGCATGGTTCTATATAGGGCAACGACGACTTTCAGCAAAGGACTATCTTGGCGCAGAAACTGCCTTCAAATGGTTTAGGCCATATGGAGTTTTTGGGTCATCGCAGTATCGACAGGCGAAGGCGGAATTGAAGCTACTCGACAGCGCCGACAAGGATTATGTTGAAGGACAAAAGGCGTATCAAAAAAAGGACTTAAATGCAGCGCGAGAAAAGTGGCTCGCGGGTGCAAATCGCGGCTACGGCAAATCGCAGTTCGCCTTAGGCTCCCTTTATCATGCCGGTGAAGGCGTTCCGCGCGACTACGCAACGGCTCTTTCTTGGTTCCGGAAAGCATCCGAAAAACGTGACGCATT
Source organism: Usitatibacteraceae bacterium (assembly GCA_044346745.1). Lineage (GTDB taxonomy): Bacteria > Pseudomonadota > Gammaproteobacteria > Burkholderiales > Usitatibacteraceae > UKL13-2. The sequence continues at coordinate 28,067 of JBIIYQ010000020.1, read as the reverse complement.
GGCCCAGAACATGTTGGGTGTTATGTACGTGAATGGTGATGGAGTAGAAAAGGACGAAAAGGTTGCCTTGGAATGGTTCCGTCTTTCGGCAGAAGGCGGAAACGCGATTGCGGCGAATAATCTCGGACTGTACTATTTGCGCGGCACACCTTCAGTAAAGCAAGATCTGGAGGCTGCTCGACGCAACTTCCGACTCGGCGCAGCGCTAGGTAACCCGTCGGCACAAGCTCAACTAGGCAGACTCTATCTGGACGGAACTGGCGTAAAGCAGAACTTCGTTGTCGCCTTCTGGTGGAGTACTCAAGCGGCGCAGCACGGCGATGGCTTTGCGATGGTAAGTCTCGGGGATATGTTTGCGAAGGGATTAGGGCAAAAGCTCGATTTGGAAACCGCTAAATCGTGGTACCTCAAGGCATCACTCGTCGGTTTTGAAATGGGGAAAAAGCGCCTCAGCGAGTTGGGAAAATAGGCCTCGATGCTACGCCTCCAACCTGTGCCGTCAGCAATATGTAGGCTCTTCATATGGCTCTCATTCGTGTGGCCTGTCTCAACGCTAGCGCTTTCGGAATCGAATTCTCAGCCGTCGGAGCCGTCGACCGGTGCGAACAGAACCTACGCGGTTATGTCCTTAGTTGGCAATCGATTCGAGGTTGTCTTTCGAAATGCCCTGATTAGTGATCGCAATGCGGTGAACCGAAGGTGGCTTGTGCGCATCAAGAACCTGGAGGACGACGCGCTTGACCGGGCAGCAAGCCTGACCGCGCTAGCCGCCATCAAGTCGTCTGATCCGAATGGCGAAGTCAGTGTGCTCGACGCACGAGACAAGAGCGTATTTCCAAGGACGGAATCTCTGTTTGAACTGAGAGCCTCAAAGTTTAGCCTCCCCAAAACTGTTCGAGAGACTCTACGGAATCGAGGCGTCGAACAACTGCTTCTCCTCCTGAAGCGTGAAGATCAGGCAAGGCTAGCCTTGCCAAGCTGGGACGCTTTCTTTGGGGATGAACGTCTGGACGGCATAGGCTATTACGTGAGCTCCGCACTTTCAGGAAAGTCAGCAACTCAATTCGAAGAAGAGCGAAACGAGAGAGGTCTCTACGGCTTCCTGGTGCCATACGTGTTCGTGGATCTTATTCTCGTTGATCTGCGTACAGAGCACGTAGTCCAAAGCTCGCCAATCACGGAAGGCATCTTCGTTGGGGGAAAACCGCCAGGTGACACAAAACCGTGGGATTTGCTATCTGGCGCCGAAAAAGTCCGCGCGTTAAAGCTAATTCTTGAAGTCGAGATTACCCGCAAGGCGACAGAAGTGCTAAAGACGCTTAGGTAGATCGGCTGACGCTTGATTTGAATGTGTTGGCGGCAAATTTGTTTCAGCGTATGCCGAGATGGCTGAGCAACATCGAATCTAGGCGGCCCGGAAATCTAAACAGTAGCTTGGGGTCATCCGATTCGATTTGTGTCTTTTAAAAGTTACTGTTAACTTGTGATGATGTTTGAGGCCACGAGCAGCGGATCCTTGCGACACTCTAACTGACCCCTGTTGTTGCAGGAATACCCGACGAGTTAGTGCTGAACTTTAACCTTACATCTTTCTTTATCGAGCCCTGGATGAAAAATCCGTCACCGGTAAGACCATTTTTTCTGCTAACTGGTTTGGCCCTTCTTGTTGGATGTGCCACGCAACCCTCGGTTGTAACCCAAGCGATTCCAACGAAAGATCGTGTCACTGCCGTATCGGCGACCCCGGCTACGCGCGCTCTGCTGAAGCTCACAACTGAGCCACTCACCCAGATCGATGCGCTAGTGATGGGGGCGCTAACGCTAAGGGCTTCGTCAAGTCCTGGCCCCGGCTATCTCGCCCAGCTTGATTCCGCAGTCCGTCGACTGTCTGACGAAATTGAGCGCACGAGAGACGACGGCGCAAAGCAGGCATTGTGGCCATACGTACTTCGGGGTCGCTTGCTATCACGTCAGGTAAGCGAGCAAAAAACTCGAACTAGCGTGTTTAGCAAACCGCTTGCACTCGCTGCCTTGGCCGACTATGACTATGTGTTGGCGCGTGAGGCTAGGCTACATACGATTGCTGACACTGGCAAATTCGAGGGGGAGCTCTTTCCATTCGATATTCCAGGAGTCATGCTAAGTGCAGCGGTGGTTGCGAAAGACTACCTTGGCGACGTTCCTCGAAGCTACCGCTACTTAGAACAATGCGCGAAGAGAAATGACCTTTACTGCATGAACTACATCGGGCTAGCCTCGCAGTTCGGCTTTATGGGGCAACCCATTGATTTGCCCAAGGCAGCGTCTCTCCACCTCGAAGTAATCCGTGCCAACGACCTCGAGGGATGTGGAGGCGCTTGGTCTGCTACGGGATTGTGGATGCTGAATCTCTTGGACAATGTTTCGACCCCAGAAGGGAATGCAGAGTATTGGTCGAAGAAGAGTTTTGAACTTGCGAAAGTCGCTTCGGACTTGCGGGGTAAACCCGTTTGTGGATTGTATAACCGGCAAGTACGTAGACACCTTTTCGCTAAGGCGAACGGTATGGAAATGCCAACGTCCTTCATTCCGTACGAGGGAAAATTTAAAACCAGCCCCATAGAAAACGAGGATTGGGCGATCGGTGCATTAGTGGCAGGGAATCTCGAAGCGAGCCGCTTTGACCAGATCCTATCTAAGGAAGAAGCGAGCAAGCGTTGCGAACTTTGGGCAACGGCGAGTTGGCACTTTCGGTTGAAGGGCGATGTTAGGGAAGCTGAAAGGTACTTGGCTGCACTGAACGCCGAGCGCGATGAAGAGTGCAGGCCGGAGCAGAGGCTCAGCATGTATTTGTCGCGATTGCGAATGCGAAATGCTAAAAACGATTAAGTAAATATGTAATGAAAGAAAGGCTGACGATTGAATTAAAGTTGACAGAGTCAAACTGTTTTCAGGCGGTAGCCATTTGATCTGAGTTCCTTGCGAATGTCGGCTTTCGGGCATTCGCCATGTCGGCTTTGGGTCAGAAGCACGCCTTCCCGTCGCCGCAAAGCCGACCTTCCCGGCATCGAACCCCGCACCACGTGTTGAGTGCAAAACAAAAAACCCGCTCGCAAGCGGGTTTTCTATCGGGCTGGGGAAGCGATTAGTATTTTTCCCGCAACGGCGACTTCTCTGAGGCAAAGTAGGCAGCGAGGTCACGAATGTCTTGAGGCGAGAGTGCAGCGCTGAAGCCCGTCATGAGTGCGTTTTTACGCTTGCCAGATTTGTACTGATTCAGCGCGGCGGCCAAGTAGTCGGCATATTGGCCAGCCAAGATCGGGTACTCCGGTAGAACAGGTTTTGCACCGCCCTCGCCGTGGCACGCCTTGCAGGTCTCAGCTTTTTTCTTGCCTTCTTCGATGTTGCCCTTGGCAACGGCCAGCGCAGGAGCGCAGGCCAACAGTAGTGCGATCAAAAGTTTGGACTTCATGCGTTATTTCCCCGATGCGCCAGATTGCGCGTCAGATTTTGCGTAATAGGCTGCGATATCGAGGACCTCTTTTTCAGTGAGAGACGACGCAAGTGCCTTCATAGTGGAATTGTAGCGCTCGCCGTTACGGTAACCGCGCAGTGCCGCGGCCAGATATGCCTCGTTTTGGTTGCCGATTCTTGGAACGTTGTAAACCTCTGGGAATGCTGTTTTGGTGCCGGGTATCCCGTGGCAGCCGGAGCAAATCGCGACGGCCTTCTGGCGGCCTGCAGCCGCGTCACCCTTTGCCGGAGGGGCGGGTGTTTGCGCCTGCACCTGCGCATGTAACGCGGCGCTCGAGACAAATACGCCAAGGGCCAGAATCAGCGTGGAGTTGGTTTTATTCATGAGTTCGACTGGTTTGTCGCAAAATTGAATCGAGGGATGACGAAGTATGGCTGGGGATGACAAATACACAATCTCCCAAGCCCAAACCACCTGAAGTATAACATGCAGGTGCTCGCCTGAGCCCCTTCGCTACGCCGCCGAGGGGCCAAAGGACAGCCGTTTCCGGCTCAGTTCGCTGTCTTTGCGGGTTCGCGCCAATTCGCCCAAACCGCCTTACCGCCCGAAGCCTTTTGCAGGCCCTCAACCATGGCGTCATGCGCGGCAACTTCCTCGGCATTGGCGCGAAGCACTCGGAGGGTGGTCGGTCTGACGAGTGCCGCGTCGGCCAATTTTTTACTCGACGTGGTATTGCCCGCGCTCAATCCGATATCCAGGCTGTCCTGTCCTCGGGTCAACGCAAGGTACACCTCAGCCAGCAGTTGGGTATCGACTCGCGCACCGTGCAATGTACGGGCACTTTTGTCGATTTCAAAGCGCTCACAAAGTGCATCAAGCGAATTCTTTTTCCCGGGGAACTGCTCACGCGCCATCTTCCACGTATCTGTGATCACGCGTAGCTCGCCAGTGGCTGCATCCGGACCATCAATCGGCGCACGCCCTGCCCGCTTGAGCTCTGCGTTCAAAAAACCGACGTCAAACGCAGCGTTGTGGATGACAATCTCACCACCTTCGATGTAGCGCAAAAAATCATCAACGATGTCGGCAAACTGCGGTTTATCGGCCAGAAACTCCTCCGACAAACCATGAATGTTCTGCGCCGCTGCGTCGATTTCGCGCTCGGGATTGAGGTAACAATGAAAGTTGTTTTCGGTGAATCGGCGGCCGATCATTTCCACACAAGCAATCTCGATAATCCGGTGGCCCTGCGGCGCCTCCAAACCGGTGGTTTCAGTATCGAGAAAAATAAGTCGTGACATGTTTTTTCCTAAAGTTGAAATGTTGATCAACCGGCGACCGCGCCGCGAGCCGCCGCTACGACACCACGATTGGCCAGCACGTCGGCGCGCTCGTTACCTTCGTTACCGGCGTGGCCTTTGACCCAGCGAAATTCAATCTGGTGTTTGGCCACAAGTTCGTCGAGTTGACGCCAGAGATCATCATTCTTTACCGGCTTTTTGTCGGCAGTCCGCCAGCCGTTACGTTTCCATCCGTGGATCCAATCGGAGATACCCTTTTGTACGTATGAAGAGTCGGTGTAGACCACGACCTCGCACTCGCGCGTGAGCAAACGCAGCGCCTCAATTACGCCGCGTAACTCCATACGGTTATTGGTCGTCACCGGCTCGCCGCCGAAGATTTCTTTTTCGGTCGCGCCGAAACGTAACAACGCCCCCCAGCCGCCGACGCCGGGATTACCTTTACACGCGCCATCTGCATAGATGACAACTTGGTGGGATGCGTTTTGCACCACTACTTGACCACGCGCAGATGGCCGCCGGCCCGATTCGCCGCAGCCGCGTACTTGCGCTCCTGCTTAACACGGTCACTCCACTTGGGCGCGATTAGGCGCATTCCTTGCACACGCTTCACCGCTTCAAGCATATAGACGCCACCAGCGACGCCCCACCAGCGGTCGCCGATGTTGTCGAGGAAACCCAAGCGCCGCTGCCATTTTTCGTTGGAGAACGGCGGGATGTAACACGCCAGACGACCACCTGCAGGTTCGAAGCTGAGCAGCTGCAACCAGTCCTTCATCCGCACCAATGACACAAACTGGCCTGACCAAGGCGCTTCCGTCGATGACCAACCGCGCCGTACACCATACAAACTCCACGGATTGAAGCCGACAATCAAGATGCGCCCTTCGGGACGCATGACGCGATCAACTTCGCGCAGCACTAGATGCGGGTTGGCATCGAACTCAAGCGTGTGGGGCAGCAGGCACAGGTCGATTGAATGTTCGTCAAACGGCAATTCATGGTAATGCGCGCGTACCGTTGCGGTACTTCCGCTGGCTTCAGGTGATACCCTGTGCAAATGCGTTATACGCGATTCACGCAACAGATCAAATTCGGGGAGGCCGAGCTGGATGGCGTGATAACCAAAGATGTCGGGCGTGGTCGCATCCAGCCATTCCCGTTCGCGCTGTAGCGTGTACGCACCAAGTGGCGAACGAAGCCACTCGGCTAAACTAGGGGTCTCATGCGTTTTCATCAAAAAATTCTACCCCGAACCCATTGAACTGAACGGCAATGCTCAACGTTTTTCCTGTCCCTGCATTTAAGGACAACTATTTTTGGGTGATCGATGACGGCCAACGCGCGGTGGTGGTCGATCCAGGCGACGCGACACCGGTTATCTCCTATCTGGCGCTGAAGTCGCTGAAGTTAGCCGCCATCCTCATCACCCACCACCACGCCGATCATGTTGGTGGAATCGGCGCACTGCTGGAGTGGTGCAATGACAGCAACATTTTTGTCTATGGCCCCGCCCGCGAAAACATCCCGCACTGCACGCACAAGCTCGATGACGGCGCGGTGGTTAACACCCTCTCCCACTACCTCTCGCTGCGTGTGATTGACGTTCCCGGCCATACCGCCGGCCACATCGCGTATCACGCGGAAGGTCAGGAGTGGCTCTTCTGCGGCGACACACTATTTGCCGGCGGCTGCGGGCGGCTGTTCGAAGGAACTGCCGCGCAGCTGCGGGCTTCACTTAGCAAACTCGCCGCACTACCGGCCGAGACGAAAGTGTTCTGCGCTCACGAGTACACTCTCGCCAACCTACGATTTGCCAGCGCAGTCGAGCCCAACAACGCTGCGCTGAAAGATCGCATCCGAATCGATACCGCGACACGTGACCGCGGCGAACCAACGGTCCCATCTACGATCGCCCTAGAGCGCGCGACGAATCCGTTCCTGCGCTGGGACGAGGAAGAGGTCAAACTCGCCGCTGCGCGAGCGTCTTCAGGCATAAACGGCCCAAACGCCCGGGCAGATCTCGTGTTTGCCGCGATCCGCGAATGGAAAAATAATTTCTAACAGGACCTCTTATGCCGCTCAACACCCGAGATATTCGCCCCGCCACACCAGACGACGTTGAAACCATCTTCAATTTGATCCAGCAACTCGCTGTGTACGAAAAGCTCGAGCACATGGTCAGCGGCAATCCTGCCATGCTGCAAGTTGCACTTTTTGGAGACCAGCCGTCCTGCGAATGTGTATTGATTGCGGACGCGGGTAAAACAGTTGGCTTCGCGCTCTACTTCACGACGTTCTCGACGTTCCTCTGCAAAGCCGGTTTGTATCTGGAAGACCTATTTGTCATTCCCGAAGCGCGCGACCGTGGCCACGGCAAAGCGCTGCTGATCTACCTCGCACAGCTCGCACAGCAACGCGGTTGCGGCCGATTTGAATGGCGCGTGCTCGACTGGAACAAACCGTCAATCGATTTTTATCGCTCGTTGGGCGCGTCAATCATGCCGGAATGGCATTTGGTGCGGATGACTGACAGAGAGATTGCCAAGCTGGCGGCCGAGGCTATCTCTCTTCGGTGAGCGACCTGTCATGCCTACGGCACCGCCCTCCCCACAAAATGTGACCACCCAGCGAACGGTCCAAACAATGTTGGGGCGGGTGGGATGACCCCGTTGGCTAGCCCGACCGCAATCTGCCCCACAGCTGATTGCCACACCAAATCAGTTTTACCATCGCCGCTGAAGTCGCTGTAACCACCGAGCAGACTCCAGTTACTGCCCGAGGGTAGGAATGCTGCGGAGATACTCGCCCCCGATGGCATCGCGGCACCTGACATCAGCCACACACTCGCCGCCCCGTCAGTACGCTGCCACAGCAGATCGCTCTTGCCGTCGCCATCAAAGTCACGGTCGCCGGCCACAATGCGCCAACCAGCGTAGGGACCAAACTGCGGGGATTCAGCGGTCTTTGTCACTCCATTCATCAGCCACACGCTAACGGCGTTGTCGCTCTTCTCCCAAGTCAGATCCGTCTTGCCGTCACCGTTGTAGTCGCTACTGCCGGAGATCACCGTCCACCCCGGGTAAGGACCGTACTCCGGTGAGACTTGTTTGGTGTTGGCTCCATCCATTAGCCACAGACTCACCGCACCGATGTTCTTCTTCCACAAGAGGTCGGCCTTACCATCCCCATCAAAGTCATTGGTGGCGGACAGGAGCGACCAGCCAGCGAATGGGCCGTGAGTGCGTTCACTGGAGAAAGTACCGCCGTTCATGAGCCAGAGGCTGATAGCACCGTCACTACGCAGCCACACCAAGTCAGACTTGCCGTCGCCGTTGAAGTCGCTGTTGCCGCTAAAAAAACTCCAGCCAGCATATGGCCCAAACTGCGATTGGCTCTTGATGGTGGTGCCGTTCATCAGCCAGATGGAGATGGCTCCATCGGTTCTTTGCCAAAGCAAATCTCCCTTGCCGTCACCGTCGTAGTCGCCATCACTGTTGATTAGCGTCCAGCCGGGGTATGGGCCGAAGGTGACTCCAGTGTCGGAGAATCCCGTGGGAGATGAAGACCCCACATAACGCCATGCAGTGACAGATCCGTTGGTATTGCGCCACATCAGGGCGCTGCGGCCGTCGCCGAAGATGGTCGCTGTAATCGGCGGCGATATTGTTGATCCCGTAGTGCTACTTGGGTAGTAGACCGGGGTCGGTTTTCGGTACAAACCGACCGACGATCCGAGTTGACCCATCGCGTTACTACCCCAGCAAACGACGGCATCACTCAGCGTTGCGCAAGTGTGCAATGGGCCAGCCGCGATCGAGGTAGCCTTGCTGCCCGGCGCGATGACATCGAATGGGATATTGCTAAAGGTGGTTCCATTGATGCCGCTCACGCTCCCCCAACACTTCACACCCCCGGCAACAACTGCGCAGGTATGATACAGACCCACTGCAACCGCAGTAACGCTGTTACCCGCCGCAAACACCTGAACCGGCACTTGGCTGTTGCTGTAAGAACCATTGCCAAGCTGTCCACTGCTACCTAGGCCCCAACATTGCAGGCCACCGTTGACCACCGCACAGGTATGGAAGGTGCCAGCAGAAACACCGGTGGCACTGCTGCCCGCCGCGATTGATTGCACCGGCACGTTGGCGTTTGTCGTACTGTTGTTGCCCAACTGGCCGTACGCGTTCCGACCCCAACACCGCACGCCTCCACTGACGACCGCGCAGCTATGCGATTCTCCGGCGGCAACAGCAACCACGCCAAGCCCTGCCGTAATTGCCTGCACCGGTGTATTTGAACCAGAAGTACTCCCGTTACCCAACTGGCCACTTCCTCCACTTCCCCAGCATTGCACGCCGCCAGATACCACGGCACAAGTATGGTACCGACCCGCAGCCACTTGACCGACGTTACTGGCAATGACTTGCACGGGCTGCGTTGAGGAGACATAACTACCGTTACCGAGCTGGCCAAACCTCCCGTCTCCCCAACAGCGAAGCGCACCCGCAACCACGGCACAAGCGTGCTGATTGCCCACAGCAATGCTAGTTGCACCCGAGCTCGCCGCAACGACCGAGACCGGTGTTGTGCTGTGGTTAGAAACACCATCCCCGAGGCCAAACTCATTAGTTCCCCAGCATGAGACGCCACCGCGTACCAACGCGCACGTCTGGCCCTCGGACGAGGCGACTACAGTGGCATTCCCGCCGACAGCAATTGCGACGGTTGGCGGCAAAGTAGAGGAGCTGCCATCGCCTATTTGGCCGGTTGCATTGTTACCCCAGCACAATGTCTGCCCATTGACGATGGCACAGGTATGAGCCGCCCCAGTCGCTACGATCGTCACACCTGACTTGGCCGCGATCGTTTGCAGTGGAACTGCACTCGAGCTGGAACCATCATTGCCGAGCTGACCGCTTGAGTTTGCGCCCATACATCGCACACCGCTGTCAATCACGAAACACGTGTGTCTGGCACCGCCCGCTACTGCCGTCACCCCACTTCCCGAAGGAACGACCTGCACGGGAACACTGGATTGGCGCGTGCTGCCATTTCCTAGCCTGCCATCTGATCCCTCCCCCCAGCAGCGCAGCCCGCCGTTAACCACGGCACAACTATGCCATTGACCGGCCGCAACGGAAGTCGCCCCGCTACCCACAGCAATTGCCTGGACTGGGGAATTAGCAGAGACGTTACTGTTGTTGCCCAACTGCCCAAAGGCGCCGTAGCCCCAACATTGCACTCCGGCATTGACCGCTGCGCAGGTATGGTATTCGCCGGTGGCAATTGCAGTGACGTTGCTACCGGCTGGAATAACGGCTACGGGTACAGACCGGTTTGATGTGTTGCCGGTGCCAAGTTGCCCGTTGTTGTTGTACCCCCAACATTGCACGCCCCCGGCGACAACCGCACACGTATGCTGAGAACCTGCCGACACGGCAGTAACGTTGCTGCCGCTGGGAATAGCCTGCACAGGGGTATTGGAACTTGCGGTACTATTGTTTCCAAGCTGCCCGTAGGCACCGTAGCCCCAACACTGCGCACCACCGCTCACCACCGCGCAGGTGTGGTATGTCCCTGTGGAAATTTCGGTGACGTTGCTACCTGCCGCAATGACTTGAGTTGGCGAAGAGCTGTTCGCGTAATTGCCTGTCCCGAGCTGGCCATAAGAATTCCCGCCCCAGCATTGAACCCCGCCGTTCACGACGATACAAGTGTGAGATCCGCCTGAACTGACGCGCGTCGCCGCTGGTGGCGATAGACTTGGGCGTGCACGCACATCGATACTAGCGTTCAGCGTTGCTGACTCAATAGAATTGGTATAACGAATCGAGACCGAATAAGTCCCGGGTTGGGCGCTCGTGCTTCCTGAGATCGTTAGGTTACCAAGACCATCATAGGTGGCGATCAAACCCGCCGGAAGCCCAGAAACGCTGACTGAATTTGGTGGCTGAGAGCCGCCTATCAGTAACCGGCCAAAGTATGATTGCCCGGGCTGCACAACTGAGAGAGCCGACGCCACTAGCTGCGCACTCAAATCTAGAACTTCTATTGTTTGCGTAACCGGCTCGGCGGGTAAGAAATTACGGTCACCCACTTGAAATGCCTTGAGCTGACAGGATCCGCGCTTTACCAAGGTAACAGTCCTGTCATTTGCCAAACAGACCGACGGCGTCAGGCTCGTAAAATTCAATGGTAGGTTTGACGACGCCGAAGCGTTTGGCGTCGTCGTACCAGCAGAAACTCTCACAGATTGGCCTGCAGGAAAATTGATTGTCTGCGCCGCGCCGTCCCCAACAATATCGACCGACGGATTGGATGCGCGAAAGACGCCTCTCCCGTACGATGCGATGAGGAGGGTTCGATTATCAAACCATTGCAAGTCTTCGATCGCGACACCGGGTGCAAGGTCTGGCGCTAATTTCCACGAAGCCCCATCGTTCTCGCTTGTATAAAGCCCAAACTCAGTCCCTGCGTAAAGCATTGTGTTTTTAAGGGGATGCTGCGTCACTGTGTACACATAGCGGTTGCCCAGAGTGCCGGTGATGTCCTGCCAGGTCGCTCCGCCATCGATGGTGCGAAAAATGGATTTGCTTGCCTGGGTCCAGCCAAACGTCGCATAGACTCGATTGGAATCTGATGGGTCAATGAAAAGCCGCGTCCCATACCCGGAAGTTCCGATGGGCAATTTATAGCTCTGCCAACTCGGAGTAGCGTCCAATGCGTTTGAAGTCTTTTGCACCAGGCCGCCGTCTCGCCTAATCACCCAGACGCTGTTCGCGTTACTTGGGGCAACCGTTGCCGCGACGATGTTGTTTTTTGCGTCCGCAGGGTCAGGACCGAGAATTTGCTTTCGTGTTGGCGCCGCGCTCCAAATATCATCGCTTGCCCAAAGCGACGTGTTCATCATGTAAACCCGGTTGGGGCTATTTCTGTTTTGTTCGATGTAGGTGAAGAATGGGTCCGATTCCGAGCCTGCCCAAATTTGCTTGGAGGTCACCCCTGTCTCGGTCAAATTCACTTGTGACACTGCACCCTGCTGATAGGTCGTCAAAAACTGAAACGGGTTGTTCGGATTAAACGCCGCACGCATGCCGTCGCCGCCAGTCGGTTGCCACCAATTGGCGGCGTCGCCTCGATACATCGTCGTGCCGTTATCCTGCAGGCCCGTAATGATTGCGCCGCCCAACCATGCAGAGCCATTGACAAAATAGCTCTGGGTAATGCGCAGATCGTTATTCAGGTACTTCAGCGGCCCGACCCTCGTCCCATAGTCTGTGTATGAAACAGGATCCACTCGCAGCTGAGTCACATCGTCGGTACGCCAAATGCCGCCATCATTGCCAAACCACACTCGCCGGTTAGTTGACCCGTTGAAGTTGGGGTCAGTAAGAATAACGTGGTGATCCGGATGAAGCCAGACATTGGATCCTCCATTTGCAAGGGCGGCCGTGGGGAACGGCAAGTTGGCCGACGAGACAGGACGGGTCGCATAGTCATTAACCATAGCCCATGTGCTGCCGCCGTCCAACGATTGCAGCAAGACAACTTCGCCTAGTAGGAGGTGATTCGCGTTAGTCGGGTTTACCCAAAGGACATGGTTGTAACCACCTTGGGATCGGTCCGTAGCCCCCCAAGTCGAAGAAGAGGCTCGAGCCAAATACACCCAATCTTTGCCACCGTTATCCGAGCGCCAAATCTCGTATCGCTTGTTGGCATCGCCCGATTTTGCGGTGATTGAAGCGTAGATTCTTCCCGGAGTGGATTTCGCATAAGCGAAGTGAATGTCGCGAAAGTCATTGCTGTCATTCCCCTGAAATCCGTTCGCATAACTCCAAGTCAATCCAAAATCACTTGAGACTAAAATTCCTCGATACGTCGTATTGGCGATAAGGTTGTTGGCGTTGTTTGGGTCTTGGCGCAGCCATTTGACGCTGAAATATGACGTGCTGCTGCCTGAAGTTACGCTGGTGTTCAGTCGCTGCTGCCAAGTTACCCCACCATCGCTACTCCCCCATATCCCCTGATAGTCCGCTGAAACCAGCATGAGATTTGTCTGTGTTGGGTGAATTACAAGACTTCGTGCCAACGCAAGGGCGGTACCGGCGCCACCTGCAGGCTTGATGAGGCTCCAACTATTGCCGCCATCTCGGGTGACGATGATTCCAGGGCCTGACGAATTTGCATATTCACCCGTCGTGGCAAAGATCGTGTTCGGGTTTCCGGGCATCATCGTGAGGCTAAATATGCCGACATAACCCAGCGCGTCTGTTGTGGACCGCCAGGAGTTACCGCCATCCAAGGATTTCCAAACTCCTCCCGTTACCGCGCCCAACCAAACGATGTTGGGGTTCGTTGGGTCTACAAGAATCGAACGAATACGACCGCCGACATTGCCCGGACCCAGGTTGTCCCAAACTGCGGCCGCTTTACGATTAAAGCCCGGCTGTGCAGCTAACTCTTTTAGAGCGGTTTCTCGTTCTTCGAACGCCTGTTTCGCAGCATCAGCGTAGCGCTTCTGGTGTCCCTCAACGTCGCCGCCCATCCGCAGCAAGCGGAAGTATTGGTCTGCGCCGCCGGGGTACTCACCGGTTCGTGCCACCACACCTTTAGTCAGGTGTCTCATCTTTCTCTCGGCTGACGCTGCGCAAAAATCCGTTAAGGAAACAGCGCGATTTTTGAGCACCGTTTCAAGGTTTGCCGCCGTGATCTGCAAGCTCGCAGAAACGCTTTCGATTGTTGGCTGGTCAGGGCATGAAACCCCACTCAGCGACTTTTGAACAATCGGATTGGAAATTGAATATTCAGGGGCTGGCATCGTCGAACATCCTGCCAGCGCCGTGATTGCCGCTGCAATCAAACCATTAATCAGTCGCATCGTTAAGCCACTTTCTTACGTCTTTTGGTGAGACCGTTGTTGTCAATGTAACCGCCATTTTATGTTCGATGGCGGAGAATACAATCGAAGAAAGATGTAGGCAAGGATCTGTTAATGGGATGATCGTTTTTTAATCACACTTCGTTCAAGGCTGTGCGCCGCTTAGCTGCCGGCATAAAAAGCTGATAGAGGACTAACTTTACAGAACAGGACATGATCAAGGTGTCGCAACGTCGAACGCCGGTGCGACGCCTCACAATCAACTTGCGATCTGCTGGCGGCTATAATTCGTGCATGTCTCGCCCCTCTTGGATTTGCGCGCTCGCACTCTTTCTGGCTTGCCCGAGTTTTGCTGTGCTTGCAGCAAATGATTTGCCGCCCATCGCGCCGGATAACGCGGCTGGAACGTCTAAAGCTAAAACGCCGTCGGCATCTCTAGATGCCACGACAGCGCCGGTCGAAACTGACCTTTGGCAGCGTGTTCGTCGCGGCTTTGTCATGGGCGAACTGGTGTCGCCCCTCGTCCAAAGCCAAGAACTTTGGTACGCCAATCGTCCGGACTACATCAATCGCTTTGTCGAGCGTGGTGCGCGTTACATGCACCACATCATCGAAGAAGTCGAGAAACGCGGGCTGCCGACTGAGATCGTCCTGCTTCCAATTATCGAAAGTGCGTTTAACCCACAGGCATATTCGCGCGCGCATGCATCCGGAATGTGGCAATTCATCCCCTCGACCGGCAAAAACTTTGGCTTGAAGCAAGATTTCCTGACAGACAACCGCCGCGATGTGTTGCTCTCCACCAATGCCGCACTCGACTACCTGACCAAGTTGTACGGCATGTTCAACTCTTGGGAACTGGCATTTGCCGCCTACAACTGCGGCGAAGGCTGTGTCGGCCGCGCCATCGTCTATAACCAGCGCAGAGGGCTACCGACTGATTTTGTTAATCTACGCTTGCCGAACGAAACCAAAGCCTACGTTCCAAAGTTAATCGCGGTGAAGAACATCATCTTGTCGCCAGCGAGTTACGGCATCGAATTGCCCGCCGTTGAAAATCGTCCGTTCTTTACGATGGTGCCGGCACCGGAAAAGATCGATGTCAGTCTCGCCGCAAAACTTGCCGAAATGGAACCTGAATCCTTCGCGCAACTCAATCCTTCGTTTAACCGCCCGGTGGCCGCTTCCGGCACGGGGTATTTTTTGGTGCCGATCGAACACGCCGACATCTTTCGCTTTAACCTCGACCTTTATAAGTCGCTGAATGCGCCTATGGTGTCGTGGACTGCGGTATCGGCCAAACGCGGTGAGGCGGTAGACGCCGTGGCTCGCCGGCACGGCATGACGGCGGCTTACCTACGGGCGACCAACGGCCCCTTTAAGGAACGCAAGGGCAGATTCACCGCGCCGGCCAACTTCATGGCACCAAACCCCAAGGATGCAAGTGCGATCCTCGCGGCGTTTGAACAGAAGGTGTTGCTAAAGCGTGAACAGTTGTACGGCACGGCCACGGGTATCGACGGCGACAATGGCCCGTTGATCAAAGGGCCTTCTAAGTCGGATCCGATTCAGTTTGCCGGATTGGGGCGCGTGACCAAAATTGAACCGCCGGAAGCGACGACTGCTGCCGTAATGTCAGCAACGACAGCGAGTTTATCCGACGCGAGTATGGCTTCATCTGACGCTGGTGAGTCCAATTCAGAGGCCATGCCGGGCGATACCGTTGCCTCGATGTGGATCGCCTACCGCGTTGTGAAAGGCGACACCTTATTTAATATTGCCAAACGCGCTGGTATACCTCTCGTCGCGCTGAAGGCGGAAAACCAGTTGGTCGGCAACACGGTGACACTTGGACAGAGCTTGCGGGTACCAAGTAGTGCGGCCGGTAACTTCGAGACGCCGGTGGTAGCCGATGCTGGCAAGCCGTCTCTTTCAAGGGGCGCGGCCAGCGCAAAGGTTGTTGCCAATACACCGAACCGCGCTAAGGCAAACGCCGCTGTGACCTACACCGTTCGCAATGGCGATACCCTCTACGCCATCGCGCGTAAATTTCAAACCAGTGTCGACGCGCTACTCGCGTTGAATCGGTTGAAGGCGAATGCGGTACTACGGCCTGGGCTTAGACTGACTGTCACCGGCTGACAAAACTCCTTTATCTACGGGCATCTTCAGCACAATTTGGCTGGAAATGCCCGCGGAATAAAGAGTTTGTCTAAGCCGCTTCTTTGCCTTCCTGCCAACCCTTCGGAATGGAACCCAACAACCGCTTGGTGTATTCCTGCTTCGGGTTGAGGTAAATCTCGTCGGAGTTCGCGACTTCGACAACATCACCTTCGGACATCACCATCACCTCATCAGAGATGTACTTCACCACCGCCAAGTCGTGCGAGATAAAGATGTAACTCATCTTGTACTCGTCTTGCAGGTCCTGCAACAGGTTAAGCACCTGCGCCTGCACGGAAACGTCCAAGGCCGATACCGATTCGTCACAGATCAGCACATCCGGCTTCATCGTCAGGCAGCGTGCGATTGCAATACGCTGACGTTGGCCGCCGGAAAACTCGTGTGGGTATTTGTAGAACGACACCTCGGGCATTCCGACACGTTTCAGTAACGCCATCGCCATCTGCACACGTTCCTGCTCATTGGCACCGATCTTGTGAATGTTCATCGGCTCCAACAAGATTTGCCCGACGGTAAAGCGCGGGTTCAACGAGGCATACGGATTCTGGAAAACGATTTGGATGCGGCGCTTGTACTTCATCATCTCCTTCTCGGAGAGCTTCAGCAAATCAACGCCATCAAACAACACTTCGCCACCCGAGGCGCTATGCAAACGCATGAGTGTCAGGCCGACGGTGGTCTTGCCCGAACCTGATTCCCCCACCAAGCCGAGCGTCTTGCCGCGCGCCAGTTTGAACGACGCGCCTTTTACAGCGGCGACTTCACGCTTCTTAAATAGTCCGTCCTTGAGTTGAAATCGTTTTGACAGATTGCGGACGTCAAGTACGATTTCATCGTCAGGCGCATAACCACGCGTTTGCTGTGTGAGATTCTCCGGACTCAATCCTTCTGGGCGCAGGAAGTCCTCGATGACAGGCAGACGCTTCGGGCGCGAGTCCACATTCGGACGGCACGAGAGCAAGGCTTTTGTATACGGATGCTGCGGTGCTTCAAAAATTGCTTTGGCCGTACCCTTCTCTTTGATCTCGCCTTGCTGCATCACCACGACGTGATCTGCGATCTCACCGACCACCGCCAAATCGTGAGTGATAAACAACACCGACATCTTGTGTTTCTGTTGCAGTGATCCGATCAAATCCAAAATCTGCTTCTGGATGGTCACGTCGAGCGCCGTGGTTGGCTCGTCTGCAATCAACAACTTCGGCTCGCAGGCAATCGCCATCGCGATCATCACACGCTGTTGCTGACCACCAGACATTTCGTGCGGGAATGAATGCATCCGCAACTTCGGCGTCGGAATGCCCACTTCATTCATCAACTCTTCCGCACGGGCCCACGCCTGTTTACGCGTCATCCCCATGTGCAGCCGCAGCGTCTCGGCGATTTGGTCGCCGCAGGTAAAGACCGGGTTCAGAGAGGTCATCGGCTCTTGGAAAATTACCGAGATATCTTTGCCGCGGATGCTGCGCATCGGCGCATCTTCCAGCGTCAGCAAGTTCTGGCCATTGAACAAGATCTTGCTATCCAGCGACAGGATGGCCTGCTCGGGTGGAAGCAGGCGCACGATCGACATCGCCGAAACCGATTTGCCTGAGCCGGATTCACCCACGAGGGCGACCGTCGAGTTGCGCGGAACATCAAAGGAAACACCTTTGACGGCATCAAAGATCGTCCCGCCGTCGAGGCGAAACTTGACGTTGAGGTTTTGTACTTCGAGTAGGTTATCCATTTTTGTGTTCACCTAGTGATTAACTTGGATCCCCGCCTGCGCGGGGATGACGATTTTCTATGCGAAATTTCTGCAGAATTTCGCAAGAAAATCTGTCACTTAATTTTTGGATCGAGCGCATCACGCAGTGAATCCGTGAGCATCGAGAAAGCCGTGACGAGTAACGCCATCGAAACCGACGCAGCAACAAGTTGCCACCATTTGCCGATCACCAACTCGGATTGCGCCTCGGCAAGCATGGTGCCCCATGAGACGGAATCGACCGGCACGCCCAAACCCAGGAAGGACAAGATCACTTCGGCCTTGATGAACTGGACGACGTGTTGCGACAGCTGAACCAAACAAACGTGTGAGACGTTTGGCAGGATGTGAACAAACATACGGCGGGTGTGGGACGCACCGATCGCTTGCGCGGCTTTGACGTATTCGCGTGAAGCATGTTTGATGTACTCGGCACGCACCAAACGGTAGATACCAGTCCAGCCGGTGAACGCCAGGATGAAAATGATGGTATCGAGACCCCGCTTGAACACCGCGGCAAATGCGAGGATGAGGAGGATGTACGGAATCGAGGTGAAGACGTTGTAGAACCACTCCAAAAAGTCGCCGGTCTTGCCGCCCATGTAACCTGAGATTGCCCCGAGGACCGTGCCGATAATGGTTGCCAGCAGCGCCGCAACCAGACCGACAAAAATCGACGTTTCAGCACCCTTGATGGCTTTCTGAATAACGTCGCGGCCCCACTTGTCGCCACCAAACAGAAGTGTATCGGCGCGCGGGGTGTCGGTAATCTTGATTTCCGCGGTCCGTTTGGCCCACTCTTCATACTTTGGAGCGAGCGGATCAATGTCGGACAAATCAACGAATGGCACTTTTGCGGAAGTGTCCTTCTGTGCCGCCTGGGCTGCCTCAAGATTTTCCGAACCCGCCATAAAACTCGGGTTGGCGTATGAAACACCGACTTCCTTCGACCAGTTCTTGGCCACGAGACCGGTGTACGACCCCGCCATGAGCAAGAGGAAGAAAATGACAACGACCAGCGCAGTCATACCGATCTTGTCTCGCTTGAGTCGACGCCAGGCCAGCGTCCAAAGTCCGGGGGACGGCTGGTGCAGCGGTGCGGCGACAGGCGCCGATGGCGGTTGATTTAGGACAGCACTCATATGGAACTCCTTAAATCGCAGCTACTAGCCCCGCGCCCCTTGCGGGACAAGGGAACACTTGAAGCGCAGCAGAGGGGTTGGGGAGAGGGAAAACGTGCAACAACCTCATGTCGGTTGGCCTGAAAGCCAAAAGGATCACGCAGATGCGAGGCGCAGGTCGCATTTTCGGGGACGACGTGTACGTACTTGTACACGAGTCCCTGAAAATCGGCGTGCAACAACGCAGATGCGTTCGAACTTTTGGCTTTCATTTGAATGTCACCCGCGGGTCGATTGCTTTATAGGTGATATCAACCAGCAAATTGATGATCATCGTGATCATTGCTAAATAAACGGTTGCCGCTTTGATGACTGGGAAGTCCGAGCGGTTTACCGCGACCAAGATCTCACGACCGAGACCGGGAATCGAGAAGAACGATTCCAACAAGAACGACCCCACAAACAAACTGGGGATGGCAATGCCAACGTTGGTGATGATCGGGATCATCGCGTTGCGCATGACGTGTTTCAGCAACACCTTGTTTTCCGAAAGCCCCTTTGCGCGGGCCGTGCGGACGTAGTCGCTGTTGATTTCGTCCAAGAAAAAGCTGCGATAGAGGCGCAAAGCAGGTGCCAGGCCGACAAAAATCGCCAGCATGATCGGCAGCGGCGCGTAGTTCGCCATGTCTTTCCAGAAGTTGCCGCTCCAACCCTGCACCGGGAAGACACCCCACTTAAAGCCAAAGTAATACTGCGCGACGATGATGTATACCAAAAACGAAATGGACATCGCGACCGTACAAATCATCATGATCATGCGATCGGTCAAGGTACCGCGAACGTATGCCACACCGATCGCCAAGAAGATGGCGATGATGGTTTCCAGCACCAATACCGGGATCATGATCGACAGCGTTGGCCCAATGCGCGTGGCGAGAATCTTCGGCACCTCTTCGTTAGTCGCCCACGAACGCACTGCTTGGCAACCGCTCGGTGGTGCGGCCTTCGGCGCAGCCTTGGTGTCAGGCTTGGCATCCGCCTTTGGATCACTCTTCGGCGGCTCAGGCTTCTCTGTGAACGACCGCCATGTGCATGTAAAGCCGGTGGCGACCTCAAAACCGAAGTAGCCCATTTGTACGTACCAAGGCTGATCCACCCCAAGCTGCTTGCGGATGTTCTCGATTTGTTCTTTGTTGGTAATTTTTCCTGCCAACACCAGCGCAGGGTCACCACCGACCGCATTAAACAAAACGAATATGAGCAACATCACGCCGGCAAGCGTCGGCACCATTTGTCCAATTCTTCTTAGTATGTAGGCACCCATGGGCCTCCCTCAAAAACAGTATTACGTTGGATGAAAAAAACTATTGTTGCATCACCTTGCGCTGCATGGCGAGGTCAACATCAAGATATTTGAATGCCGTGTAATAAATCGGGTGTTTTTTGTAACCCTTCACCCAGGGGTTGATGAAGTGGCTAAACGAGCGATGCAGGGTAAAACGCCACGGCGCGTAGACCACGATGAGCCGGCTCATCTCCCGGTACAAACGATTGCGCTCTGGGCCATCTGGCAATTTCAGCGCGGCAGAATACAGCTGATCGTAGGCGGCGAGCTTGAAGCGTGAGTCGTTGGAGATGTCGGTATTAGGCCCGTAAAGCAACTGCAGAAAATTCTGCGCGTCGGGATAGTCGGCGATCCACGCAAAACCGGACATCTGAAACTTGCCGACTTTGCGATCCTTGATCAAGTCCGCAAACAGTACCTCTTTCGCTGTCATCTTAATCCCGACCGCTGCCATATTTTTCACCCACAGTGCCGCACTCTGCCGCGCATCACTTTCATTGGCGCGGTATTTGTATTCAATGGTCAGTGGCCGGCCATCCGGCATGTCGCGCCAGCCGTCACCGTTTTTGTCCACATAGCCGTACAAATCGAGCAGCGCTTTGGCGGCAGGCAAGTTGTACTGTTGTTCGGCAGTGCGGAAAGTCGGGTCAAATCCCACCACACCGGGGCCGATCGGCCCGTGCATTTGCACCGCTTGCCCGCTGCGGACGATGCTAATTTCGGCTTGAACATCATGTGCGTGAATGATGGCACGTCGTAGCGCGACATTCTCCGGCTTATAGCCGCCAACAATCGGATCGTCTAGGTTAAAGCCGTCCCAAACAATCTCCGGCTGTGTCTCTTGAAAGACCCGAACGTTGCGCTTTACCATCGCGGGCGAAAGTTGGCCGTTCGAGAATAGCTGTGACACGAACGAAAGCGGCGTTTCTTCAAGGTAGTCGTGCTGGTTGTCCATAAACGCCAAGAAGCGCGGCTGATCCTGTTCAATAGGCGTGATCTCAACTCGGTCTATAAGCGGTAGCGTTTTGCCCGCGAGCGACTTGATGGCGTCGCGATCCCAGGGGTCGTTTGCATCGGCAAACTCGGTGTTAAGCGTGTGTCCACGATAGTTGGGATTGCGCTCAAGCACGATCTTGGAGGCGCGTACCCATTCCTTAAGCACAAAAGGCCCGGTGCCAACGGGGTGTGCATTTGTGTCATCGCGATACTTCTCGATCACCTCGCGCGCGACGGGCACGACATTGGGTATCGCAAAAAAGTAGATGAAATTGTAATCCGGCGAGCGCAACTTGAACGAGATGGTGTACTTGTCGACAAGGGTGATGCCTTCGATCTTCTTGTCGTAATCAAACTTGGCGCCGCTTTTTTTGATGCTCTCGACGTACTCGTCGAGGCCGACAATCTTGTCTTCAAACAGCCATGAGTAAGGGCTGCGCACAACGGGGTCACGGAAGCGCTTGATAGCGTATTCCATGTCGCGGGCGACCAGTTCGCGCTTCTTACCGCCAAACGCTGCATCGTCCGCAAACAAGATGCCTGGCTTAATGCGGAAGGTGAAACGTGTGCCGCCCTCCTCGCCCTCCGGCACTTTCTCTACAACCTGTGGCATCAGCTTTACCGGACGCGCCAACCAATCGTAGGTCAGTAGCGATTCGTACAGGTTCTCGCAGATCCCAACCGAATAACGATCTTCGATCTTTTGCGGATCGAAGCCGGTTTCAATGGCGCGGAAGGCAATCTTGATCGTCTTTTTCCCCGCGTCTGCGGCGAAGACCGTTGACGCCAAAGTCGATAGACACGTAATGAGGACAATCGCCCCGAAGAATACAGCTGACCGCAACGCCAACGGCACACGCGTCACAGGCGACATACCCGTCACTAACCCTGACGTGTGATGTTCAACAGTTGGTGTGTCAATCGTTGGCAAAACTCACTCCTCGTAGTACGTCCGATTGCAATCTAAAACTGCCCGTCCTGCTTGCCGTTTCAGCCGTAAATGCCTGAAAATGCCCGCCAGTACTGGACTTTTACTCTTTACGAACCTGACGCTGCACGTCCAAATCCATATCGACCATTTTCCAAACACCACGCAATGTTGGATGACGCTGATAGCCTTGCACCCACGCATGCGTGAGGTCGGTGTCCATCCGCGCAACTCCCAGTCGCCACGGTGCTAGTGACAGGAAAATACGATTCATCTGCCGGTACATCGCCAAGCGTTCGTCGCCAGGCGGGGTCATGCGCGCCTTCAAATACAGTCGGTCAAACTCTTCGTTTTTAAACCGCGCATGATTAGCCTGACCGGCGTTCGGCCCGAACAGCATTAAGTAAAACGCGTCGGCGTCCGGATACTGCGCTCCCCACGCCAGCCGCCAGCTCATGAGTTTGCCGGCGCGCGATTCCTTCAATAGATCAGGCCATTGCGCTTTCGGAAACGAGATCCGAATGCCGATGGCTTCCATGCTTTTTTTCCAGCCTTCATCGAGCTGACGGTCACGCAGCGTCGGCGTCGACGACATCAGAATCTCAAGGCGCGTGCCGTCCGGATTCTCCCGATAGCCATCGCCATTGCGGTCTTTGTATCCGTACACATCGAGTAGCGCCCTTGCAGCTGCCGGGTCATACTCAGTGGCACGCGAGCGGAAATCAGCCTCATAACCGAACGCCCCGGGACCAATCGGTGTATGGACCGCAACCGCCTGGCCTTTGCGATTGATGGCAATTTCTTCCGGCGCGTTGTAACCCATGCTGATGGCGCGGCGCAGCGCAACCTTCTCCGGGGTATAGCCCCCCACCACGGGGTTCTCCATACCAAAGTAAGCGTACGTGACTTCCATCGCCGCCGTGCGGCTGACCTGCACGCCCAGCTTTTCCAAGTCCTTTGCCAGCCGGTTGTTGGGATAGGCTTGATTGATGAAGTCGGGGTGAACCCGGTCGATATAGTCGTGTTGCATATTGCGAAACGACAACCAGCGTGGTTGTGTTTCTTCGATCACATAGAACTCGATCCGACCGATCATGGGCAAACGTTTGCCGCGCATCTTCTTCGCGATTTCCTGCCCCTTCGCGTCGTCCGCGTTTGGCTCGGCCTCCCAGTACTCTTCCCGAAACCCGGGGTTGGCAACCAAAACAGTCTTCGACGATCGCTTCCATGAATCCAGCTTATACGGCCCCGTCCCCACCGGGTGCGCCATGATGTCTGTGGCATATTTCTCCACCACTTCACGCGCGACAATCGCGCAAGCACCGTTGTAGGCGAGGATATAGAGGAAGTTGTAATCCGGCGCCACCAGCTTGATGCGAAGGGTGTAGCGGTCGACCAACTCAAACCCCTCGACCGGCATGTCGTAATCAAAGATGCCAGTCTCACGCTGCTTCTGGCGAACTTTTTCCATGCCGGCAATCTTGCCGTCGAGATACGACAAATTCGGTGAGCGCGTTTTCGGATCAAACAAACGCTTCATCGAATAGGCCAAATCCGCGGCGACGAGCTCACGCTTTTGGCCGTTGAACGCTGCGTCATCAGCGAAGTAAATGCCCTTGCGAAACCTGAGCGTGTAAACCAAACCGTCCGGTGAGACGTCCGGCATCGCTTCTAGGACATTGGGCTTCAATTTCACCGGGCGCGCCAGATAGTCGTAGGTTAACGGCGTATCAAAAATGTTGGCGAAGACGTAACTTGAATACCAGTCTGAGGTCTGCGGCGGATCGAAACCGGTCTCCGCAGTCTCAAATGCCCAACGCAACACTTTGTTTGGATCTGCCTGCGCATAGCTCGGCAACGACACGAGCGCCGCAACCAGCAGCAGCGCCCGCGAAATCGTCATATAAAAACTCAACATCAGCGTTTTGCCTCGTATTGCTTCATCAGCGGCACATCAATATCTACGAATCGCCACCAGCTCTGTGACTGCACTGCCGGGCGGCGAAAACCCACCAGATACGGGTAATACAAATCCGTGAGGATGCGGTGCGTGTTGATTTTTGATGGCGCGTAAGCCGCGAGAATGCGCGCCATTTCTTGGTAAAGCTTGGTGCGCTCGGGGCCGTGTGGCAGCTGTTCACTGGCCTCAAACAGGCGGTCGTACTCGGCGTTTTTGAAACGCGAGCGATTTCCCTTGAAGCCGGCGTTGGGGCCGTAGTAGGTCTGAAGCCAAGTGTCGGCACTTGGGGTCGTGGCCGCACCACCAAGCTGCCACATCATGAGCTTGCCAGCGTCCGACGCCTTCAGAAAATCTGGCCACTTGCCCTTGCGAACCTCGATCTTGATGCCGATCGCGTCCATCGAGCGCTTCCACAACTCATCGAATTGCTTGTCCCGGTCGGTCGGTGTCGAATTGTTTCTCAAGACTAGCGCCGAGCCGTCGGGCATCTCGCGATAGCCGTCGCCATCAACGTCCTTGTAGCCATACAGATCGAGTAATGCCTTCGCTTTGGCGGGATCGTATTCGCCGATATTGGTTTTGAACTCAGGCGTCCAGCCTTGCGAGCCTGGCGCGTACGGTGTGTAGGCCGGAATCGCCTGCCCCTTGCGGATGATCGAAATTTCGTCCGAGGCTTTATATCCGAGCGAAATCGCGCGGCGCAGCGCGATCTTATCCGGCGTGTAGCCGCCGACTGTCGCATCCTCCATGTTGAAATAGACGAAGTGAATGTCGAGCGCCGGCACTTGCTGCATGCGAATACCAGCCTTGGCCAGGCCCGGTGCGATCTTATTGCCGGGGAAGGCGATGTTGGCAAAGTCCTCTGGAAATAGCCAAAGCATGTCAAACTCGTTATTCAAGAACGCGAGGTAACGCGGCTGACGCTCTTCAATGATCGACACCTCTACGCGATGCACCTGCGGCAACCGTTTACCCTTCATCTGCGCCAAGATCTGCTGTCCCTCGAGGTCATCCGCGGCGGGCTCGCCCTCGAAGTAGGCCTCTCGGAAATTTTGGTTGTACTCAAACACCATCCGCGAGCTGCGCTTCCACGACACCAGTTTGTAAGCGCCGGTGCCAACCGGGTGCGAGCCAATATCATTGCCGTACTTTTCAACCACCTCGCGGGCGACGGCGCACGAAACGCGGCAATCCGTGAGCATGTAAAAAAAATCGGGCTGCGTGTCATTGAGCTTAATCTGCCACGTATAGCGATCCAAGGCGCGCAGGCCCTCCATGGGTGTGTCGTAATCCATCCTATTAGCTTTTCGCACACGCGTCATGAATTCGGTGGAGCCGACGATTTTCCCTTCAACCTCTCCAAGCAAGGGTGCGGTCAACGCCGGGTCGAACAGGCGCTTGATTGAATAAACGTAATCTTCGGCTGTCAGTTCGCGCTTCTTGCCGCCGAACACCGGATGGTCGGCAAAATAGATACCTGACTTAACACGCATGGTCAGCGTCTTGAAGTCGGCCGAGATCTCCGGCATCCCGACGAGTGTATTCGGAACTGCCTTCAACGGCCGCGCCAGGTAGTCATATCGAAGCGGCGTATCAAAAATGGCGTTATGGACGATCGTCGAGTACAAGTCCGAAACCTTCTGCGGATCCATACTCGACTCTGCAACCTCAAAGGCGTAGCGCAGCACTTTGTTTTTGTCTGGCATATACGCGGCGCCGGGCGTTGTCGGAGTGGACGCACTACTGCCAATTGACACCAGCGCCAGACCAATGATCGCGGTCAGCTTACCGAATGTACTGTTTGGCGAGAACGACCCCATAGTTACCCCAATTTGCGGAATGGCAGAGCGAAAACAACTTCTGGTTGACCGTCGCCCGGCAGCCGGTAAAACCGAGCCCCAAAACGACACGCAACTATACCGAAAACCCTGTCACGGCGGCGTCATATTTACACTCTTGTGGGGGGCAAATTTGCTGTCAAAACCACATTCCGCCGTCAACGCGACAAACGCATCAAAAACTGTGTTAATCCCGATCGCTGCGACGTCCCTCGACGGCGCTTGAACCACCCGATGCGGTACCCCCCAGGGACGCCAGCGAATGGGGTCGGAATCGCCAAACAAGGCTACGATTGGCTTACCCAGTCCAGCGGCAATGTGCATGGCACCGCCGTCGGCGCAAACCAACAGGTCGACACTCTCCAATCCGACGATAAGTGTGGCGAGATCGTTGGTTTGAACAAATTCAACTGCCACCGGTGTTGCTGCGAGGAGTGTTTTCAGCGCCTGCGCCTTTTCGTCATCGCCGGGGTGCAGTGCGTTGTCGGCGGCACCAGGAGACCAAAACACGCTGAACTTCACATCGCCGGCCTGTTGGATTTGCATGGCCAGCGCGGCGAACGCCTCAACCGACCATCGCTGTGAAGGCTTACGCGCACTGATGTGTAGCCCGATGTGCAGCCGAACTAGCAGCGGCTCGGTTTGTCCCACCGCCGTTATCCCGGCGGCCGCTGGCGTCTTTGGTCGACCAACCCGGCAGCACGGCGTATCCCCCATGGCACCAACTGGCAAGGTGAAGCCGTAAGCGTCTGCGATACGGAGCATGATCTGCGCTTGGTGCAAACCGTCCATAGCCGATTTCGGCACCACCACATCAAGACCGGCATTCATTCCATCGTCGTGCTCAAAACCAATTACCCGACGCTCCGCTGAAGACCATGGCTTACCGAGAATGAAACGCGCGAGGCGGATGTTCCGCGGCGTGTAAGTCGGCTCAGCGAGGATCACGTCATCAAACTGCATCCGCCTCAGCTTGAGGAACAAACGCACCAGCTCATAACGGGCGACGACGCTGCCCCACCATGAGTCGGCGTGTTTTCCCTTGGTATAGACGAACACCGCATCAACATCATCGTTATCGTCTAGGACCGGCGCGTTGTATGAGTTGACCAATGCGGCGATATGCGCGTTGGGCAGTTGCTCTCTCAGCAACCGCATCAGCGGCGTGGTGAGGATCAAGTCGCCGATATTCTCGCGACGCACCACCAGAATTCTGCGTGTCGAATTTGTCAGGTTCATTCAGGGGGTCTACCGGGATTCGCTAGCGCTGCAATCATTCATTGTGGGCTCCGAACCCGACGGTGCCGCAGGCCTTGATCCCAAGACCCCACTTGTTACTGGCGACATCGAAATCCTTATACGAGGGTGGCTTAGGCTAAACTCTTCCCACATTTTATGTCTCTCTGGAGTGGACTCGTGGGTTTTCTCGCCAACAAAAAAATACTTGTCACCGGCCTTCTTTCTAACCGCTCAATTGCTTACGGCATCGCCAAGGCGATGCATCGTGAAGGCGCCGAGCTGGCCTTTACCTACGCCGGCGACGGCATTAAGGACCGCGTACACAAACTGGTTCCGGATTTTGGCGGCAAGATTGTGCTGCCGTGTGATGTCACGCGCGACGACGAAATCGCGGCATGTTTTGACAGCCTCAAGTCCGAATGGGGAACCTTCGATGGGTTTGTCCATGCAATTGCCTTCGCGCCCAAGGAAGCCATCATGGGTGATTTTTTAGAGGGCCTGTCACGCGAGAGTTTTCGGGTCGCACATGACATCTCCAGCTATAGCTATGCAGCGATGGCCAAAGCGGCGCTACCCATCATGAACCCGACCTCAGCCCTGCTCACCCTTTCATATCTTGGCGCGGAGCGAGTGGTGCCGAACTACAACACCATGGGCACCGCCAAAGCGAGCCTTGAGGCGGTCACCCGTTACCTCGCCGCAAGTCTGGGCCCACGCGGCATTCGCGCAAACGCCATTTCCGCTGGACCGATCAAGACACTCGCCGCGGCGGGAATCGCCGGATTCCGCGAGATGCTCGGCTTCTTCGAAGAGCACGCGCCGCTCCGACGCGGGGTCACCCAAGAAGAGGTCGGCAACGTCGCCGCCTTCCTGATGAGTGATTTGGCGAGCGGTGTCACGGGTGAAGTGACTTACGTCGACGCCGGCTTCAACACGGTTGTCGCGGGAATGCCACACTAGGCGGTTTCAAATAATTAGTGCAACACAATATTGTGAAGTCTACAAAGGAGTGTTGCGATGGAAAGCAAGTCGGGTTGTTACAAGACGATGAACCTATCGGTTCGAGA